>JAYEPA010000307.1:4745-6449 GCA_034723545.1 Thermodesulfobacteriota bacterium | reverse complement strand
GGGGTGGCAGCCATGCATACCGATTTGGTGCGCAAGCATAGCCTGAAAGATTTTAACGAGATGTATCCGGGCAAGATTCACAATGTCACCAACGGTGTAACGCCGCGCCGCTGGATAGTACTGAGCAACCCGCGGCTGACAAAGTTGATGACTGATGCCATAGGCGAGGGATGGGTCACCCACCTTGATGAGCTGAAAAAACTGGAAAAACTGGTGGATGATGCCTCCTTCTGCGAGGCCTGGCGCAAGGTCAAAGAGGCGAACAAAAAGGATGCGGCCGATTATGCCTATAGGGAAAACGGCACAGTGGTCAATCCAAAAGCCCTGTTTGATGTCCAGGTAAAGCGCATCCACGAGTATAAACGGCAACATTTGAACGTGCTGCATATCATCACCCTTTATAACCGGATCAAGGCCAATCCAAATATTGATATCACTCCCCGGGTTTTTGTTTTTGGCGGCAAGGCTGCACCGGGATATTTCATGGCCAAGCGTATCATCAAGCTGATCAGCTCTGTGGCTGAGGTGGTCAATAATGATCCTGATGTGCGAGGTCGTCTCAAAGTGTTCTTTATCCCCAATTATAACGTGAAAATTGGCCATAAAATCTACCCTATGACCGATTTGTCCGAGCAGATATCCCTGGCCGGTATGGAGGCTTCGGGTACCGGCAACATGAAGTTTTCCATGAACGGGGCCCTGACCATCGGCACTCTCGATGGCGCCAACGTCGAGATCCGTGAGGAGGTGGGTGCGGAGAATTTCTTTCTCTTCGGCCTCAAAGTTGAGGAAGTCTATGAAAAGCAGAGCGCAGGCTACAGATCCATGGAGTACTACCAGAATAATGAAGAGTTGCGGGCGGTCATCGAGCTGATCAACTCCGGTTATTTTTCCCATGGTGACCGGGAGCTGTTTAAGCCGATAGTAGACTCACTGCTCTATGACGATCAGTATCTCTGTTTTGCAGACTACCAGGATTATATTGACTGTCAGGATCGGGTGAGCGAGACCTTCCTGGATCAGGATAAGTGGACCCGAATGTCGATTCTCAATGTTGCCCGTATGGGTAAGTTTTCCTCGGACCGCTCCATCAGTGATTATGCTCGTAAGATCTGGCAGGTACAGCCTTTTCCTGTTGAATTGAAATGGCAGCGCATCCCCGAGGGTGGGATCGTGTTTCCTGAGCCTCGTAAAATGTAAATATTCGGCTAGCACCCCATCTTCGCTCGATCCGGCTTATTCACATATGACTCAATATAGCTCACAAGCCGGCTCAAGCGAACCTGGGGCACTACCCAAATATTTACGACTTTGTGGTTTTAGCTGTTTTTCCGCGTCAAGCCGAATATTTACAGTAAAATTTCAAATATTTGTAACTATTCAGCGTGTGTAAAAATGTTACAAAAAACTCGGTCTGTAACTGTTCAGATGTGCCTTAGATTCGTTTATTTAGGTCTGCGAAGCGTACTTGTGCTACTCAAGCAGGCCTAAATGAGCGAAAATGAGGTGCAGCTGAATAGTTACAAATATTTAAATAATTGGAGAATGATATGCCAGGTATTGACACAAACAAACCTTGTGATTTTACCATATTCGGGGTGCTCGGAGATTTATCCCGGCGTAAACTGATACCCTCGCTCTATCAGCTGGACATAGCCGGTCTGCTGCATGAAGATACCCGCATTATCGGGGTTGCCCGCCACG
>JAYEPA010000307.1:0-4645 GCA_034723545.1 Thermodesulfobacteriota bacterium | reverse complement strand
TGTGATTTTACCATATTCGGGGTGCTCGGAGATTTATCCCGGCGTAAACTGATACCCTCGCTCTATCAGCTGGACATAGCCGGTCTGCTGCATGAAGATACCCGCATTATCGGGGTTGCCCGCCACGAACTCAGCCAGGAGGATTTTGTCGCCAGGATGCGCGACAGCCTGGAGACCTTTGTCAAGGATCCCCTGGAGCCGGACGTGGTTGAGCGGCTGCTGAACAGGCTGCATTATGTGCTGATCAACCTGGATGTGCCGGAGGAATACAGCCGTTTACAGGAGGTGATTGACCAGGAGCAGCGAGTGTTGGTCAATTATTTTTCCGTGGCCCCCTTTCTCTTTGACGATATCTGCAAGGGCCTTGACCACGCCTCTATCGTTACTCCGGAAACCAGGGTGGTTCTGGAAAAACCCATCGGTCGGAACCTTGAAACATCACAGGAGATTAATGATACCGTAGCCAGGGTATTTACCGAGGACCAGGTGTACCGCATTGATCATTATCTCGGTAAAGAAACCGTCATGAACCTGTTGGCACTCCGTTTTGCCAATTCCATCTTTACCACCAACTGGGACCATAACACCATTGATCATGTCCAGATCACGGTGGCCGAGGAGGTGGGCATCGAGGGACGCTGGGGCTATTTTGACAAGTCCGGCCAGACGCGGGATATGGTACAGAACCACCTGATGCAGATCCTGACCCTGGTGGCCATGGAGCCGCCGGTTAACATGCATGGCGACTCCATCCGCAATGAGAAGTTAAAGGTGCTTAAAGCTCTGCGTCCTATCACTGTCGATAATATTGATGATAAAACCGTCAGGGGACAATATAAAGCCGGTTTTATCAAGGGCAAGCCGGTTCCCGGATATCTGGAAGAGGAAGATGGGAACCCTAATTCGACCACAGAGAGTTTTGTCGCCATTCGGGTGGACATCGATAACTGGCGCTGGGCCGATGTCCCCTTTTACCTGCGCACCGGCAAGCGGCTGACCACAAAACGTTCCGAGGTGGTTATCTACTTCAAGCGGCTCCCCCACAATATTTTCAAGGACAGTTACAAACATCTGCCGCAGAATAAACTCGTGATTCGTCTGCAGCCCGACGAGGGTGTGGAAATTGTGATGATGAACAAGGTTCCCGGTATCGGCAAGGGGATCAAGCTGCAGAAAACCCTGCTTGATTTGAGTTTTTCAGAGGCCTTCAGCGATGCACGTATCGCCGATGCCTATGAGCGGCTTATCCTGGAAACCATGCACGGCAACCAGTCTCTCTTTATTCGTCGGGATGAGGTTGAACGGTCCTGGAAATGGATCGATTCCATCCAGGAAGCCTGGGCCAGCTCCAATGAACCGCCAAGGTCGTATCCCGCCGGCAGCTGGGGGCCGGTTGCCTCGGTGGCATTACTGGCAAGAGATGGCAGGGAGTGGGAAGAATAAATAATTACGAATTACGAATGACGAATTATGAATTTTACTTTTAAAGAATTTTCCGAGCGAAAGAATCTGGTCGTTGAACTTGCTGAGCAAATCGGCGAGTTGCTGACCAGAGGCATACAACATAACGGTCGGGCAAGTCTAGCGGTGTCCGGCGGCTCTACTCCGGTGGAGTTGTTTGAGAGGTTGTCGGGGCTGGATATTTCCTGGCAGGATGTTGTTGTCATCCTGGTGGATGAACGCTGGGTGGAGCCAGCGGAATCAGATTCCAATGAACATCTGGTTCGAGAACACCTCCTTAAAAACAGAGCTGCCGCAGCCACCTTTATCGGTATGAAAAATTCGGCTGCAACTGCAGGCGCAGGAGAACAGGAATGTGAGCTGCAACTGCAACAGATCTCCCGGCCCTTTGATGTTTTAATCCTGGGCATGGGCGGTGACGGTCATACCGCCTCCCTGTTTCCCGGCGCTGAAAAATTGGCCGGGGCAACGGACATGGATTCAGGCAAAACCTGTATGGGTATTGCGCCGCTTACCGCACCCCATGAACGGATGACCCTGACTCTGCCGGCAATTCTTGATTCCGGACAGATTTACCTGCACATCACCGGTCAAGAAAAAAATGATGTTTTGCAAAAGGCCCTGAAAGATGGTCCGGTCGAGGCAATGCCCATCCGCTTTATCCTGCGACAACAGACAACACCGGTGACCGTTTTTTGGGCGCCGTAATGGAGAACAGCATGCATAAAACAGTTGAAAAAGTTACCCGGAGAATTATCGAGCGCAGCAAAATAAGCCGGGAGATGTATCTACAGAGAGTAGAGGAGGCCCGGGGCGAGGGAGTTTTTCGCAAAAAACTTCCCTGCAGCAATTTTGCCCACGATCTTGCCGCCTGTCAGGCAGGCTGTCGCACGGCCCTACTCGACGACAGCGTACCTAACATTGGTATTATCTCGGCCTATAATGATATGGTCTCGGCCCACCAGCCCTTAGGGGCATACCCGGAGATCATCAAAAAATCCGTTGCCAAGGCCGGTGGCACGGCCCAGTTTGCCGGTGGCGTACCTGCCATGTGTGACGGGATCACCCAGGGCGAGGCAGGCATGGACATGAGCCTGATCAGCCGGGATGTGATTGCCATGTCTACGGTTATCGGCCTGTCCCATAATGTTTTTGACGGGGCGTTGCTGCTGGGCGTCTGTGACAAGATCATGCCCGGACTACTCATGGGCGCTCTCCAGTTCGGCCATTTGCCCATGATCCTGATACCGGCAGGACCCATGACCTCGGGCCTGCCCAACAAGGAAAAGGCCCATAACCGTGAACTTTTTACCCTGGGAAAAATAAGCCGTGAAGAGATGCTGGCCTCCGAGGTTAAAGCCTATCACAGTCCCGGAACCTGTACCTTTTACGGCACGGCCAATTCCAACCAATTGATGGCGGAAATGCTGGGTATGCATCTGCCAGGTGCCTCCTTTGTCAATCCCGGTACGAAACTGCGTGACGCACTGACCAGGGCATCTGCCGTACGGATTACGGCCATGACCCATCTCGGCGAGGACTACACCCCTCTGGCCCATGTGATCAGTGAGAAATCCGTGGTCAATGCCATGGTTGGACTCTTGGCCACCGGCGGCTCCACCAATGAGACCATGCATCTGGTGGCCATTGCCCGTGCAGCTGGAATCCGCATTGACTGGGATGATTTTTCCGATCTTTCGGACGTGGTTCCCTTGATTGTTCGCATCTATCCCAACGGTCCCGGCGACATCAACTCCTTTCAACAGGCCGGCGGCATGGCCGTGCTCATCCGGGAGCTGCTGAAAGGCGGCTTGGTGCACGAAGATGTACAGACCGTTGCCGGACAGGGGCTGACCAGGTATCTGCAACAACCCGTGCTTGAAGGTGATAAAGCAATCTGGCAGGAGGGGCCTGCCCAGTCCGGAGATCCCGAAGTCATTGCCCCGGTTGATAAACCCTTTGCCACAATGGGCGGCACCAAGGTTCTGTCCGGTAACCTGGGGAGGTCGATCATGAAGATCTCCGCCCTGGCCGACGGGGAGAAGACCCTGGTGGAAGCACCGGCCATGGTCTTTAACACCCAGCATGAACTGGAAGAGGCCTTTAAGGCGGATAAATTAAATCATGACATGGTGGCGGTTGTCCGTTTCCAGGGGCCCCAAGCTAATGGCATGCCGGAACTGCATAAATTGATCAATTATCTTTCAATAATTATGGACCGCGGCTACACAGTCGGCCTGGTTACAGACGGCAGGCTGTCCGGGGCTTCTGGCAAAGTTCCCTTTGCCATCCACTGTACTCCGGAGGCCTTCTGTGGCGGTATGCTGGCCAAGGTTCAGGATGGTGATATCATTCGGATGGATGCCCACAATAACGTCCTGGAGCTGAAGGTGGACAACCAGGAACTTGTTGAGCGTGAATACGCTGCCCCGAATCTTGAGGCCCAGCGCTACGGTCTGGGCCGCCAGATCTTTGCCCCGTTGCGTAAAGATCTTCTTGGTGCCGAAGAAGGCGCCAGCTCCATCTTTACCTATGTCCACGAAAGCTGCAATGTGGTCTTTCCACATGATTCGTGATTTATGATTTATTACAAAGGATAAACCAATGTCAAATATAAGAAACTGGAAGATAACTCCACTGGAAGTCCTCAATGCCGGGCCGGTTGTGCCGGTGATAGTGATAAAAAATATCGAACATGCAGTCCCCCTGGCGAAAGCATTGCTCAAAGGCGGTGTTAAAGTCCTGGAAGTCACCCTGCGCAGTGAGGTGGCGGTTGAAGCTATCCGCAGAATCAGCCGGGAGGTTCCGGAGGCCATGGTCGGCGCCGGGACAGTCGTCTCACTGGAAAATCTGAAAGCGGTTACAGAGGCAGGCGCAGTTTTTGCCATCAGCCCCGGCATGACCCCGCGTCTGCTTACTGCGGCCAACCAGGGGCCTATTGGCTTGATCCCCGGCATCTCCAGCGCCTCTGAACTGATGCTCGGCATGGAACTGGGATATACGGAGTTTAAATTTTTTCCTGCCGAGGCAGCAGGCGGAGTCCGGATGCTTAAATCCATCGGCGGCCCCTTTCCGCAGATCACTTTTTGTCCCACCGGCGGGATTTCCGTAAAAAACTACAATGACTACCTGGCCCTTGATAATGTGGCCTGTGTCGGCGGCTCCTGGATTGTTCCAACACAAT
>JAYEPA010000306.1:0-6464 GCA_034723545.1 Thermodesulfobacteriota bacterium | reverse complement strand
CTTTTATGGGTCAGGGCCTGTTTGCGAAATTCAGAACCGCATTCGATCAAGGTTGTTTTGCCAACATCAACAAAAGCGGTGGAGCGTTGTTCGACATCTTTGAAAAGTTGTTCAACTTCTTTGCTGAAGCTATCAGCAGATGCGTCCCCAAGCATCATCTTGATTTCAGCCAGGCTCTCCCCTCCATAAATCGCGGCAAGCAGTGATGAAGCCGACAACCGCCATCTGTCAACTTCTTTACGCTCAGCTATTTTTTCCAGATAAAGGGCCTGGCCCGGGGGAATTGTACCGTCTCCGATAAAGAGCAGGTCCGATCCTTCAAAGGCAAATAAATCTATATTGTCATTTTTTACCTCAAACTCATCGGTACGCCCCAAAGCAAAGGCCCCGAGATCATTGACCCGCACATATTGCAGACCATCGCAATGGCTGAGAAAAGATAATTCATCGGTTCCCCAGCATGAGCTGTAATCACTTGATCTTGCCCCCTGGGGATCTTTATAGACCACGTCAACAATACCGAGGGTCGCGCAATATTCAAAAAGATAAACAAGCAGATACCGGAACTGTAAAAGCGGCCAGGTATCATGATAATCAAGATGACCGTAATGCTGATCAAGAAAATAGAGTTTCCAGCCGTAATTGACCATGTCAAAAGAGTACAACGACGTTGTTTGCATCACACGGGCAAGTTCATCAAGGTCAATCCATCTTCCTGGTTGCAGATCCTCAAGAAGCATATTGATCATCGGTCGACGTTTGACCAGACTGGTCATGGTGCGTCCCCGATTTGACTTTTGCCCTTTTATCGCGGTCACTCTGGAAAATTCATCAATTATTTTAGTTTTTTCCCATTTTTTCCAGGCAGTCTTGATGCCCCCTGCAATATCATTTTTCAATGCCTTACGACCTGCCGGAGTCAACTTTAAAAAAGAACCATCCACCTTTGCCAGTCCGCCCCCCTGGAGCAGGAGCGGCCAGGCAAAAGATTGCATCGGGCCAATTTCGTCATCATCATACCAATCCCCGTCATAGAGCAGATCATCAAGCTTTCTGACAGTTGCCGCCGTGGCCCGTCCGGTTTTGGCGCTGACCCGTATCTTTTTATCGGCAACAAGGTTTAACAAAGTGGCCAGATTGGCCAGGGCAGCCCGGGAGGTCTCCCGGACGATACAATCCTCATCGAAATAATCATCCTCGGTAATATCGTCGATGTAGTCAATTTCATCATCAGGAGGCTTGGGAACAATACTTTTTAGTTTTTCCAGCAGATCCATCGGGATATGACCGTTAATCAGAAAAAGATGCAGCAGGTCCCAAGTCACCCCATAAATGTTTTCAGACCGGGGCCAGGGTGAGGCGGAGTACATGGCCGCAAACATCCGTCTCTCAAAAATACCGCCCCAGGTATGGACTGTTTCAGATACCGCATTTTGGCCAAGGGGGGAAAGTTGGTCGAAAACTTTTTTCGGATCATCAAAAATCGTACTGACTATAGCCTCTATTCGATCAGCCTTCCTGGTCGGCACTTTGGGGCAGATGAAACCGGCCAGTTTCTTCAGGTCATCTGTTCTATATTCCGCATCCAGCGCCATAGCCAAAGTTGGATAAATCATTTTGTGTTTCGCCATATTTTTACCTGAAAACTTAATAGATTTGGGTTAGATTCTTGTATTTTTAGCCAGTAATGTCCGGTTAGTAAGACCGAGGACAGAATAATTTTCGCAAAAACCGCGAAAAAAATTCTGTCCCCTCAGTGCCAGAGAAAAAATTCAATCTGTCTCCCGGGACAAATAGTTCTGCAAATTCCTAACCGGACACTACTGATCTTTACTTTCATTTATACCATCATTTGCCAAACGTAAAGAAGGAATCCTATAAAAATGATCAACAAGAAAATCGCCGATGCCAGGCGAATATCAGATTACCAAGCCCTGCTTCCGGTTCAAAAAGCCATGGTTCGAATTATGGCTGTCAATGTTGATTACTGCCGTCTCTATGCAATGCTGGGTTGCCTCACTGACTTGGGATTTCTAAGCGATAACGGCAGGGAATTCAACTCGACCAGCATCCAGCCCCTGCAGAAGGAACTGATTGCCAAGGGGTTGCTGCTGAAATCAACCAGGGGAATATGCTGCCCTGAGTCCATTCGGCAACAGGCGGTACGCGAGGCTCTGATGGAAAATAAATTCTCGCAGATAGCCGAAGTTGTCCGGATAAACATGGGCTTGCCCGCCACAAATGCAAAAGCAAACCAGTTTGAAAATTACCAGCAGGTCATACGCTCATTCCAGATTGCTCTATTTACCAACAAGTCAATAACGGAAATTCACAGCCTCGCAAATTTTTATGCCTATAAATATTTCCGTGATAAATATTATGACGATAATTTATTTCTCATTATATTGAATCAACCTTTTTCCCCTGAAATAATCGAAAAAATAAACCCGAAAATCAGGCTTGAGGTCTTGGGATCCCTGCTCATTGCGGCAGGATATTCCCTGGAACCGATCACAAAAATTATTCAATATATCACCAGGAACTATGACTCCGTGCTTCCCGGCAAACGCGAGGGATTGACCGTTATCTTTCATTCCCTTCTTTGCGGCGACACCGCCTCTGCCCGTATACTTTTGGACAGTCTGGACGATGAACTTAAACCGGAGCAGCTCAGCCGATTGGGGTGGTTGGAATTTATCAGCGGAAATTACGCCAAGGCGCTGCAGATTTTCAACGAAGACATAAAACTTCTAAAAAAACTGACAGGCAAACGAAAACTGTTTCTGCAGAGCTATGCCGGGATATTTCACCTTTTGACTCTTTTGCAGACAGGTGATAACAAATATCTCAAAGAGGCCCTTGCCTATATTGAGATTGCCCAAAAAAATAAATATTCTCTTTCCCCCCTGATGGGAGTTATGAAAGCAGTTTTTCAGGACCAGCTGGGTCTGCCTGCTTCAGAATTTTTATCGGAGCGATTGGACAATTTCGACAAAGAGCCACTGGATATTTTCATCCATAATCTTTCCCTGTCCTGGGTTAAAAAAAATTCAGCTAAAAAAAATATCCCCCAACTCAAACAGACCAGGGACAAGGCCCTGAAAAACGGTTACACCTGGCTGGCAGCGGAACTATCCTCCCTGCTGGCCTCCCTTGGCAACGCAAGGAAGACGAATAGCGAAACAGCAGCAAAACTGCATACATCATGCAATACCGTGAGCTGTGTCGACATGGTCAGAGAACAGCCCAAATGGGAAAAAACCCTTAACGCCCTGTTAACCATCACAAACAACAATAAAACATCAAAACCTGCGGGCCCGGCTGAGCAACGGCTGATCTGGCTGTTTAGTCATAACGAAAAATACAATTATTGCTACATTAATCCCCGCCTGCAGAAAATGAGCAAAAAAGGCAGCTGGACCAAGGGCCGTCCCGTGGCCCTGAAAAACTTGTACCGTAATCACCATACCATGGAAGGGCTTACCGGCCAGGACCGCCGGGTCTGCCAGGCCATCAAGGAAGAATATTACCGCACCAGCTGGCGATACGGCAAAACCGAATATATTCTCGATACGAACCTGGCCCTGCCCGCCCTGGTGGACCATCCCCTCCTTTTCCTGGAAGATTCTCCCGGCGTCAGGGTAGAACTTGTTTTATCCGAGCCTGAAATGCGAATCAAAGAAGAAAAAGGCAAGCTGAAATTGACCATATTTCCTGAAGTTACCAATATCACGGACGAGATTCAGGTCATAAAGGACACCCCTAGCCGTTTTAAAATAATACGCTTTAACAAAGAACATAATAAAATTGCCGAATTCTTGGGAAAAGGGCTGACTGTCCCCAAAACCGGAGAGAAACTGGCACGCCAGGTAGCGGATTCTCTTTCATCCGTGGTCACGGTTCATTCCGATCTTGAGGCGACAAAAAAAGCCAGGACCGTTAAGGCCGACTGGCATCCCCATGCCCATATTATTCCCTATCAGGACGGGATCAAGCTCGAATTTCTGGTCAAACCTTTTGGGACGGGCGGATCCAGTTTCAGGCCGGCTAAAGGCGGCAAAAGCGTGCTGGCGGAGATTAAGGGTAAAAAAATCCAGGCAGTGCGTGATTTTAGCAGAGAAAAAAAACAGCAAAGTAAAATTATCCACTCCTGCCCCACCCTAGACCATCTGGAAGAGATTGAAAATCAGTGGCTGGTGGATGATCCGGAAGATTCATTGGAACTGCTGCTGGAATTAAAACAATGCGGCGATGATGTTGTCCTTGAATGGCCCCAGGGCGAAAAGTTGGCTGTGCGCAAGGAAGTTTCCTTTGGCGCCTTTTCCATGCAGGTCAAAAAGGAGCGAGACTTGTTCAAGGCCACCGGCTCCCTGGAAATTGATGATTCTCTTGCCCTTGATTTGCGCAAACTGCTGGATATGCTCAGCCGGTCAACCGGCCGTTTTGTTCCCCTTGATGACGGAACCTTTCTGGCCATCACCAAACAGCTGCGTAAAAGGCTCGATGAACTGTACGCCTTTTCGGAAGGCCATGGCAAAGGGGTGCGCTTTGCACCCCTGGCTGCCCTGGCCCTGGAAGACCTTACCGATGAAGCCGGAGAGCTGAAAAGCGACAAGGCCTGGAAACAGCATTGCAGACAACTCAGTGAGGTGGTGAATCCCCAAGTGCCCTCCACCCTGCGGGGCTCTTTGCGTGATTACCAGAAAACAGGATTTAACTGGCTGGCTCAACTGTCCCATTGGGGGGTGGGTGGGTGCCTGGCCGACGACATGGGACTTGGCAAAACCATCCAGGCCTTGACTGCTATTCTGCTCCGGGCGGGCCGGGGCCCCACCTTGGTGGCGGCCCCTTTATCCGTTACCTCCAACTGGCAGGAAGAGGCCCGCCGTTTTGCCCCGACCTTAAATGTTATTGTTTTTGGCCCGGGTGATCGCCGGCAGACCATCAACAATCTTCAGCCCTTTGACCTGCTTATCGTCAGTTACGGACTTTTGCCCATGGAAGCAGAGCTTTTAACCGGGGTACAATGGCAGACAGTTGTTCTTGACGAGGCCCAGGCCATAAAAAACATGCAGACCAAACGATCCAGGGCAGCCATGGAACTGCAGGCTCAGTTCAGAATCATCACCACCGGCACCCCGGTGGAAAACCATCTTGGTGAGTTGTGGACTCTTTTTAACTTTCTTAATCCCGGTCTCCTCGGCTCTTTTAAAAAATTTAATGAAAAATTCGCCATTCCCATTGAGCGGGACCAGGACAATGAAGCCCGCAACCGGCTGCGCAAATTGATTCGCCCCTTTATCCTGCGCCGCTTAAAAAGTGATGTTCTGCAGGAACTGCCGGCCAAAACCGAGATTACCCTGAAAGTTGAAATGAGCACGGAAGAGCTGTTGCTCTACGAGGCCCAACGCCTCAAAGCCCTGGAAAATATCAGCGCCCATGATGACGAGGGGGCCGGGCAGAAACATCTGCGAATCCTGGGTGAAATCATGAAACTGCGCAGATTATGCTGTAATCCGAGCCTTGTTCTGCCGGACTGCAAAATCGCAAGCTCCAAGCTGAAGGTCTTTGGTGATACCTTAAATGAACTTTTAGCCAACAACCACAAGGCCCTGATCTTCAGCCAGTTTGTTGGTCACCTGCGAATTATCCGTGACTACCTTGACCGTAACAACATCAGCTATCAATACCTGGATGGTTCAACTTCAATCAAAAAAAGAAAGGAGCGCATAAATAATTTTCAAAATGGTGAGGGTGATGTCTTTCTCATCAGCCTGAAGGCAGGCGGGGCCGGACTGAATCTCACTGCTGCGGATTATGTCATCCACATGGATCCCTGGTGGAACCCGGCCGTGGAAGACCAGGCATCCGACCGGGCCCACCGTATCGGCCAGGAAAGACCGGTAACCGTGTACCGGCTGGTGATCAAGAACTCCATTGAAGAACAAATCGTTGCCCTGCACAAACAGAAGCGCGATCTTGCCGACAGCCTGCTTGAAGGCACTGATTCAGCTGGTAAAATATCAGCTAAGGAGTTGCTGGGGCTGTTGCAGGGGGAGAAGAATTGTAAATATTCGGTTTGATGCCGAAAAACAGCTGAAACCACAAAATCATAAATATTTGGCAGCGCTTCAGATGTGTATAAGCAGGCTGGTGAACTATAGTAGTCCTATGTGAGTCAGCCTGATCGTACGCAGCTGGAGTGCTGCCGAATATTTACGAAGAATCAGTAACGGCCATGGCTGCACACAGCCTCAACGAGCCATGAAATTTTCTCACAGAGGTTTTTCTCTGTGTCTCTGCGGGCTCCGTGAGAAACTTTCGTATAAAATATTCGAATCAGAAAACAGGTTAAAGGCCCTATCCTGACGGAAAAAATCATTGTTATCATTTTTTCGCTCTTGATGCTTTATCATGACCATGATACTGTGGTCACAATTATCCAAAAAGAGGAAAAAATCATG
>JAYEPA010000305.1:0-6555 GCA_034723545.1 Thermodesulfobacteriota bacterium | reverse complement strand
TTGAACGTCGAACATCGAACGTCCAACATTGAATGATGAATTAAGGAAAATCTGATTAGATTCCATCCTTATTCGATGTTGGAAGTTCAATGTTCGATGTTCGTCTTTTTTTGTTACTTTTATAATAAATGCCGGTATTTTCACCCTGGTTGTCTTGCTGAATAGTTACACGGGAAGTAACTTCTCAAGTTGATCGATAAAACTGTCTTCTCCCAGCGGTCTGCCGGTTCTTTCGTGACCACGAATAATTTTATAATCGTCATCTGAAAGGCTCTTGCTATGCGTGACATACGGTACAGGCTGCATCCTTGTTCAGCAGGAGTCAGCAATTAAGTATGGTGTCCCCTGAACTCGAAACACCATTGATTATTCATACGCAGGCTATTATAGTGAAAATATGAATAATTTCATCAACAGAAATTCCGAACTATCACAACTCAAAACACTTTATCAAAAACAGAGTGGGCAGCTTGTCATCCTTTACGGTCGGAGAAGATTAGGGAAGACGACCCTACTACGCGAATTTTGCGGGGATAAAAGCCATTGCTACTATATGGCGGACAAAGCCGGGGAGCAATCACAGAAAAAATCACTGGCACTTGCCATGGCCACCGCCCTCCAGGAACCTCTTCTGCAATCTGCGGAATATCCTGAATGGTACGATCTCTTTGCCGCCTTTGACCGCTTCAGGCCAAAAAACACAAAGATT
Organism: Thermodesulfobacteriota bacterium; assembly: GCA_034723545.1. Classification (GTDB taxonomy): domain Bacteria; phylum Desulfobacterota; class Desulfobulbia; order Desulfobulbales; family SURF-16; genus JAGHCC01. The sequence goes on along the minus strand of JAYEPA010000305.1, from coordinate 5,846 downwards.
GTCCTTATTCTCGACGAATATCAGTACATCTGCCAGACACAGCCTGCCTTTTCATCATTTATACAGAAATGGTGGGACGAGCACTGGCAACATGAAGAAGTGATGCTCATTCTTTGCGGGTCGGTCACATCAATGATGTACCGTGAGACCATGGCCCAATCCGCCCCCCTTTATGGGCGGGCTTCAGCCCAAATCTTACTGACACCACTCCGCTACAACCATTTGAAAGATTTTTTCCCCGGCCGGATAGAAGAAGAACTCATTAAATTATACAGTTTGGGCGGAGGTGTTCCCCGCTACCTTGAGCTTCTGCAAAGTTATCAAAATTTTACCGAAGCACTGCAAGAACTTGTCCTGAACCGTTCCGGCCTTCTCTATCACGAAGCGAGATACCTTCTCCATGAAGAAATTTCTTCCCCAAACACATGCTGGTCAATTCTTCAGGTACTTGGCGGCGGAACGGGACGAATCTCCGAAATAGGCAGCAAACTCGGCCTGCCGGCCAATCAACTCACTCACTACATTGAACTTCTGCGCGACCTTTATCTCGTTTACCGAGAAGTACCTGTTCTTGAAAAAAATCCCGCCCGATCTAAAAAGGGATTTTACCAGGTTGCCGACCCTTTTCTTCGCCTCTGGTTCGGCAGCATTTATCCTTATGACAGTTTTCTGGAATTCGGCCAGGCGGCGCTGATCATGGAACGCCTCAATCCGCTGATTCAAAACCATATTGCTTTTTGCTATGAGCAGCTCTGCCGGGACTTTGTAAAAAACAACTTTGCAGTTTTCGGCTGCCTCAAGGTCGGCCGCCAATGGGCGAGAAATTATGAAATAGATGTGGCCGGTGTGAATACCGATTTTCGATTAAATATCGTTGGCGAGTGCAAATGGAGCCATAAAAAAGTGGGACTATCTGTTTTTAGAAAGTTGCAAAATAAAATAAAAGACAACAAACTCCCCCTTGCCCCAGACTGCCAATTTCTCCTGTTCAGCAAGGCCGGATTCACCAAAGACCTGGGACGTGCGGCAGAGAGGGATAAAAATCTGTTACTGATCAGCTCCCTGTTTGAAAGTGGAGGCCAACCTCTATTATCGCTCAAATAAGGATAGACCTGATCCTTAATTAAGTATGCTGTCCCCGGAACTCACAAAGAACAGGTAATTCCATCAGGGCCTCTTTAATCGGAATCAGGGTTATATTGTCAATAAACATCTTTGTATCCCCACCATAAAACATATACAGCGAAGCCATTGGATAATCCCGGGCAAAAGCTTTTAATCCCCTGAATTCTTTGCTGCGAATCTTTGCAGCCCGTTTCACCTCAATAGCAATGAGCCCGGCTTCACCATACAAAATAAAATCAACCTCCAGCCCGTTGCTTGTCCGCCAATAATAGAGTTCATAACCAAGCCTGTACAAATCGTTTACAGCCAATAACTCCTGAAACACCAATGTTTCCAGAGCCATCCCCTCAATTTCCTCAGGTCGATCTAAAGGCCCCTTTGGACGGATCGCGCGATAAACTCCGGCATCAAAAAAATAAAATTTAGGATGCCTGACCATCCTTCGCCTGGCTCGTTTTGTGAAAACCGGTACCCGATGCGCCAGCAACAGATCTTCCAGGATATAAAAATATTGCTCAACCAGCTTGCGATTGGCTCCGCATTCTCTTGCCACTTCAGAAATATTAAGAATTGAACCTTGAGAAAAACCGGCTGCTTCCAGAAAGCGCGCAAATACCTGCAGATTCCTGGTCAATCCCTCCTGCTGCACCTCTTCACGCAGATACGTTCGAATGTAACTTGCCAGATAGTCTCCAGGATCCGGTTCTGAGTAAATTGCGGGAAGGTGTCCAAACTTTACTGATGTACGGAGAGAAAAATCCGTTCCCAGTTCTTCTACGGTTAAGGGATGCATGAACCGGGTTAAAGCTCTGCCGGCCAGAAGATTAACACCTTTGGCGCGTAATTTCCTGGCACTGGAACCCGTGAGAACAAATCGAAGCTTTTTTTGTTCAATAAGACGATGAACTTCATTAAGCAATTCGGGAATGCGTTGCACTTCGTCGATAATTACCGGTTCCGTGCAATCGGGCGGGATTATCCGGGCAAGCCTGGACGGTGATGCTAACAGCATACTATACAGTTCTGATTCCAGCAGGTCGATATGCACCGCTGAAGGAAACATCTGCTGCAGCCAGGTTGTTTTACCAGTTGCCCGAGGACCAAAGAGAAAAAAACTTTTTACTTGGGGGAAATTTATTATTCTGGAGTACATAACTCCATTTTACATAGTTTTATGGAGTTATCAAGGGAAAACTCGTAACCGTTCACCAGGACGCCGATTTTACGGTAACCACAGTCTTGTAAGCGTTTACCAGTGCCCCATATTTGGACAAGCAGGGCTGGAAAGCTATAGCCCCTCTATGCTGCCGGCCCTGATCGTTCAAAGATGGGGTGCTGGTGAACGCTTACGAAAACTCCATACTTTCCCTATACGACCTGTATTGGAAGAAATTTGCAAATGGTTCCCTCGATACGCCTCACGCCTACACCTCCCCCCCTTCAGGAACCCCTTCTGCAATCCGCACAATATCCGCAATGGTACGATCTCTTTGCCGCCTTTGACCGCTTCAGGCCAAAAAATACGGTTCGGGGGACACCATATTTAATTATCCTTCTTGAGATCCGGCTTCTTTTTTCTAAGCAAACGGGAAGTAAGTTGCTCAAGTTGATCAATAAAACTTTCGTCTCCCAGAGGCCTGCCGGTTCTTTCGTGACCGCGAAAATTTTCTGGTCGTCATCTGAAAGACCAGTTATCAGCAACTCCTGCCAGTCAGGCCGGCGATTGCCGCGCGGAGTTATATGATGGGGGATACCAGGAAGCACAACTCTTGCTATACGTGTCATACGGCACAGGCTACATTCTTATTTAGCAGGAGCCAACAATTAAGTATGGTGTCCCCGGAACTGCGCGGAACTGCCCGGAACTGGGAACTATGCTCTAACTTTTACCAGGATATCGTCCTCACCTTGTATATGGGAACATACGGAACATAAAATATAAAATATCGTGTTGCCATTGGGTATAATCCGTATTACCGTACTGTATAAATCGTATTATCGAATTATTTTTCTCGTAAAATAAAACCAGGCTACATGTACACACGTAAAAGTGAAGGGCTGCTTAAAAAATTATTAAAGGACTTTCGAATCCTGTACCTGACAGGCCCCAGGCAGGCTGGAAAAACGACATTAGCGCGTAAAATTGCTGATGATCAAGGGATGCTTTATATCTCTCTAGACGAGCAGACAGCATTTGCTTCAGCTCAAAATGATCCTCAAGGGTTTATTGACAGCTTATCAAACAGGCCTGTGGTACTTGATGAATTTCAATATGCACCCGAATTGGTCAAGGCAATTAAACTCGCCTCTGATCAACTCTCCCCACAAGAACGTGGACGTTTTTTTCTCACAGGCTCCGCCGATATTTTCAGTTCTGCAAAGACCCAGGAAGCCCTGCCCGGGCATATGGCCAGAGTCGAACTTTATCCACTATCTGTGACTGAAAAAGAAGGTGGGAATTTCAACCTCATCGACTTTTTGCTTGCCGAAAAGTTGTCTCTACCAGATGATCTTCCTCTGATAAACCGAGAGCAAATCGCACAAACATTGATTGATGGCGGGTATCCTGAGTTGCAGAATAAAGGATCTCGTGCAAGACAAATATGGTTTCAGTCGTATCTGCGAGGACGTCTATTTAAAGATTTTGAAAGTATTTACTCCGCAAAAGGTGACTATCACACCAAACTTGAAGCCCTTATCCCGTATTTAGCGGGATTAAGCGGAAACCTGCTGAAATATGCCAGTGTTGCCAATGATCTGGCTCAAAATGACAAGGTGGTTAAATCATACATTGAGGCACTGGAATGGATGTTCATTATCAAACGTATCCATCCATATGTGAAAAATAGAGCCAGACGACAAACCATTGGTATGGCTAAATTGCATATGATTGATACAGGTTTGGCCTGCCATCTGTTGGGTTTAAAGAAACACCAACAACTTTTAAATTCACCTTTTTACGGAGGATTACTGGAAAATTTTGTGGTCATGGAATGTTTCAAGCACATGGCGTGGGCGGAAGAAACCATGAACATCTATCATTTTCGTGATAAACGGAAAAACGAAGTAGATATCGTGCTGGAACAGGAGGATAATCGTTTGATTGGTATTGAAGTAAAAGCTTCGAGTACTATACGGCAAAATGATTTTAAAGGATTGAAGAAATTTGCCGAGTTAACCGGCGACCAATTTAAATATGGTCTTGTTTTTTATACAGGATCGAGGTTACTGCCGTTTCGCGATGGAAAGAACCCCTATTTTGCTGTTCCGTTGTCGATGCTATGGCTTTAACTTCTGTTTAAAAAACTTTGTAACACTACGATACAACATGCCGGAATAACAATATAATTATCTTGTTACTTTTATAATAAATGCCGGGATCTTCACCCCGGTTACTTTACTGAATAGTTCGCTACCTCTCATTGTAATTTTTTTCCAGCCACTGCCGATATTCACCGGAACGAATTCCATTGACCCATTCCATATTTGCCAGATACCAATCAACGGTGGAATTGATAGCCTGCTTGAAGGTGAACCTGGGCTGCCAGTTCAAATCCGTGCTGATCTTGGCGGCATCAATGGCATAACGAAAATCATGCCCGCGACGATCTTTAACAAATGTAATAAGAACCTCTGACGATCCAGGCTGCCGATCAAGCTTTTCATCAAGAAGCGCACACAACGTACGGACAATTTCAATATTGGTCAACTCTTCACCACCACAGAAAGAGTCGCAAGGCTTGACATGTTGCCGGCATAGGTCAATGCGTCCAGATTAACGATGTGGCAATCAGGTTTCTCAGCAAGAATATACCGAACAAAATTGACACCTATAAAACCGGCGCCGCCTGTTACTAAAATTTTTTCATTCACGCTGCTTCCTCGACCAAGTTAACTCAACTCTCCTACTTCTTCTCACTCGCTGCGAGAAACTCTCGCCTTATCATTTTATATTGTGATGATCTCGTAAAAAGTCAAAAACACCTATGAATCGTCATTCCGGCGAAAGCCGAAATTCAGTGTTTTCAGTTTGTTATGGATACCGGATCAGATAAGCGCCGACTTCGAGTCCGGCATGACGAATTGAGGCCTTTTTACGAGTTCATCATATTTAATAATAATTGACGAACGACCCCTGAGCAGGTTTTCCTCCAACCTCCAAAGTTTCTACCTCCCATGCATCCGTAGTAACCGTTCACCAAGACGCCGATTTTACGGTAACCACAGTCTTGGTCGAGTAGACTGATTTCTCCATCATCAGCATAATCCTTGAGAACTGATTTTCATTGACGCCTCGCCGCACGCGGCTACTACGTATCGTTCAACTGAGATTTATTTACTGAGTCAGTTGGCATCAAGCCCCTCACAGAACCGTGCTTGCGCTATTTACGCACACGGCTCTTCACTTGTCCTCTTCACAGCTATTTGAACAGGCTCACTCGAATTCGTGGAACAGGAAGAGGATAACGGCTCAGAAGTTTCTTGAATTTCTCCCAGTTCATCTTCACCTTTCCTCCACGCCGGTTTAGCCATTTAAACAGCAACTTCTGGCATTCATAGCCAAATCGGTTTATGCCTTTGCTGTTATCTGTCACCCATAATATGCATAGTGCCCCTGCAATTTTCTGCTGAGACTCTTTAGTATCCCAGGGGTTGGCTCTGTCCGGTTTCGCTTCAACCATTCCTTGACTACTTTGAGCTTGACTGTAAATTTCTTCCGC
>JAYEPA010000304.1:0-6577 GCA_034723545.1 Thermodesulfobacteriota bacterium | reverse complement strand
CCAGATTTTTCTTTCAATTTATCTATCAGTCTGGGAAGAATTTCAAAAAGATCGCCAACAATGCCATAAGTGGCAATATCAAAGATCGGAGCATCAGGATCCTTGTTAATAGCAATAATGAGCTCTGAAGACTGCATCCCGACCAGATGCTGAATAGCTCCGGAAATACCACAACAGATATAAATTTTGGGGCAGACGGTCTTGCCCGTCTGGCCAACTTGGTGAGGATAGGAAACCCAGCCGCTGTCCACGGCCGCCCTTGAAGCCGCCACACCACCCCCAAGCAAAGCGGCCAGTTCCTCAAGCATGGCAAAACCTTTTTTGCTCTCAAGGCCGCGACCGCCGGCAACAACAATATCGGCTTCGGTCAAATTAACCTGATCCCCTTCCTCAACTACATTACGTATAACCCTGACACGCGATGTCATTCTTTCCGGGGAGGATTTTACCGTAATGACCTCTCCTTTTCTGGTCTCATCAGGATCCAGGGCTTTCATGACCAAGGGACGGACAGTGGCCATCTGCGGCCGGAATTTAGAACAGGCAATAGTTGCCATAATATTTCCGCCAAAGGCCGGCCTGGTCTGCAAAAGAGACCCGTCATCAGCATTAATTTCCAACTCAGTGCAGTCGGCCGTAAGACCGGTTTTCATGATCGTTGCAACCCGGGGAATAAAAGATCGACCGATTGCCGTAGCCCCGGCCAGGACAACTTCGGGTTGATGCTCACGAATCAGGTCAATCAGTACATTACCGTAGGCGTCATCAGTAAAATGCTCCAGAGCAGGATCATCTGCTATATAGACAACATCAGCGCCATGAGCGATTAATTTCTCCGCTTCTCCTTGAAGGTGATGACCGAGTAAAACCGTCGACAATTTCACTTGACGCTGATCCGCCAATTTTCGTCCAACGCCGATCAATTCAAAAGAAACGGGAGCCATACGTCCGTTCCGGAATTCAGCAAAAGTCCAGATACCAGACCACTGGGAAAGATCTGCCTGTCCCTGCTGCTCTTCTCTCTCAATGTGCAGAGCCTCGGCTTCACACTCATCAACACAGGAGCCGCAGAGAGTGCAGTTATCATTGACCTCGGCTACACCATCAACAACATGAATAGCGTCAAATTCGCAATTTTCCTCACAAACTCCGCAACCGGTACAGGCTTCAGTATCTATCAATAACATGAGATTTTTTTAAATAAGTTCCGTCAATTTTTCAGTCAGCTGGGCAACCTGTTCGTCGACGCTGCCTGTAATCATTGAGCGTTCACCCTTGAATTCAGGAGAAAATACATTGACGACCCAGGTCGGCGAACCAGTAAGGCCAAGTTGGGTAGAGTCGGCACAAATGTCTTCAGCCGACAGGGTGGTGATCTCAATTTTTTTGGCCTTCATCTTGCCTTTTAAGGATGGTAAACGTGGGGTGTTGATTTCCTTGATCACGGTAAGCAAAGCAGGTAACCGTACTTCAAGTTCGTCATAGCCGTCATCCATCATTCTTTCAAGCAGAAGAATATCGTTGTCAAAGTCATTAATTTTCCTGACACAAGTCACGTAGGGCATATTCAGGCGTTCTGCCAGCCCTGGTCCTACCTGGGCGGTATCCCCATCAATGGCCTGTTTCCCGCACAGGACCAGATCGGGTTTTCCGCTCTTTTTTATCGCCATGGCAATAGTGTAGGTGGTTGCCAGAGTATCGGCGCCGGCAAAAGCCCGGTCGGAAACCAAAACACACTGATCTGCTCCACAGGACACCGCTTCCCGCAGGATGACCTCGGCCTGGGGAGGCCCCATACTGATCACCGTCACCGTGCCGGAATATTTCTCCTTTAAACGGACCGCTTCTTCCAGGGCATGCCGATCATATGGATTAATGATCGACTGGACCCCTTCCCTTGCCAAGGTGTTTGTTTCAGGATCAAGACGGACATCCTTGGCATCCGGAACCTGCTTGATACAGACAAAAATATTCATTTAAAATTTATTTCCGTTATTCCGTTATTCCGTTATTCTGACTTCCGACTCCTGACTCCTGACTCCTGTCTATGCATATTCTTTGTTTAACGCCTGACCAATAACATTACGCTGAATCTGGTTTGTTCCTTCGTAAATCTGCAATATTTTTGCGTCACGCATCATTTTTTCGACAGGATACTCACGCATGTAACCATAACCGGCCAGAACCTGAACCGCATCAACGGTGACTTTCATTGCCATGTCAGTAGCAAAGACCTTGCACATGGACGAGGCCTTTGACATATCTTTCGGATGGGCGTCGATATGTTTGGCAGCGCCGTAAACCAGTGCGCGTGCCGCCTCAACCTGGATCGCCATATCCGCCAGCATATGCTGTATTGCCTGAAAAGAAATAATAGGCTTGCCGAACTGGACACGCTGTTTAGCATAGGTGACGGATTCATCAAGGGCAGCCTGGCCAAGACCAACTCCCAGGATAGCAATGCCCGGCCTGGATTGGTCCAATGTTTTCATAACTGTTATGAAACCAGCGCCCTGACGACCGATGATTCGATCTTTAGGAATACGGCAATCCTTGAAGATGAGCTCCCTGGTGGAAGAAGCACGAATACCGAGTTTCTTTTCTTTGGGACCATACGAAAAACCGGGATCCGTATCCTCGACAACAAACATGGTGGCTCCCCGTGGGCCTTTTTTCTTATCCGTTATGGCAATTACCGTGTAAACCTGAGCCTCACCCGCATTGGTGATCCACTGTTTCGTACCATTCAACACCCATTCATCGCCATCCAACACTGCTGTCGTCTGGATGCCGGAAGCGTCACTGCCGGCATTGGCCTCGGTCAGGGCAAAGGCTGCCCGTTTCTTGCCAGTGGCAATATCCGGCAGGTATTTATTTTTTAACTCGGGACTGCCGGAAATCAAAATTGGATACACACCCAGAGCGCTGGCGGCAAAAGCTGTGGCAATGCCGGTACAACCGCGACCGAACTGTTCCAGAGCAAGCACTATTTCAAAACATCCGGTACCAAATCCACCGTATTCCTCGGGGATATAAATACCAAAAAGATCAGCCTGAGCGACGGCGTCAAGGATCTCTGTGGGATACTCTTCAGTCTCGTCAAGTTCAGCCCGCTTCGGGATGATCAACTCATCGGTAATCTGGGCCGCGAGGTCTTTGATCATCTGTTGTTCTTCGGTTAAGAAATAATCCACAATCTTCTTCCTTTATATAGTTTATGCATTAAAAACTGTTTTCGGCGTCTGATTGACGACAACAAACAAATCACCACCTGAACATCATGGCACCCCAAGTAAATCCCCCACCAAAACAGCAAAGCAATAACAGATCATTCTCCTGGAGACACCCTTCCCTGTTTGCCTCATCTAAGGCGATAGGTACACTGGCAGCGGATGTATTACCATATTTGTCAAGATTAATATAGACTTTTTCAAGGGACGTGCCGAGGTGATCGGCCAAACTTTTTAAAATACGAATATTGGCCTGATGGGGAATGATCAACTTGACATCAGAGATGTCAAGATTCGTTTTATCAAGAACAATTGACGCTGCTTTTTCCATGGAACGAACTGCGTACTTGAACACATCCCGCCCTGCCATTTGGATATAAGATCCGTCATGATCTGCAAGGCTTAAATCCGGATTCATGCTGGCGGCACAGTTTATCTTTAATAAATCAAAGAGCCGGCCGTCGGAATAGAGCTGACTGGCCAGCATGCCACGCCCGCTGTTGTTGCCTGTCACAATACAGGCACCGGCGCCATCACCAAACAACACGCAGGTGTTCCGGTCCTGCCAATTTATTCTAGTGGACATCGTTTCAGCGCCAATTACCAGAATTTTCAAATCCGGTTCGGCACGGATATATTTTTCGGCTAAATCAAGACCATAAACAAAACCTGAACAGGCAGCATTCACATCATAAGCAAATGCCCGGGTCGCGCCCAACTCCTTCTGAACCAGACAGGCACAGGATGGCATTGTCATTTCCGAAGTCACAGTGGCAACAATAATCTGATCAAGATCAGTAGCAACAAGACCCGCCATCTCCAGCGCCTGCCGGGCCGCGCCAGCAGCAAGTTTCGACGTTTCCTCACCACTTCGACCAATACGGCGGTTTTTTATACCCGTCCTGGTGGTGATCCATTCGTCGGTGGTCTCAACAATTGTTTCCAGTTCTTGATTTGAAAGAATCCGCCTGGGCAGACAGGAACCGGTTCCGATGATCGTTGCCCTGCTTGTCATGCTATCTCTCCAGCCTGAGAAAGAGATCGCCCCTCTTTGGATCCATCACCAGTTTGCGGCCGGCCTTCAAGCAATTGACGAATATGGAAATTGACGTTTTTTCTAATCAACTCCGCGGCCACTAAAAGTCCGTTTTTGATGGCCAGGGCATTGGAGCGACCATGGCAGATGATGCCCGTGCCATTCAAACCCAGCAGGGGCGCACCGCCATATTCGGCGTAATCCACCCTTTTTCTGAACTGGGCAAAAGCATCACGGGCAAGAAGATAGCCCATTTTGGCCTTAAACGTTTTTGAAATTTCATCCTTCAGCATGGAAAAAATAGCCTCTGCCAGACCTTCACTCAGCTTCAGGCAGACATTGCCGACAAATCCATCACAGACAATCACGTCAACATCACCCTGAAACGTATCACGGCCCTCAACATTACCGATGAAATGGAGTGAACTGTTTTGCAGGAGCTGGTGGGTTTTTCTGACCAGAGAGTTCCCCTTCCCTCCTTCCTCGCCAATACTGAGGAGTCCCACTCGTGGAAGTGCCTTGTCAAACATAACTGAGAAAAAGGCTGAAGCCATGATACCAAAATGATAAAGATGCTGCGGACGGCAATCCACATTTGCCCCCACATCCATCATCACAACCGGACCTTTCATGGTAGGATAGAGACCGGCAATTCCCGGGCGGGAAATTCCCTTCAAACGACCAAGATATTTTAAACCCGCCGCCAGAACCGCACCGGAATTTCCGGGACTGACCACCGCATCGAATTTGCCCTGCTTTAATTTTTCAAAAGCAACAACAATGGACGAATCCTTTTTCCTGCGAATCGCCTCAAAGGGGGAATCCCCCATTGTAATAACCTGGGTGGTGGGAATGATATGAATATTTTCAAACTTGGGATGCCGTGACAGAGCGGCCAGAACCTGGTCCTTATCCCCAAGAATGGTGATCTCAATGGAATCCGATTCCTGGAGGGCAAGAATAGCCCCGGAAACCATTTCACCAAGGCCACGATCGCTTCCCATGGCATCCAGAGCAACATGAACCGCCATCTGTTTAGTCCAGATCGTCCTCGTCCAGCCTGATTACAGACCGCCCCTTATAGGAACCACAGTTGGAACAAAGGCGGTGGGGCAATTTAGGTTCACCGCATTCTCCACAGGTAGCAACGCTTGGTGCACACAAGGCATCATGGGAACGACGTTTCCTGGTTCGTGAATGAGAATGTCGTCTTTTAGGTAAGGCCATTGTTTTTCCTCCAAATATTTATGGATAATCGTTTTTTGTTATTTTGTAAGAGTTTCCCCAAGGATCTTAACCCCAGGAGAATTGTTCCATTATTTCACCCTGAAAAGGACAATGATAACTTCAGGGCTTGTTTATTCTTTCAAGATTGACAATGCCTTAAAAGGTGATTCGGAAACGGCTTGACAGCGGCATATGTCATCTCCTCTGTTCAAATTTGCACCACATTGTGGACAGATACCCCTGCAATTATCCGAGCAAACCCTTTTCATAGGAACAGAAAGCCTGACCTGCTGCGCCAGCATTGCAAAAATATCAATTTCAGGCCGTTCAACGAGGATGGTGTCCATTTCACTGTCGGAGCAGAAATGCTCGTCTGCCGTGGTGGCCGTTTCACAGTTTTCTACCAGCTCAAAATCGACCTTAAACCTGCCGGACAAGGGAAATTCAAATTTCTCAAGACACCGATCACATTGAAGAAGCAGTGTCGCTTGAATTTCTCCCCACAAAAAAACCAGATTGTTTTCCTGACGCTCCAGTTCAATGTTGACCACAACGGATCCTTTTTTATCAAATTCCTCTGGAAACCAGGAAAGGTCATCAATAAAGAGTTGCAACCCGTCAGGGGGTATATCATCAAATTGGATGATCAAAATATCACGTCTAATTCATGGATTTGGCGATAATAAAACAAAGAATTATAAAAAATCAGGCCTTATTGTCAAGTCATTTCCTCTCTGCACCATTTTTTCAGACATTTCTGAGTTCCTTTTTTCAATTTTTTATCCGTGAGTGTTCACCAGTACCATATCAGACAAGGTTTGGACTCAAGCCTCCAGAATATTCGTTAATCCATTAAAGAAGATAATTTTTATCTGATTTAACAGATGCAATCAGTTAATATTGACCATCTCATAATAAAATAAGGTCTTCTCTGCGTTTCACAATTATTCATATAACGTAACTATTCAGCATCCTAACCGAGGGTGAAAATACCGGCGTTTATTATAAAAGTGACAAAAGAATATATCGTCATTCCGGCATGTCCTTAGCCGGAGATAAGCGCAGACTTCGATCCAGAAAGTAG
>JAYEPA010000303.1:11438-22383 GCA_034723545.1 Thermodesulfobacteriota bacterium | reverse complement strand
CCTTGGTCAGCTGTTCAACTCTTTTTGCCTGTCTTTTTTTTTCAGACCTGCTGAGACGGTATTCCATGATGTGAAAATCCTGTAATGATTTGAGTTGCTTTTATAATATTTTTGGTAACTATTCAGCTGCACCTCATCTTCGCTCATTTAGGCCTGCTTGAGTAGCACAAGTACGCTTCGCAGACCTAAATAAACGAATCTAAGGCACATCTGAACAGTTACAGAACAAGTTTTTTGTAACATTTTATACACGCTGAATAGTTACTATTTTTGTAACTTCTCAATAAGTGGTGGCAACCCGTAAACAAATCCCCCTCAATCCCCCTTTAATAAAGGGGGAGGTTGTCGGTATACCATCACTTATTGAGAAGTTACATATTTTTGTAAATATTCGGCTTGATGCAAAATTGTTACTAAAAGCACCGAATATTTATATATTTTTGTTGCTATATCCGGTCAGGCTAAAGTAGTATTTCCCCAAAATATCTAAGATAGTATCATTATTTAATTTTTTAAATGAGAAAAGGTGAAAGTTATGCTTGCGTCTCAGAAATTTTCCGTTATTCAGCCTACCAGTATCCATTTTGGCGTCGGCATGATTGATCATCTTGGTCAGATTGTCCGGGATGTTCGGGGATCCAAGATTTTGCTGGTGCTGGATCCAAATCTGCGCGAAGCCGGTCTTGTGGACAGTATCACAGCTCCTCTTGACCGGGATTCAATTGCTTACGAAATTTTTGATCATATTGATCCTGAACCTGGTTTGAAACTGGCTGACGAAGGGGCGGAGCTTGCCAAAAAGACCGGAGCAGATTGCGTTGTCGGTGCCGGCGGCGGCTCGGCCATGGATGTGGCTAAGGCTATTGCCATTCTGGTCACCAATGGCGGTAAGGCTGTTGATTATCTGGGCGTCGGTAAAATCAAAAAAGCCGGTTTGCCGAAAATTATGATTCCCACCACGGCCGGGACTGGAGCCGAGGTGACTTTTACCGCAGTCTTCATCAACGAGGAAACCGGCAGCAAGGGCGGCATGAATGGCGATCCTCTCTATCCTGATGCCGCACTCCTTGACCCGGCACTGACCCTGACCTTGCCGCAAAACGTGACGGCGGCTCCCGGCATCGATGCTTTGACCCATGCCTTGGAGGCTTATGTTTCAACCCAGTCCCATGCCATTTCCGACATGTATGCCTTTGAGGCCATGGATTTGATCAGCCGGAATCTGGGCATGGCCTATGCCAATGGAGATAATCTTGAGGCACGTTCCGCTATGATGCTGGGGAGTCTGCTGGCAGGCAAGGCTCTGGCAACCGCCGGAGTCGGTTTGGTTCACGCCATGGCTTATCCTCTGGGCGGGATGTTCGGTATCCCCCATGGTCTGGCTAACGCCGTGCTGCTGCCTTACGTCGTAGAATATAATATTATTGGTAATCCGGAAAAATTCGCTCAGATTGCTGAACTTATGGGAGAGGATATTGAGGGTTTGAGCCAACGGGAAGCCGCTAATCGTGCGGTTGAGGCGGTCTGGGATCTTAATACCGATGTTGGTATTCCGCCAAGTCTGGCAGACCTGGATATTCCGGCGGATAAAATTCCGGAAATGGCGGAAATTGCCCTGACCGTGACCCGTCCAGTGGAAAATAATCCCAGGAAACCGACTCTCGATGATGTGATTCGTATTTATGAGACTGCTTTAAAAGGTTGGTAAGGAGATAGAGATATGCCTGGTTTTGAGGTTTTTGGCGAAGAAGAAAAAAAAGAGATCTTGGATGTCCTGGATACGGGAGTCCTTTTTCGTTATGAGTTTGGCGAACAGCGCAAGGGTGTATTCAAGGTCCGCGAGTTTGAAGAAAAATTTGCTTCCTATTGCGGAGCAAAATGCGGGCAGGCTGTCACCTCGGGAACTGCGGCCCTGAAAGTTGCCATGGCAGCCCTTGGTGTGGGGCCGGGTGATGAGGTCATTACCCAGGGCTTTACTTTTGTTGCCACCTGGGAGGCCATTTTTGATGCCGGAGCCGTGCCTGTTTTTACCGAGGTCGATGAAACCCTGAATATGGATCCTGCTGATCTTGAAAAAAAGATCACCGACAGAACAAAGGTGATTATTCCGGTTCATATGCTTGGTTCCCAGGCCCGCATTGAAGAAATTACCGCTATTGCGGACAAACATAATATCCCTGTTCTTGAGGATACGGCCCAGGCCGCCGGTTGCACCCTGAATGGTAAACATCTCGGCACCTTTGGCCGCTGTGGAACTTTTTCCTTTGATCCGGTCAAAACCATGACCACCGGTGAAGGTGGCATGATCATCACCGATGATGAAAAACTGTGGCGCCGGATGTCGGAATATCACGATCATGGTCACGACCATGTGGTGAATCCCGGCGCCCGGGGAGGGGAGGGCCGCAGTTTTATTGGCTTCAATTACCGGATGATGGAGCTCCAGGGAGCAATAGGCCTGGCCCAGCTGGCCAAGCTTGATGATATGATCGTCAGCCAGAAAAAGCACAAAACAGCTTTGAAAGAGGCGGCCGGCAAAATTCCTGGTGTTACTTTCAGGACGATTCTTGATGAAGAGGGCGACAGCGCTACATTTTTCGGATTTTTTCTGCCGGATGGAGAAAAGGCCAGGGCGGTCAATGAAATTTTGCGACAAAATAATTGCGGTGCCATAGCCTTTGGTGAAAACACCTGGCATTTTTATCCTGCATGGGAGCATCTTGCCGCCGGATCAACCCTGAGCCGCAGCGGCTGGCCTTTTAAGGACCAGAATGGCAAAAGAAGGGTCATTTATGATCCAGCCGTGCTGCCGCAATCCGCAGCAATCATGGATCGTCTTCTGGTCTTCCAGGTTCCTATTAATCTGTCCGGAGAAAGATTGGCCGAAATGGTTGGGGCGTTGGAGAAGGCAGCTCAGCTGATGAGATAGACATCAAAGCGATTTTTTTTGCTTTTAACAATCAGCGAGGGGACAGGACCGAGATGGTCTGCAAGTTTTGGCCGCTTGACGACCACCCTTTTTGTCGCCAGCGATAGACCCCATGCAAGCAGATCGCCGGAGTCTGGATCATTGCCGACAATGGCTCGCAGAAAACGCATCTCTTTTTTGACCAGGCTGCTTTTGCTCCGGTGCGGATACATAGGGTCCAGATAAACCACGTCGGGACGCTGATCAGGCGAAAGGGGTGAGAAGTCCATGCAGTCCATACAGATCAGGGTCATTCTCTCGATGATTTGAGTGAATTTAGGATCTTCAGCTGCCCGGGACAAACCGTCGGCCAGCAGGGCTGCGATAACCGGAGAACGTTCAAGAAGAAGGATCCTGCATCCCAGTGAAGCGAGGATAAAGGCATCTTTCCCCAGACCCGCTGTCCCGTCAAGCACAGCCGGCCTTTTTTTTCTCAGACCAATGGCCCTGGCAATGGCCTCGTTTCTGGAACCAGCGTGACGGAGTCGGTAGTTCATCGTATCCGACAGGAAATCAACAAAGACCGGACCTGGACCATGTCTTCCGGTTCGGCGGAGTTCGAGTCTCTGCTCGGTCAGCACCAGCAGATAGGGAGGATAGGGTGGAGCGCTGATCAGGGCAAGATTCAGTTCAAGCGCCAGTTTTTCCGCCTCAACCTGCCTGGTTTTGGATTCGCAGAAAAGAGCAATGTTGTTCATAACTTTATTAACTTAAAACTTCCCTATGGATCTGCAACATAAATTAGACTCCAAAGTGGTGGCCATTATTCCGGCCCGTTACCATTCCAATCGTTTTGAAGGTAAACCGCTGGCGGAAATTTGCGGCAAGCCCATGATCCAGCACGTCTATGAACGTGCCATGTCCTCCCCACTGCTGTCAAGAGTCGCCGTAGCCACGGATGACGAGCGGATAGCCGATTGTGTTTACGCCTTTGGCGGTGAGGCGGTTATGACAAGCTCCGATCACGTCTCGGGCACGGACAGGCTGGCTGAGGCGGCAACTATAATGGATATACCTGAACAGGATGTGGTGGTGAATATCCAGGGTGACCAGCCTTTGTTCCAGGTGGAGGTGGTGGAGCAGGTTGCCGTGCCACTTTTGCTTGACCCGGCCCTGACCATGTCCACCTTGATCTATAAAATAGTTCGCGAGGAAGAGATTGACGATTCGAATCATGTCAAAACCGTGTTTGACCGCAACGGTAATGCTCTTTATTTTTCCAGAGCCTCCATTCCCTTTCAGCGTGATCCGGAAAGTCCGCCCCCACCGACTTATTATAAGCATCTTGGGTTTTATGCTTATCGGAAAGGCTTTCTGCTGACCTTTGTCAGTCTGCCGGAAGGCGAGTGGGAACGTTTTGAAAAGCTTGAACAACTCCGGGCTCTGGAATATGGTTATAAAATCAAGGTAGTGCTGACAAAGCATGATTCCATTGAAGTGGATACCCCTCAAGATTTGCGGCGGGTAGAGGAATTTATAGAAAATCAAACATGATGGTCTCGTGAAAACTACAAATTAACCACAGAGCACACAGAGAGCACAGAGACAACTAATTGTAATAAAAAGAATTTCTCTGTGCTCTCTGTGTTCTCTGTGGTGAAAAAAAGACTTTTTATGGGTTCATCAAACATGACATTCAGGTGAAAAAATGAGAAATAAAATAACAATTATAGGTGCGGGAAATGTTGGAGCCACGGCGGCCCATTGGGCGATGAGCCGGGGTTTGGCTGATGTTGTTCTTCTTGATGTTGTCGAGGGGATTCCCCAGGGCAAGGCTCTGGATCTGCTCCAGGCAGGTCCCGTGGACTCATTTTCCTGTTCCGTCACGGGATCAAATGATTTTGCCGATTCAGCCGGCTCCGATGTAGTGATTATCTGCGCCGGTTTGGCCAGAAAGCCGGGAATGTCCAGGGATGATCTTTTGGCAAAAAATGTCTCCATTGTCAAATCATGCGCGGAACAGGCGGTCAAACATTCACCGGATAGCGTGTTGATCGTTGTGACTAATCCCATTGATGCCATGGTTTATACGGCATTTAAAGTCTCTGGATTTCCCAAGAACAGAGTGGTGGGCATGGCCGGGGTTTTGGACTCAGCCCGCTATCGGACCTTTCTGGCCATGGCTCTTGGTGTGGCGCCCAGGGATGTCAATGCAATGGTCATGGGCGTCCATGGAGATAACATGCTGCCTCTGGTTCGTCTTGCGAATGTGGCTGGTGTGCCGGTCACGGATTTGCTTTCTGCCGAGGAACTCAAAGAAATCGTTCACCGTACTCAGCATGGCGGCGCGGAAATCGTCGGCCACCTGAAAACCGGCTCCGCCTTTTACACCCCGGGACTGGCCGCTATTGAAATGGCTGAGGCGATTCTGACCGACAGTAAACGTGTTCTGCCCTGCGCCGCTTACCTGGAGGGTGAATTCGGAATTTCCGGATGTTTTCTGGGTGTGCCGGTAGTGCTGGGTTCCGATGGTGTTGAGAAAATTATCGAGTTCACATTGACCGATGAAGAAAAAGAGGCCCTGGCTGTATCGCAAAAAGCAGTTCAGGGGCAGATGGAGGCTACGGGACTGTAAAAACAATTACGAATGAGTAATTACGAATTACGAATTAATATGTAGATTGTGTGGTTGGAGCGGAGAGAATTATCTGATCAGATAACTTCCATAATTCGTAATTCCTAATTCGTAATTTTTAATTAATCAGTTTGTTGAGGTGCTATGCATTTAGCCAATGATCGTGACCCGGTTTCGGTCAGCCTGAAAAGTCTTGCCGCAATCAAGATCGGGCCGCTGGATCTTCTGCCCCGCCGAAATTTGGTGGAGAAGCTCATCGAGTTGATGTTGACCGGGCTGCCACCAGGTCCCATGATCGCTTCGGCCGGTCTCGAAGAAGTCGCGAAATCAGTCAGCGCTGTTGATACAACTGATTTGAATGTCGTTGTTTTTGGCGGGGGCAGCGGTTTGTCAAATGTGATCGGCGGTGACAGCCGTAATTCTCTCTGGCACCGGACTCCTTTTCAGGGGCTGAAAGAGGTTTTTCCCAAGACAAAGTCCATTGTCTGTGTCACCGATGATGGCGGCTCGACAGGGGAATTGCTGAAGGATTTGCCCATTGTTGCCCTGGGTGATCAGCGGCATGTCCTCCTTTCCTCCATTCGCCGGACCAGGCTGAAAGACCAATACCAGCTGAGTGACGAAGAGACGATCGTGGTGGCCAGGGTTCTGCACGGTCTCTTTAATACACGCTTTTCCCATCGACCGGAGTCCCTGCAAGATCTTCTCAGTGATCGAAAAATCCAGCTTACCTCTCTGCCGGAAGAGATGGGGGTTGCTCTGCTGGAACTTCTGGAAAAAATTTTTTCTGATTTCCGGCTGTTTCGGTTACTTGATCGTCCCCATTGCCTGGGAAATCTTCTTCTTGCCGCCGCCGTTTATCAGCGCATTCCGGACGGATTGAAGGTTCCGTCAACAGCTCTTGTTGACGGAATTAAATGGCTGGCCGATTTGATCGGCGCAAATTCCGACGCTGTCCTGCCTTGTGTCGTCACCCCGGCCCACCTGAACATCCTTTACAGCAATGGCGTTCTTGTTTCAGGTGAAGATAAATCCAGCTCCGCCAGGCGAAACAGCCCGATTGACCGGGTTTTTGTCGCGTTTTCCTCCCAGGCCCATGTCCTGCCCGAGGTACTGAAAAGCATAGAACAGGCGGATATTATAGTTTTTGCGCCCGGCAGCCTTTACACCAGCATAATTCCGATTTTTCAGGTTCCGGAGCTTTCCGAAGCGGTGCGGCGAAACAGCAGCGCTCTGAAGATCCTGGTGGCCAATCTCTGGGTCCAGAAGGGTGAAACCGATTATGTCCATGATGATCCGAAAAGGCGATTTTATGTCTCAGATTTGATCAAAGCTTATCATCGAAATATTCCTGGTGGCGTTGAAGATCTGTTTGAACAGGTTTTACTGCTCGGCCTGCAGGATATTCCCGGCAATATCCTGCAGAGTTACGCGGTTGAGGATAAAATGCCGATTTATCTTGACCGCGGCAAGGTCTGGGAGATGGGTTTTGCACCGGTTGAGGCGCCTATTTTTTCGGAAAAAGCTCTTCAGGACCGCAGGGTGCAGCATGATCCGGCATCTCTGGCAGTCGCGCTAAAAACAATATGGGCTGTGCGGGATCACATTCCCAGGGATGTTAAATCTTCACTTCCCCCTCCTTCGCAACTCCGTAAAGCTGTTGTAAGCTCTGACCGGCAGACGCCAAGTCAGAGATTTGCCGAACTGACGTTAAGACTGAAGGCGATTGACACCGGCGGACTTGATAAAGAAGTATTGGATATCTTCTGGCGTCATCAGGATATCAGAATCGAACATCTGGCATTGATCAAAAGTATAAGGGTAATCCCTCTCCGTGACTGGCACCGTAGCCAGAAATGGGATAATGTCCTGTCTTATTATGATCCAGGGAACGGCAGTATTAATATTCGGCAGGATGTCTGTGGGGAGGAAGGAGAACATCTGGAAACAGCGTTTCTTGTTGCCCTTGGCCAGTCATTGATGGGTGACTATGCGATGAAAAAAAAGATGCTGCCCATTGAGCATGACGGCCTGCCGGTCGGCACAATTTTCCAGCTGGTTCTCCGGAAAAAGGAGGAACGCTCCTGCTATTTTAACTCAGAGCAACTGGAAAAATATCTTTGTCTTGTTCGGATGAATCGTTCCGTGGATAACGACTTGCTTTATACGAGACTTGTCAGCGGCAGCGAGGGCTTTACTCCTCCTGGCATGTTGATGGGGTTGATGTATGCCTGGTACCTTGATAACCGGCTTGCGCCTCATATTGAATACAAGATGGCCATCATTCGCACGGATATTTCAAATCTTGTCCCGGAACAGGTGAAAATGTACCATCGCCGTCTTGATATGATCCGGTTTTTCAGAAAAATCGTTTTTCGCCATTCCTCACCTGCTTTTGAGGTCTCGGACCGAAATTTTTCCAAGTAGTCTGTTTGTAATAGTTCACCAAGGGGTACATAACTTGCGGTTTAAACTCCTCTTTCCCTATCCGGCCAGAGAGTGGCATGGAGCTGGAGCTGGAGGCGCACCGGAAGATGATCATCACTGATCCACCGGGCCAGTTGAGGCGGCGCAAGGCAGCTTGTTACCGGAGAAAACAGGATCTTGGGACGTTTTCGTATGACCTGCAAATCCTGAACATCAAGGATGTGAGTCTGGAGCATTTCCACGGCCCAGTCATAATCTTTTCGGGAACTGATCACGAATTTTATTTCATCCTCATGATTGAGAAGAGCCAGGTTGGACAACTCCATGTGCTCGCTCATGCCGCTGTCAGGACATTTCAGGTCCATGATCTTGATGACTCCATTCGGAACATCCTTTATATTTCTGCTGCCGTTTGTTTCGAGTAGAACCGTTTTTTTCATCTCCAGCAGTTGGTCGATGAATGGATAGATTCCGTCCTGCAGGAGAGGTTCTCCGCCGGTTATTTCGACCAGAAAAACAGGATAACGTCTGACAAAATCCAGGATTTCAGAAATTGGCTGTTTGCGGCCTGCTTCCTCATAGGTGTATCTGGCGTCACAATAGGTACAGCGCAAATTGCAGTTTGAAAGCCTTATGAAAACGCAGGGGTATCCCGTATAGGATGATTCTCCCTGAATCGAATAAAAAAGTTCTGAAACCGTGAGGACGGGATCAGGAGTCATAATAGGTAACTCCGGTGTTCGGGGTTTCGCCTACGGTGATACTGTAAAGTTTGTAGCGCTCGCTGCTTAAAGCGTCTTTGAGACTGTCAAATAGATAGACGGAGATGTTTTCCGAAGAGGGATTTTTGTCAAGAAAGGCTGGATGCTCGTTGAGATTACGGTGATCGAGGTCGTCCATCATTTTTTTGACCGAATCTTTGATGGTTCGGAAATCGATACCCATGCCGAGTTTGTCGAGCTCGAAAGCCCGCACGGTGACCTCAACACTCCAGTTGTGACCATGGGGGGTTTCGCAGTCACCAGGGTAATCTCGTAGATGATGCCCGGCGGAAAAATGAGTTTTTATGAAAATATCAAACATATTGATTTCTCCCTGATGTATTTTTTTGGCGATTCACTTAAATATGCATTATGGTAAACGCTTACAAGACTGTGGTTGCCGTAAAATCGGTGTCCCGGTGAACGGTTACGATTCCGGAGCAAATCCGGATGACCGTTGATGTCTTATTTTTACATATTTTAGGCATTTTTCAGTGAACTTACAACTTAAATTCTAAAGCCTTTTTCCCGCTCCATTTCGGGGTAGGTTTTATACGAGGAGAAATTCAATGGCTGTTGTCAAGCCCTTTCGCGGTCTGCGCTATAATCCGGAAAAAATCGATCATATGGAGGACATTGTTACCCCTCCTTATGATGTCATTGACGAGCAGGGTACGGATTTTTATAAAAAAAATCCGTATAATATGATTCAGCTCGATTTGACAAAGTTTGCCGGTAACAATGTAACTGAGGAACGCTACCTGTCCGCGAAAAGAAAATTTGATCAGTGGCAGGACGATACTATCCTGATTCAGGATCAATTCCCCGCTCTTTACCTTTATTTCATTGATTACACTCTTCCTTCCGGGAAAAAGTTTACCAGAAAAGGCTTTGTCGGCACAGTTGGCCTGGCCGAGTTTTCCGAGGGCATTGTCAAACCCCATGAAATGACCTTCCGTTCCGTGACAACTGACAGGTTGCGGCTTGTTGATACATGCCGGGCCCAGTTCAGTCAGGTTTTTTCTCTTTTTTCAGATGAACAGGGTGAGGTCATGGCTGCCCTGGAAAAAGGCTGTCCGGATGCGCCGCTTTATTCAGTTGAAGACCAGGACGGTTGTGTGCATCGCCTCTGGAGGGTTACTGATCCGGAAATTCTTGCTGAAGTTCAATCTTTTTTTCAGGACAAATCTCTCTATATTGCCGATGGTCACCATCGCTACACAACAGCCTTGCAGTTGCGTGAATTGCTGTGGGAAAGAGGTGAAACGCTTGAGGCCGACAGCCCCTTTAATCAGATCATGATGTATCTTTGTCCTATGGAGGATCCAGGTCTGTCTGTTCTGCCTACTCACAGGCTTGTTTCATATCCCGAAAAACTCTCTGTTTCAGATTTAATCGCCAGATTGAGTAGTAGTTTTCAGATAGAAGAGATTGAAAACGGCAGCCGGGAGATGCTTGTTGTTGAAGTGATAGGCCGGATGGATGAACATAAGGATGGCAACCGCACTGTTTTTGGTCTCTATCACCCCAGGGAGGATCGCTGTTTCATGCTTACCCTGAAGGGTGGGGCCATGGCTAATGTTAAAGCAGATTTGGCCGATGCCCTCAGAGAGCTTGACGTGGTCGCTCTGTCTGAACTTATTCTGGATCGTCTTCTCGGTCTTGATCATGAGCGTTGTGAGAAAGAGGATCTTGTTCATTATTACAGTGATCCCGATAATGCCCTTGACGTCGCTGTCAAGGGAGCAACCGGAACGGATCAGGAGCCTATTCTTTTTTTGATGAACAACACCCCGGTTTATCAGGTCAAAAAAATTGCTGACCAGAATCTGATTATGCCCCATAAATCCACTTATTTTTATCCGAAAATTCTCACCGGGTTGCTGATCAACAAACTCGATGAATAGGTATGCGATCACGGGCACTGCATCTTCGCTCAAACAGGGCATCCAACATAGGTCTACTATAGTTGGCCACCCTGTTTGAACAAATCTGCAGTACCTGTAAACGCATACCGAATAGGAGTTTTCCTAACTTGGTGATATCACCCTGTGGTTGGTTACATGAATAGAAAGGCTGACAGGCCTGTGACCGAAGATTCCCTGTTTGACGGCCGCTTGCAATGTCGTCAGCATCTGCAGGGCTACCGTTTTTCACTTGATGCTGTTTTGCTGGCCAATTTTATCAGACCCGGATCAACAGACAGGGTTCTTG
>JAYEPA010000303.1:5997-11338 GCA_034723545.1 Thermodesulfobacteriota bacterium | reverse complement strand
GTGACCGAAGATTCCCTGTTTGACGGCCGCTTGCAATGTCGTCAGCATCTGCAGGGCTACCGTTTTTCACTTGATGCTGTTTTGCTGGCCAATTTTATCAGACCCGGATCAACAGACAGGGTTCTTGATCTTGGCACAGGCTGCGGCGTGATTTCTTTGATTCTTGCTTTCAAATGGCCCGGAGTTGATCTCACCGCCCTGGAGATCCAGGATGGGCTTGCCAACCTCGCTTTGGAAAATGTGAAATTGAATCGCTTTCAGGAGCGGATCAAATTGATTCACGGTGATTTACGCCGAATCAAAAGTTTGCTTGCTCCGGGTTCTTTTGACTGGGTTGTCTGTAATCCTCCTTACGGTAAGATTGGATCAGGACGTTTGAATTCCGTCGAAGAAACGGTCATTGCCAGGCATGAGATTCATGCTGATATCTCTGAAATTACCCGGGCTGTCACTTTTGCCCTCAGAACAAAGGGCAGGGCAGCTCTTATTTATCCCGCCAGTCGAGCAGCATCTCTCATCCAGCAATTAAAAATACAGAATCTTGAACCGAAGAGGCTCCAGGTTGTTTACAGTTATCCTGGTTCCCCCGGCAAACTGGTAATGGTTGAGGTCATGAAGGGTGGTGGGGAAGAATTGCAGATCGAAGCCCCGTTTTATGTTTACCGGAAACAGGGTGGAGAGTATTCAGGGGAGATGGGGGAATGTTATGAGACGGATTAGTCCCTTAGGAATTATTTTCGTGTTATTTTTGGCAAGAAATTCAAAAACTGCTTTGAAATAAATAACTCGAAGGTCTCTCTCTGTTCGCTATCTGCCTCTACTGTTAAGGGACTTACACCCGCCAAGCGAGTACTGAAAAGAGTCCTGAAAAATCTGATGTTTTATTCCACTTTAGTGGGTTAGGTTATATCGTTTGATCTGAAAAAAACATCGGCGCAATTTTATTGAGGGGGCTGGGAAACAAAAAAACAATCAAAGAGAGACATCCTCACTTCGACATTCAAAATTCCCTGTTCGATATTCGATATTCAAAGAAGGTGGCAGGGGGCATCTGCCATAATTTCATGGAAAATCGCCAGGAAAAAATAACCCCCATGTCACTTTTTAAACATTACTGCAGCATTGCAATAATGGCGACTACAGCAAATATGCAGATGCAAAATATTCCTACTTTCATGGGAACAGTAGAGTCTTCTTCGTGATGTCCATCATGGCCGCTCATAATTCTCCTCCTCAATGATTGTATCTGTAATTAAATAATTTTTTTAAAATAATCGAATAAAAGGAAAAAGCAACCTCAATTCCAGACAACTGTGTTGAAGGCACAAATGTAACACTAAAACGCAATGCCATTTATGACTGACAACAACTTATTCATCAGCCATAAAAACAGTCTTACAGTATCCCATCACCCCTTTTTCCTCTTCGGCTAAAAAGCAGACCACGCCTTTTTTCTGGCCGCCAAAGCCGGCCGCTTTCAGTGTTGTGTCGGAAAAGCGCATAAAGAGAGATCGTTTGAAAAAGTGATTTCGTGTTTTGTAGGTATAGAGCGGGTCCTTGTTCTGGGGCATGTTTTTCCAGAAATGTTCTTTTTCACGATTTAAATTTTCAGGGTTTAGGTTGGCAGGAAGAAAACGATGGCCGGAGTGCAGCCAGTCGAAGACGAGCAACTCCTTTAGAGTTTTTTCGTCGGGATGATTTTTCGTCAATTCAAGAAGTAAAGAATTCATTCGTTTCTGGGTTTTCGCCTGCCTGAAAAAATCAGCGTCAAGACATCTGGTCAGCAATTGATCAAAAAAAAGAAAATAATCGTCTTCGTTCTCACGGACCAAGGCAAAAAAGGATTTGAAAAAGCGGGTATTATAAAAAGCCTCAACGCACTCACTGAACCAGTACAGCCGTTTCAGGGTCTCATGGTCGATCCACTGTGTAGCCATAACCTCGTAGGGCGGTTCCGCACAATTCAGGATGGAAAATTCGTCAACCTGATGACTGATAGGTGTGCCTGGCAGAATTTTAAGGAGACCCATCTGGATATAATGGGGAAAGAGAAAAAAAGTATCGTTAAATGACTTTTGAAAGGAGTTGGCTGTTTCATGGGGCAGGCCAAGAATCAGGTCAACATGGAGATGAATATTGTCAAGCCTGCTTAACCGGGAAATATTTTTCATGGCAAGATTCATGTCGATTTTTCTATTGACGGCTGCAAGTGTTGCCGGATTCGTTGACTGAATGCCGATTTCAAATTGAAACCGGCCCGGCGCTACTGTTTTCAGAAAATTAAACATTTCATCACTGAATCGGTCAGGGCCAATTTCAAAATGACAACAGGTTTTTTTCGCATGTCCGCCAAGAAAACGCCAGATCTCCAAGGAGCGTTTTTCATCGATATTAAATGTCCGGTCAACAAATCGCAGGGTCTGTGGGTTGTGGGCCAGAATGATTGCCAGTTCCTGCTTAACCGTTTCGATTTCTTTCAGCCTGACTCCTTTTTCGGCAGAGGAGAGGCAGTAGGTGCAGGAGAAGGGACAGCCCCGGGAGGATTCATAATAGATGTGGCGATTAAGCAGATGTTTTTTAAAGTCCTTCTCCTGATAAGGAAAAGAAAATGATTGGGGGAGAGCTGCATTGTAGACTGGAGCAAGATTTCCGTTTTTTACGTCCTGAAAAAAGGTAGCGTCCAGTCCTTCGATTTCACCTCTGACAATGGTGCAGCCGGCAGGAATATCGGAATCCGTTAAAAAAGATACCTGGGGGCCGCCGAGTATGATTTTTGTCGATGGCATGACACAATTCATATCCTTTACCAACCGGAAAATGAAATGACTGTTCCAGATATAAACGGAAAAGAAGGCTAAGGCGGGATTTTCTTCTGTGATCCGTGTCAAAGTGGCAAAATAGGGATCATTAACAGTATATTGTTCAATTGAGATCGTTGCGTTTTTCAGCTGTTTCTGCACCTGGTTACGAATATAAAAAAGACTGAGGCAGGAGTGAGTATAGCGGCTGTTTAAACCGATGATTTTGATTTGCATGGCAAGATTATTCGATTGATTTAATTAGTTATTAAAGATATAACTTCTAAAATTTTAAATTGATTTCCCTGTCTTTTTGTCAATGGTTATGGTCTAAGCCGCCGTTGGCGGAATTAAAAATTACGAATTATGAATTTCGATATTTTTTCATCAGATAACTTCCTTCAAATTCCTAATTGCTAATTCTCAATTCGTAATTGACCCGTTGAGGGTCTAAAACTATTATGTTTCAATACATCGAAAAACTGGGCGCTACAACAATTTATTATCTCCGTGACATGGGGCGCATGGGGTTATTTTTGCTTCAGTCCTTTGCCGGAATTTTTTCACATCCTTTCCGTTTCAGGGAAACGATGCGCCAGATCAAGGAAATCGGCTCAAGTTCTTTGGGCCTTATTGCCTTTACCGGTGCTTTTACCGGCATGGTGCTGGGACTGCAGGGCTATTATACACTGAGTAAATTCGGATCCGAGGGAGCCTTGGGCTCTGCTGTTGCTCTCAGTCTGATCAGAGAACTGGGTCCGGTATTGACTGCGTTGATGGTTACCGGTCGGGCCGGATCCGCCATGTGCGCTGAAATCGGTATCATGCGCAATTCTGAACAGCTTGACGCCCTGGAGTGCATGGCCATTGATCCATTCCGTTACCTGATTACGCCAAAATTTCTGGCGACATTAATTTCTGTTCCAATATTGACCCAGTTTTTTAATCTGATCGGTATTGCCGGAGGTTATCTGGCCGGGGTCGTGCTGCTCGGGGTGAATCCGGGGGCCTATACTTCCGGTATTGAGCAGAGCGTGGTCAATCTTGATATCAATCTCGGTATTGTCAAGTCGTTTGTTTTTGCCCTGCTTATTGTCTGGATTTGTACCGGACGAGGTTATTTTGTCCACCTGATCAGGGGGGCGGGATTTGGCGCGGAAGGTGTCAGCCGGGTTACAACCCAGGCTGTGGTTTATTCATCTATCTCGGTACTGCTCTGGGATTATCTCATTACGGCGGTTATGTTATGAGTCGGCCCATTATTGAATTTATTGATGTGGACAAGGCCTTTGGCACCCAACGAATTCTTGATCATGTCAGTGTCGGGTTTCCTGAAGGGAAGACAACGGTCATCGCCGGGGGCAGTGGTCAGGGGAAAAGTGTTTCCCTGAAGTTGATTCTGGGATTGATGAAACCGGAGTCCGGACAAATTCTGGTCGACGGCCAGGATATTGCCTCGATGAAACGGCGGCAATTAAATAAAATTCGGACAAATTTCGGAGTATTGTTTCAGGGTTCGGCCCTGCTTGATTCGATCACGGTTTTTGAAAATGTCGCTCTTCCGTTACGGGAAAGGAGCTCCCTGTCCCGGCAAGAGGTTTACAGGCGTGTGGAAGAGATGCTGGACCAGTTTGATTTAAGTGGTCATGGAGAAAAATATCCGGCCCAGTTAAGCGGTGGCATGAAAAAAAGAGTTGGACTGTCCAGAGCTCTCATGCTGCAGCCCAAAATTATGCTGTTTGATGAGCCGACAACCGGTCTTGATCCGGAAATTTCAATGGAAATTTATCGACTTTTTTTTAAAACTCAGAAAAAATTCGGCTATACTTCAATTATCGTAAGTCACGACATTCCCAAGGTATTTAATTTGGCGGATCAGGTGATTCTTTTAAAAGACGGCAAAATGATTACTTTCGATAGTCCTGAAGAAATTCAATTTTCTGTAAATCCCGAGATTCAATCTTTTGTGGAAACGACAATGGGACAAGTCTATATCAGTCAAGATATGGAGTACTCCTAAACAGTTACAGAACCGTGGTTAGCCCATTTGCTGACCCACCTGAATAGTTACGAGAAATTATTATGAAAAAAATAAATCTGGAGTTGATCGTTGGTTTGTTTATGATCGTGGGTTTTTTCACTTTTGCATTTATCTCTGTTAAATTCGGTGAATTTTCTATCTTTTCGCAAGGACAGAATTATTCGATCGAAGCGGAATTTGACGGAATTTCAGGTTTAAAAAGAGGAGCAAATGTGTCCATGTCCGGGGTCATTATCGGCAAGGTGTCAAAAATTGATTTAAACTCATATGATCAGGCACAGATTGTTATGGAGATCACCAAGGATGTGAAGGTGACAGAGGATGCGATTGCTTCCGTGAAAACACAGGGGATCATTGGCGACAAATATATCAGAATCAGCCAGGGTGGTTCCGATGAATTGTTAAATAATGGTGATTCCATCACTGAAACGGAATCGGCCATTGATCTGGAAGAGATGGTCAGTAAATATATCTTCGGTGATGTGTAGATCACTAAAACAGG
>JAYEPA010000303.1:0-5897 GCA_034723545.1 Thermodesulfobacteriota bacterium | reverse complement strand
ACAGGGACAAGATCTGCCATGACCTCTCAAACAACCATTCTAAGCCGAAAGAAAATCAGCGATGATGAACTTTCACGTCTCTTTCCCTTTGTCGGTCCTGAGAAGAGGAGAGACTTCCTTTCCTTTCTTGACTATCGGGAAATTCCAGCTGGATTCACATTATTTCGGCAGGGTGATCCAGCCGATTTCATGGCCTTCATCGTTGCAGGCAAATTTGCCGTTAAAAAGGAAACCGCTTTTCCCGGTAAATTTATTCTCCTTGCCATTCTGAACAGCGGCGCCATTGTCGGAGAAATTTCCCTGGTTGACGGTCGTCAGCGCACCGTTACTGTTGAGAGTATGGAAACAGGCAGGCTTCTTATTTTGAAGAGCAGAAAGTTTCAGGACTTATTGACGGATAATCCGGTTCTGGGGATTCATCTTTTAAAACATTCTATTCATGTAATCGGGACCCGATTACAGAAAAGCGGAGAACGTCTGGCCTTGCTGTTGTGAATCAGACGCAATTTTTTTCTGCTTGATTAACTACAATAAATTGTGGATGATAATTTTGTAGATTGGAATATCAAGAGGTGATTTCGTCCCGCTGTGAGATGAATATTGAAGGTCAGGATTGCCATTGATGAAACCTTTTTAAGTCAATCTCTGAAGGAGTATAAGTGAGGCCCTCTTTTTATAAGATGATCTTTTGTCCCTGCCTGGTTTTGCTTTGTCTGCATCTCTGGCCGGCTGGTGGATCGGTGTTGAAGGGTGATTTTTCTTTTCTTTCCGCTCATTCCGTTTGGGCGGCAGAGAATGACATCATTGATGATGACGCCTACCTGGATGATGACGATTATCTGGATGATGATTTTGATGAAGAAACGAAAATCAGTGATCCGCTTGAACCGCTTAACCGGGTTTTTTTTCAAGTTAACGATAAACTGTACTTCTGGATATTGAAGCCTGTTGCCCAGGGATATTCCTTTGTTGTTCCCAAGGTGATGAGGGGTTGTATTGAAAATGCATTTAACAATCTTCTCGCTCCGATTCGTGTGGTGAATACTCTTTTGCAGGGTAGAGTCAGGGATTCCGGCAGAGAGGTGTCTCGTTTTTTGATCAATTCGACAATCGGCATTCTTGGTATGGCTGATCCTGCCAAAGACGAATTCGGCCTGTATCCCTGTAAAGAAGATTTTGGCCAGACCTTGGCAACATACGGTATTGGTAATGGAATTTATATCTGCTGGCCTATTCTGGGACCGTCAACGCTAAGAGATACCGTCGGCTTAATCGGCGACTCCTTTCTGGATCCGATCCATTATCTGTACCAGTCCGATACCGAGGCAGGACTGGCAGTCTACGCCGGCAGGGAAGTGAATTATACTTCACTTGTAATCGGTGATTATGAAGCTTTTGTCGAGGCTTCCTTTGATCCTTATCTTGCCATGCGGGATGCCTATATTCAGTGGCGTGAGGATTTGATAAAAGATCGCAGTGGTACTGCCGAAAGCTCGAGTCGCGGCAGTATGCTGAACGAGACAACATTTTAAGGGCCCCCCAGTGAACAGGACGAAAAGGTGACACCTGGCGAATTATTACTTTGAGGGACAATGTTTTTTTTGTTCAGGTTGGAACCTGTGTTGAAGCTGAAAATGTTAGAATGTTTGAAAACAGGTTGTTGGCCAGGAACAAAAAAGTTATTGTTATTAAGTAGGTCCGGGGAGATTACTCGTTTTACGGAGTACAGATTCCGGTCCAGGGTGATTTTTCGATGGCAAAACTTGCAGAAGAGAGATTAGTTGAAGACGGGTTTCCCGATGCTTTTGTTGTTTCCAGATAGAATGATCCGTTATAAACGGTTGTTCGATTTTTAATTCAAATAAACTGTAACTATACAGCAGCACTTACCTGAATAGTTACTCTTAAAATAAGAGTACTTCACCATGATCGTTTCATCCCGTTTTCGGAATAGATTAATAGCGTTTTTTTTGTGTAGTTTGTTGTTTCTGTTGGTTTTGCCTCAGGCAAATTCCGCCGTTGCTTCCGATCCAATGACACAGATGAAAAGTACGGTGGATGATATTATGGCTATTTTGAATGACGAAAACCTGAAAGAATCGAAAGCATGGCCTGAGAAGAAAACACTCATTCGTACTGTAGTAGATCACCGTTTTGATTTTGAAGAGATGTCCAAACGGTCTCTTGCCAAAACTTGGAGAAAAAGAACTGATGAGGAAAAAGAGTATTTTGTCAGTCTTTTTTCCAAGCTGCTTCAAAACACGTACATCAATCGGGTGGAGAGCTATTCCGATGAAGTGGTCATCTTTCAGAAACAGGCAATTAAAGGCAAGAAAGCCGTCGTCTACACAATAATCAGCGCAACGAGCATGGAAATACCTGTCATCTACAAACTCATGCAGCAGGGAGACGACTGGTTTGTCTACGATGTCATCATTGAAGGCGTAAGTCTCGTCCGCAACTACAGGTCTCAGTTTTCAAAAATCGTCAGTCGTGAAAAATACGCCGGTTTAATCAAACGTGTGGAAGAAAAGGTCAACAAGATTGACGAATCTTCTGTTTCTAACTGATCCTGTCGAGTTTGCAGTTTTTAACTGCTCAGGTTAGTTAGGCCGTAGGCTGAAGACTATTAGTTTTGAAGTCTGCGTGTTTTTCGTTCAGCGGCGAAGCATCTCATCCTTCCTATTCGGGCAAGGCCAGCTCAAGAACCTCTTCGATTTTCTGTACAAAGTGAAAGGACACCCCTTTTTTCACATTATCCGGGATTTCCCCCTCATCTTTTTTGTTTAAATTGGGCAGAATAATTTCCTTGATGCCGGCTCCGGAGGCAGCCAGGACTTTTTCCTTAATACCTCCCACCGGCAGAACATCACCTCGCAGGGTGATCTCTCCGGTCATGGCCAGATCTCTCCGTACGGGCCGACCTGTGAGGAGAGAGGCCAGACAGACCACCATGGCTACTCCGGCGGACGGCCCGTCCTTGGGAATAGCTCCTTCCGGAACATGGATATGAATATCCCTCTTGCTGAAATCAATGTCAGGGATATTCAGGGTCTTCATGTGGGAACGGATATAGGTCAGCGCTGCCGTTGCCGACTCCTTCATGACATCACCCAGCATACCGGTGAGTGTTAAACTGCCCTTTCCCTCCATGCCGGCTGATTCAATAAAGAGAAGAGTGCCGCCTACCGGTGTCCAGGCCAGGCCGGTGACAAGGCCGGGACCCCAGGATCGGGCTGTGATCTCAGGGAAAAATTTGATTGAACCGAGGAAATCGTCCAGGTTTTTCGCTTTGACTCTGGTTTGGCCGATATGGCCACTGACTATCTCAGTGGCCACCTTCCGGCAGATCGAGGCCAGCTCCCTTTCCAGGTTACGGACTCCGGCTTCTCGCGTGTAGGATTGGATAATTGTCCGGATCGCTTCATCTTCAATCTGCAAATCATTTTCCGTGACACCATGGGCCTCAAGTTCCTTGGGGACCAGAAACTGTTTGGCAATCATCAGCTTTTCTTCAACTGTGTAGCCGGAAAGCTCAATCACCTCCATCCGGTCCCGTAATGGACCGGGGATCTGACCCAGAACATTGGCCGTGGTGATAAACATCACCTTGGAAAGATCAAAGGCAATTTCAATGTAATGATCGACAAAGGTGTAATTCTGTTCCGGATCCAGAACTTCAAGCAGGGCCGAGGAAGGATCACCCCTGAAGTCCATGCCCAGTTTATCGATTTCGTCCAGCATGAAAAGAGGGTTATTGGTGCCGGCCTTGCGGATACTCTGGATAATTCGTCCCGGCAAAGCGCCGATGTAGGTGCGGCGGTGCCCCCTGATCTCTGCTTCGTCGCGAACGCCGCCCAGGGAGATGCGAATAAACTCTCTCCCCATGGTGCGGGCGATGGATTTTCCCAGGGATGTCTTGCCCGTGCCCGGAGGACCGGTAAAGCAGAGAATGGGCCCGTGCATGTCCTGTTTCAGTTTACGAACCGCCAGAAATTCAAGAATACGTTTTTTGATCTTTTTCAAGCCGTAATGGTCCTCGTCAAGATGCTGCCGGGCCAAGTTGATATCCAGGTTGTCAGTGGAACTCTTTTCCCAAGGCAGATCCAGCAGCCAGTCAAGATAGTTTCTGCAAACAGTGTATTCAGCTGAAGCTGCAGGGATCCTTTCAAGCCGATCTAATTCCTTTTCGGCCGTTTTGCGAGCCTCATCGCTCAAAGAGGCCTCCGAAAGCTTTTTCTTCAACTCCTTCAGTTCAACATTTTCCTCTTCGCCTTCACCCAGTTCTTTGCGGATCGACTTCAGTTGCTGGCGCAGGAAAAATTCCTTTTGCTTGGCACCCATGTCGTCCTTGATGTCTTTCTGGATTTTATTGCTCATTTCAACGGTTTCGAGACGATTGGCCAATTCTTTCGTCACCCGGCGAAGGAGAGTCTTCGAATCTTCAATCTCCAGCATCTGTTGTTCCAATTCCAGAGGCAGATTCAGCTGTGAAATGATAATGTAGGCGAGATGAAATGAGTTGGCGACCGAACTGAGCGTCATGAAGATTTCAGGAGGCAGATTAGCAAGCTCGATCAGTTTTTTAAACTGATTGTTGAGATTGAGAATCAGGGCCTCTTCTTCCGTGTCCTCTGTCGATTTTAATTCGATCAGTTCAACTTTGGCTATCGGATAAGTCTCCCCTTGGATGAAATCAATCACCTTTATTTTCTGGACTGCGCTGACAAGAACATGATAAAAGCCCTCAACGCCTTTGTTCATTTTGTGGATATATCCCATGACCCCGACAGAATAGAGATTGTCAGTGTCCAGTTTTTCTTCAACTTTCTTTGCGGTTTTGTGAGAGACAATGGCAATCAGCCGTTCCTTGAGGAGAACGTCGTCAATAAGTTTTTTGGAGGCTGGGTGAGAAACCTGGATGGGGAATCCCATACCTGGGAAAAAGACAAAACCATGAACAGGCAGAACAGGGAGGGTGTCAGGTA
Organism: Thermodesulfobacteriota bacterium; assembly: GCA_034723545.1. Lineage (GTDB taxonomy): Bacteria > Desulfobacterota > Desulfobulbia > Desulfobulbales > SURF-16 > JAGHCC01. The sequence continues at coordinate 909 of JAYEPA010000303.1, read as the reverse complement.
CTGGGAGATCTGTGGGGTTGACAGTGATTTTATTTTTTTCGGAAGTTTGATTTGTCATGGTTTTTATTTGACCTTGATTTTAATCTTTCCGGCAGCCTTTAGTTTCGGCAGTATAATTTCTAAAAGTCCGTTTTTGTAAACCGATGTCGCGGCCTCGATATCAATCGCCATGCTGAGTGAAAAAGAACGATTAAAGCTGCATTGCTCTATTTCAAGCTGATGGATATGTGTGCATTTGTTCTCAGGTGGTGGGATTTGACGTACTCCGGATATCGTAACGTTACGGCTTTCCAGGCTAATGTTTATTTTGTCTGGATCTATACCTGATGCCTCCATGAAAATGATCATTTTCTCTTTGGTTTCATAAACATTTGCGGCGGGAAGCCATTCCGCTTTTGATTGTTGTGAGATCATCTGGGGAAAGGACATATTCCTGAACATCCGGCCCATCTGTTTTTCCATTTCTTCAAATTCTGCAAAAATACGACTTTTCATTGCTGACATTGTTTTGTCTCTTGAGGAAAAAAATTATAGGTCTTGTGCCTTTTCAAGATACGTAAAACCGCATCTTTGAAATGCACCGCTCCGCGCTCCATCCTATCGGCCCCGGCTGTTGAGTAACATCATGCAAAAACTTTGATTTTATAACTATCAAACACGATTTGAGACGATCGCTTATGGCTTGAAGTCAACGAAGAGATTTGATTCTAACACAGGAGGTTAGGCATACACATAAAAATAATGTAACTATTCAGCGTAGGCTGTAAATTACCCTTTACTCTAGACTGTAACTTATAGTTGTTCCAAAAGGAAAATGATTACTGTTTAAAAATATAAGAATGCATCTCTCCCCGTTACGAATGACCGTAACTTAATCGAATGACGATTTTGAACAGAGCTTCGGGCGAG
>JAYEPA010000302.1:0-22492 GCA_034723545.1 Thermodesulfobacteriota bacterium | reverse complement strand
GGAAGAGGCTAAACAATTGAAAAGCAATGCTGAATGAAAGAGGTAAATAATGGGTGCTGTTAAATCACTTCCTGGCCTGCAAGAACCAGACAAGCTTACCACTCGTTATGGTGGGGTGCCTGTTGTCTACGTGGAGTCTGAAGAGGATCAGTATGTATTCGGAGAATGCTGGTTTAAAGAACATCTCTCCAAAATTGAGTTCAAGCCCGCTAAAGCTAAATGTGACAGTGATGGCTGTAATGCCGTTCTCAAAGCTGTTAGAGAGGAAAGGCAAGCTGGTAATCCTGCGTGGGGGGTCGTTGATCGTGATATTCTGATGGCCAATGACCGGTGGAATTTTGTCCATGAAACCAATGATGAGCTATACGAGCGCGCTCAACCTTTCGGAAACACTATTAAAGTACTTTGTCGCTGGGAAATGGAGAGCTACCTTGTAGACGTAGAGGCATTAGAGAACGTTAAAGCTAGTTCAAAAATGGAACCAGAACGTCCTTTGGCCGAAGTAACCCAGGAACTGGTTGATCATTGCCATGTCTTGGTACCACACGCTGCAATCAACGCTGTATTGCACCTTCACAAAATAAAAGGCCTGGGAGACGGGTATACGAATCGCTTTAACACTCCAGATGATGTGAACACCGACATTCATCAAAAGCATATTCCAAGGCTACCTGGCAACGGATTGGCTGATTATGACAAACATCTGTCTCTTGTCTCAGCATTTGATTTGCCAGAGGACGCACTAGAAAGCCAGCTAAACGCCCTGCTACGCAGGATCCATGGTAAGGCTTTGCTGGAGAGATTTTTTCATGCCTCCCATAAAATCCAAGTTGATACAAGAGGGCTCTTGGCCAACCGCATTAAAGAGAAATCTCGTATTCCTCAAGAAATCAAAGAATTTGTAGAGCATGTCACTACGAGCTAAAAGTAAAAGTGGTTAGCTTACCGGTTGACTTTTGTGTTTGGATTCCTGAAGGCAGCTAAGGGCAGGCGATAGCCATGTATCGGTCGCCGGGCACTTACGGAGAGCGGGAGAGGCGGTAAAGGAAACGCTCCATGGCAAAATACTGAAGCAACTCGTTGAATGGGCGTTTGTCTGTCCGGGCTTTGTTCAAAAGGCGTTGCCGGACTGATGCTGCCATGTTGGCAGGCTTTTTTCTGGTCATAGTGCTTCCAGATAAGGTTTCATGATTTTTTCAACCCGGCAGATGCGGGCATATTTCATGATTTCTCCCACGTTAAATATTTTTCCAGCCTTGTAAAATTTCAGCGCTTCCAACACAACATCCATGCCCAGCTTGTTTCGGAACTTGAAACAATCGGCAAGAGTTTTTTCCGGGCTGTACACACTTGAGGTATGGGTCGCGTCTTGAATAATCAAATCAAAAAAACCAAAAAACCGGACATGCAAAAAAACGGTGCGGTTTCAATCATGGCTAAATAATCCTGACCTGTACTGTTTCGACAAACTTACCGTCAGCTAAAATATCCGAAACCACGATGACCCTGTCGCCTGCGGAAACGATATTTTTTTTGGTTAAGAGCTTAATTGCCCTGGAAATTGTGGTTTCAGGCGCCTTGGAAAATTTGACGATAAAGGCCTGGACTCCCCAATGGATTGCCAATCGTCTCCTGACGTGGCTGGTATTGGTGAAGGCATAAATTGGCTCAGTAGGGCGACAGCGAGAGAGCAGGACCGCCATGAGCCCCCGCCGTGTGAAGACCAGGGAGGCCTTGGCCTGTAGATTATTATTGAGGATGGCAGCAGAGCGGGTAATTTCATATTTGGCATTATTGGACGCCTTCACCCGAACCTTGGGATCGAGCTTTTGCCGCTGCTCAGTACACCGGGCCACTCTGTCCATGACCTCAAGGGCCTTTAATGGATATTTACCGGTGGTGGTCTCCCCTGAAAGCATGGTGCAGTCAGTCCCCTGAAGTACCGCCTGGGTAATATCGGTCACTTCAGCCCTGGTGGGAGTGGGATTGATGATCATCGATTCCAGCATATGGGTGGCAACAATAACCGGCTTGCCCGCCTGGCGACAGCGCCGGATAATCTCTTCCTGGAGATGGGGAACCTCCTCAAAGGGAAGCTCCGCCCCAAGATCCCCCCTGGCAATCATGATACCATCGGCAACTTCAATGATTTCAGCTAAATGGGGAATGGCTTCAGCGCTCTCAATCTTGGCGATCACATCGATATTGGCATTTCTTTCTCTAAGGTATTGCTGTAACTGAACAATGGCTGAAGCTGTTTTGACAAAGGACAGGGCAATGAAATCAACACCCTGTTCAACACCAAATTGAATATCAAGCCAGTCTTTTTCGGTGATCGACGGCAGGTGCGCAGATTTGCCCCGGATGTTGAGGTGACGGCGGGAACCAAGAAGACCCTCATCAAGACTCCGGCAGAGAATATCAGAGGCGGTCTTATTTATGACTTGCAGGCTAATCATCCCGCCATCTACAAGAATGATATCTCCAATCGAAACATCATCAATAAAACCATCGTAACTCACTTCGACGCAATTTGGCTCAAGGATGGCCTCTCTGCGGATGGTGAACGTCAAGGAATCGCCATTTTTCAAGGGGATATCAGGGCTGACGTCGCCGGTTCTAATTTCCGGCCCCTTGGTATCCAGGAGGATCGCCACCGCCCTCTTTTCCTTCCGATTTAATCGTTTGAGGTGGTGAATCACCTGGCCATGCCACCCATGGCCCCCATGGGACATGTTGAGACGGGCAATATTCATCCCCATCAAGGCCATGGTCTTGAGCATTTCATAGGCCTCGGTCTTGGGACCAATGGTGCAGACAATCTTGGTTTTACGCATGGTATTCATTGTATCAACCATTGATGGAAACTCCAGGCCGAGAACAAACGACCCTCAGAGTGTAAGGAGCTGGGGTCGCGTCTTGAATTATCAGATTTTCGGAAAAGGAAAGGGGGCAAGAGGCAAGCACCCTTAAGGCCAGGGCATAGACCGACTCCGTGGGGTGCTCCTGAAGCTTTTGTAGAAAGAGGCGTCCGGATCAGAATAAGAAAACGCACACATATCAGGGCAAAAACATTAACCGTTCGCTCCTCCAGATTCTTACGATTCGAACTCTATTTCTGTCTCGACGATAAACAATCCTAAGAGGTGGCCGAATTAATTCTCGAAGATGTTCCAGATCAAATTCAGGGACTATACGGCCCATGTCTGGTTGCTCATCAAGCAGTTCAATATCTTTGATGACGCTGCGGACAAGACTCTCCCCAACATGCGGAACCTGCTGTTTTTTGTAATATTCGAGAATATCATCCAAATCGCCGAGTGCGGATCTGGCAAAAGAAATTTTTATTTTGGCAGACATCCTACTTGATTTTCAGATGTTTTTTGACTTCAGCAAGGCTTAGTTCCCGATTTTCTTCTAAATCTACCATTCCCTTGACAACAGCTTTCATAAAAGTTTGCTGTTCAATATTTGCTTCATAATCATGCAGGGCTTGAACCACTGCAACTCCTTTACCCCTGTTGGTCAAAACTACTGGCCGATGCACTTCTTGAACCTGTTTTATTATCTTCCCCGGGTTCACTTTGAGCACACTGATTGGGATAATGTCTTCTGAAAATTTGATATTCATGACAGCTCCTCTTTGGTAACCTGTTAATAGGTCTTATATTAGTACCTGTTAGCAGGTCTGTCAATGCGGAAGTGTTCGTCTTGAATTATCAGGTCACGGAAACCATATCCCATGGCAAGGCGTAATCGTGCTCGGAAAGCTGCAATCCTTGCTCAATGGGGGCCAGCACCAACCCCTGAGCAACATTTAGTGCCTGGTGACGCTTACGAAAGGCATTAAGCCCTGAGCAGTCCCGGCGTGACGGTCGACTTGTGGCTTTTATCTCAATGGGATAAAGTCTGCCATTATATTCAAGAATAATATCCACCTCCGCTCCGCCATAGGCTCGCCAGTGATAGATCTGTGGTTTTGGAGACATAAAGGAGCATTGTTTGCGGATTTCACCAACACAGGCGGTCTCAAACAAGGCACCCCAGAGTGGATGACCACCAATGGCTTGTGGGGTGGAAATGGCCTGGGCTGCACAGGCAAGGCCGGTGTCGGCAATATAGCCTTTTGGTTTATTGCTCACCTTTTTAAGAGCATTGCCGGAAAAGGCCGGTATCTCATACCATTGAAAAGTGGCCTGAAGGATGTCGAGCCAGCGCTTGGCAGTCTGGGGCGTGAGGCCAAGCTCACGGCCGAGCTGGCTGAAATTTATCTCTTGGGCAGTCAGGGCCGCAGCCAAACGCAGAAAACGGCCAAAAAGCTGCCAGTCTGAGATGTCTGCAAGGAGCCGGACATCCCTTTCAATATAGGTGCGTTGATAAGCGGCATGGAAATCAGGAATCGTATCCAGGGGGATGAACTGGGACTCCGGCAGAAATCCGCGCCACAGCTGTTCATATAAAGTGATCTTTCTGGTCAATCGACCTGGTTTGGCCTGAAAAAAATCTACTGGATTCGCAAGCCATTTATCAAGCCAGCAATTGGTACCGGCATCAGCCGCTTCACTGAGATTAAACCCTTCCAGGTCAAGAAAGACCGCCCGGCCTGCCAGGCTTTCCGCCACTGATCGGAGCACGCCCCATTGTTGCGAACCAGTCAGGACATATTGACCTGGCTGCCGGTCCCGATCTATTCGTCTCTTTAGGGCCGGGATCAATTCAGGGGCATATTGAATTTCATCCAGGATAACCGGAGGCCGTCGATTACTTAAAAAAAGTTCCGGATCCTGCCTGGCATTTTCAATATCAATCACCGGGTCAAAAACCACGGTGTCCATGTTTTTGCCAAGGGTATTGGCAAGCAGAGTACTCTTGCCTACCTGTCTGGCTCCAGTCACAACCACAATCGGAAATACTGAAAAGAGTCGCTCCAGTTTGTCTGTAAGAATTCTTTGATGATACATATCTCTATTATTAATGATATGGTCATCAAAATTCAAGATATTTTATGCTGAGGAAAAGTTGAATATCCCAATTTCCTTGTACGTGTCTTCGGGATGTGATATTTTGCACTTGAGATCCAAAAAAGGAGGCAAAAATGGAAACAGTGGTTCGTTTTTTCCAGGCACCCCAGCAAAGTTTTTTTCTTTTCGGTCCAAGAGGGACAGGAAAATCAACCTGGCTTAAGCAACATTACACCGGTGCCGAGGTTGTTGATCTCCTGGCACCTGAAGTATTTCGAACATATTCGGCAAGGCCGGAACGATTACGTGAGGTGACGGGCGGGGCAAAAAGTAAGACCATAATCATTGCTGAAATCCAGAAAGTTCCCGAGCTTCTTGATGTGGTGCATCAACTCATCGAAGAGGGGGCAGGGTTCCAGTATGTTCTTACCGGCTCCAGCGCCCGGAAACTGAAAAGGACCGGTGTTGACCTTTTGGCCGGCCGTGCGATTGTGAAGACAATGCATCCTTTTATGGCGGCTGAACTTGGAGACTCCTTTTCTTTGGCTGAAAGTCTGCAAATCGGCCTGGTACCCTTGATCACCAGGTCTCCTGGTCCACAAGAAACTCTTGCTTCGTATGTCGCTCTCTACCTGAAAGAAGAAGTACAGATGGAAGGAGTTGTGCGTAATATCGGCGCCTTCAGTCGCTTTTTAGAAGCCGTCAGCTTTTCTCATGGCAGCACTTTGAATGTCTCGGAAGTGGCAAGGGAATGCCAGGTCAAACGAAAAACCGTGGATAACTATCTTGCGGTCCTTGATGATCTGTTACTCTCCTTTCGCGTGCCGGTTTTTTCCAGGCGGGCCAAGCGAAAGCTGATTTCTCACCCGAAATTCTATTATTTTGATAGCGGTGTCTTTCGTTCCTTGCGCCCAACAGGTCCCCTGGACAGCCCCCATGAAATTGACGGCGCCGGGCTCGAAGGCCTTGTTGCCCAGCATCTAAGAGGCTGGATCGCATACAGTAACAACCCCTGCAACCTCTATTACTGGCGTACAAAATCAGGGGTTGAGGTTGATTTTGTTCTCTATGGCCAGGATACCTTCCGGGCAATAGAGGTTAAGAACTCCGCCAAGATTAATAAAAAAATGCTCAAAGGGCTAACTGCCTTTCAAGAAGACTATCCAGAGGCACAGGTTCTTCTTCTCTATCGAGGTAATGAACGGCTTTTAATAAATAACATCCTCTGCCTTCCCTGCGAGCAGTTCCTGCGAAATTTGGTCCCTGGCCAATCGATTGCCGCCGAGGCGTCTCCGGCAGAATGAGTAGACTGTTCTCAGTAGTTCGAGTTCCCAGTTCCAGTTCCAGTTCTGGGGACACCATACTTAATTAAGGTAAGACGTGATGAACAATTAAGTATGGTGTCCCCCGAACTGCACACATCAATTTTTTTTCCAGCCTTGTAAAATTTAGGCAATCTTATTATTGACCTTCACATAGGTGCCCATTAACATGAAAAATGAAAATTTTTTTTGGGTGCTGTCGTAAATTGCCTTTTCATCTATTATTAATCAGAATTGCCAGAAAGTGGTTTCTTCCTATCATCTCAAGTTGTACAGGGGGTACTCTATGAATTGTTTCCGTTTTTCTTTTTTGTTGGCCGTAATGATCCTGCTACCATTTTTTTCAACGTCCGCCCAGGCCGGCAGTTATGCAAAAGCAATTGAGGTATTTCAAAAATCTCCGCAGTCCCAGTCATTTTTCAAAAATTCTTATGGCTATGCTGTCTTTCCTACGGTCGGCAAAGGTGGCATAGGTATTGGCGGGGCCTACGGCAAGGGGCAGGTGTATCGAAAAGGAAAGGTCACCGGTACGGTATCACTGTTTAAAGCAACCATCGGCTTTCAGCTGGGCGGTCAAGCATTTAGCGAGATCATTTTCTTCCAGGACAAACGGGCCTTTGATGAGTTCACCAGCGGTCAATTCGAGCTTGATGCCGCAGTATCTGCAGTGGCCATCACTGCCGGAGCACAGGGAAAAGCCGGTACCGAGGGGGCAACAGCAGGCGCAAGTGCCGGACCTGCTACAGGGGTACAGGCTGAAACAAAATACCGCAAAGGAATGGCTATTTTTATTCACACAAAAGGTGGCTTAATGTATGAGGCAGCTGTTGGCGGGCAGAAGTTTACTTATAAATCCAGGTAGTGTTTTTATTGTCCCACTTTGGGCAGGTTACCCACCTGGGAAGAGGTTCAAACGGCAAAGTTGCAGGGGCTACCGGGAGAGTGTTGTTCCGTTCAGGCACAGTTCGGTTATCAGAACAAGGAATCAAGGTCACGGTAGCCGCTGAGCACCCTGACGATTTCAAGACATCCTTTCTTCTCCCGATAAAAGATGATATAGCGTTTTACCGGAAAGCTGCGCATACCTGGCAATAACTCCTCCCGTTTCTGCCCTATCCCCGGTGATTCGCAGAGTAGGAGAGACTTGTCGTAAAGAGTATCAATGAAGCGGTCTGCAGCCTGATGTGAGTAATCGGCAATATAAAGCCATATGTTGCTAAGATCGTCGGCAGCTAGATCGGATATAATGAGTTTGAGCGTCTTCATGCCCCGAGCTTCTGTCTGCCATTACTCTTTATATTCTGAATAAACTCAGAGTCAAACTTCCGGGATTTTCCAGTATCCAACTGTTTGACACCGATGAGCAGTTCATGACGTAGTTCTTCCAACATGGCCTGACGCTGGTTCTCCCGGACTTGCAGGAGTCTGAGCCCGTCTCGAATCACTTCACTTGACGATTTGTATTGGCCGGATTTAACCTTACTTACAACCCATTTGTCCATTTCCGTGGTTAAGGAAACATTCATATTGACCTCCTTTTCTGATTCTTTTTTTACAATAACAATTATTGGCCATTATTGCTACAGTCCTTGAGTCACTGCTTCTCATTTTTTTCATTCTTCTCTATCACCAGCATCTTCTCCCATCTGCCCGCCCGATAGCGCCAGGATATTAAGAGACAGAGGGTGGCGATAAAGACAACAATGCAGGACCATGCCGCATAGATCCCCATTCCCATAAAATTAATCCCGACAAAGAGGGGAACAATCATACAGGCCAGAGACGCCCCGGAAATGGCTAAAAGGAGAAAACGAGTGTCCCCGGCTCCCTTGAGCACTCCTGCAAAGATCATGTAAAAGACATCCAGAAGGATGTAGGCGGCCACCAGCCCCAGAATTTTTGCAGCCATTTGCGAAATTTCTTCATATTGGCCGCTGGCCCCATTGGACTGGATAAAGATGGAAACAATATGTTCCGGGGTGAAAATAAATAAAATATCCAGGATCAGGGTATAGGCCAGAAGGATGTGAATGCCGCTCCAGGCTGCGGCTCGTGCCTCTTCCGGCCTGCCCCTGCCCAGAGCATGTCCTGCCATGCTGCTGATTCCCAAAGAAAAGCCAAGGGCCGGCATAAAGGCCAGGGAACTGATTGAGATAACAATATTGGTGGCGGCAAGGGGCTCCGTGCCCATCCGCCCGACCATAAGAATAAAGAAGGTGAAGGCAAAGATATCCATGCTGTACTGCAGGGCGCCGGGAACACCGTATCTGAGCAGACGAAAAAAGATCTCCCGGTCTACGCCTATGGTCTCAAACAGTCGGTACTCTTTTCTCTGGCCAAGGGAAAAGGTACACAGGGCAAGAAATCCGGCTGTCACCCCCCAGGCAATAACAGTGGCAATTCCGGCACCTCTGATTCCCAGCTCAGGCAAGCCCCAAAGTCCGTTGATGAGCGCGTAATCCAGAGGAATGTTGATTGCCATGCCCAGGATATTGGCCAGCATCACCGGCCTGGTCTGTCCTTTTCCTGTAAAAAATCCGGACAGGGTCTGAACGGCCACATAGAGTATGCCTCCCTGGCAGAGGATTTTGAAATAGATCTCTTCCAGGTTACGAATTCCTGGACTGTGGCCGACCAGGGTAAACAGAGGGGTAGTGGCAAAAGTAGAGAATAACAGGAGAAAAAATCCGGAGAGGAGGGTGAAAAAGATCCCCTGCCAGAGAACAGCCCCGATTCTTTCCGGCCTCCCTGAACCATGATACTGAGCAATAAAAACCGAGACATAGCCTGAAACCCCACCGAGAAGACAGAGAAGGAGAAAGGCCGTAACTCCGGCCGGCACCACAGCGGAAATGGCCTCCACACTGTAATGGGAGAGGAAAATTCGGTCGGTAAACTCCATCACTGTGGTGGCAGCCATGCCTGTCACCAAGGGCACACAGACCCTGGAAACTTCCCGGTACCGGCTTTTGTTGCGCCAGTCACTCCATAGCTTGGGTAAAAGAGTCATCAAGGATTCATGAGTACAGTATCTTCATGGCTGTAAGGAGGAGAACAGCAACAGAGAACGCGCAGTTCTCCGGACCCAACGTTAATCAGGTAATGAGGGGTTCCGGGAGAAATACGGACACTGTCTCCAGGTGCAAGGGAAAATTCTTTACTCCCCATGGTCATCCTGGCTTGGCCGGCAATAATATGATAGATCTCTTCCGAGTGTTCATGTCGGTGAAGCAGGGTTAAACATCCTGGAGCTACTCTGGCCTCAGCCAAGCTCTGATTCCCTGCTCCATGGTGGTTGGGGTGGATCAGCTCTCGTATGGCGGAACCGTCTCTGGTGATATAGGGTGAAATATCCTGGTAGCAACTGATCATCTCTGTCCTTTTTTTGAATGATGAATGGAATCGGACCAAGCTAACACACCCACCGTTTTAATGAACAAAAAATGGGTAAAACGTCTGCTGTTCATTCTTAGAAGCTCCATCATTAAAAAAAATTAGGTAAAAAAACTTCCTAAAACACCAACGGCAGGAAATATAGGAAGATTTTTTACTTTATTTTCTTCCTATTGCCTGGGGAATAAGGTATCATAGGATATAATTTGACCCATTATTTTTATTACTACGAATGACATCATCTGCATGACGGAGCCTCTATGTTTTTGGGAAGAAAACAAGAATTGCATATACTTGAGCAACTCATCCAGTCGGACAGTGCAACAATTGGGGTGATATACGGCAGGAGACGAATAGGCAAAAGTGAACTGATTAGAAAAGGTTTTGAAAAATATCCCACCCTTTCCTTTGAAGGTCTTGAAAATAGGCCGAAACAGGAACAGATTGACAATTTTCTTTTTCAGTTGGCCTATCAGAGGAGTAAAAAAAATAAGATAGTAAAAGTTCACAGTTGGAAGGAAGCTTTCCTGCTACTCTACGAAGAGCTCCTGCAAAACCCGGCCCATATTGTTTTTGATGAATTTCAGTGGATGGCCAATTATCGCAGTGAAATCGTTTCCGATCTCAAACTGATTTGGGACCAGTACATTTCACAAATAAGAGGAACAACCCTGATCCTCTGCGGCTCAATCGCCTCTTTCATGACCGGTCGGGTCATTAAGTCAAATGCCCTGTACGGCAGGACGGATCTGGTTATTCATTTAAAAGGATTTCTGCTGCCGGAGACAAAACAGATGCTCCATGGCAAAGGAGATCAAGAAATCATTGAAGCCCAGATGTTGCTGGGCGGGGTGCCTAAGTATCTTGATCTGATCAGGGAAAAGCCTTCTGTCCGGCTTGGCATGGAGAATCTGGCGTTCAGCGAAACCGGCTATCTCACCGATGAATATGACAGAATTTTCCTGAGTCATTTTGGCAGGAATAAAGAATATGAAAAAATAATCAAGATCCTTGCCAGCCACCCATATGGTCTCTTTCGTAAAGAAATTGCCCAAAAAGCCCGTATTGAACTTGGCGGAGGTCTGACAACCCATCTCAAAAATCTGGAATCAGCCGGTTTTATCTCTTCGGCAACTCCCTTTCACAAGGGGCATAATTCCCGTTTGCTCAAATATTATCTTTCAGACGCCTATCTCCGTTTTTATTTTTCATTTATCCAGCCCAACCTCAAAAAAATTAAATCAGGGATTCACCGTGATTTATTTAGCCGCATTTGCCAATCCGGTTCATTTTATGCCTGGATGGGCCGAGCCTTTGAATATCTCTGTATGGAGCATGCCCGTAAAATTAGCGAGATTCTTGGTTTTTCCGGGATAGATTTTACCTGTGGCCCCTATTTCGTTGCAGCGACAAAGAACATCACCGGAGTACAGATTGATCTTCTTTTTTCACGTCGAGACAATGTCATGACCCTATGCGAAATGAAATATTCACTGGGACCGGGAAGTACTGCTCTTATTGATGAGGTTGAAAGAAAGGCCGCGATTTTGCAATCCGCCTTCAAAGGCAAGACTATTCAAAAGGTGCTCATCTCTCGCAGCCGGCCAACAAAAAATCTTGCCGCGACTGGTTATTTCTATCGAATCATTCACCCAGAGCAGTTTTTTTCTCAGGCCGGCTAATTTCTATCCGCAGGCATACCCCCGGAGGCTGGTGAACGCTTACGGCTATGTAATTTGCCGAAATTAGTGCTCCTGGTGAATTGTTACGAGGCTGGGGTCATTTATGATGGCTGGCGGCGATCTGTTCGAACATCTTCACCAGACCGGCGCACAGAGTATGGATTGATTTGATATGAAGGTTAGCGCCGCAACACTCATCAAAAAAGATGGTGAGTTCTGAGCCAAGATCTTCATCGGCAGCCTGGTAGCAGATGAGAATGGGGATATGGGGAAGTGGATGGAGGATCAGGGCAATGTCCGCCTCATACCAATTGGTTTCCTGGCCCATGAACAGGTCAATGAGATCCTCAAGGAGATCGGGATTGGCATCGGCCAGGCGTCGCAAAGGTTCTTCGCAACGGCAGGTAAACAGGCCCTGCCAGTCGATGCCTCCTTTCAGTTCCCGGAAGGAGATCCAGTTTCCAGTGATATCCATATGGGTTGGATGGGTGACATAGCTTAAGATTGGTGCTTGAACCCAGGAGATAATGTGGCATTCCGAGTGGATCTTTCCCTGTTTATCCACTGTGAATTTTTTACCGAGACAATTGACGTTGAGCTGGTTGCTTTGTTCAGAAGTGCAGCCCAGGATGGGCGCGGCTCTCTGGAAATCGATGTCGGCGACTTTTTTTTCAAGTTTTTCAAGAAACTCGGGCCGGACGCTGTCCCGGTTTTCACGGTTTTGGCTAATCGGGCCCAGGGAGGCAATGTCTTCCTGGCGGAGGTGGGGGCAGTCGGCAAATGTTTTTTGGCCGGCCACCACCGCAGCGCAGAAGGCCAGACAGGAGGGCAGAAAACATTGCCCGCAGTTGGTCTTGGGGGTAATTTTGTAGAGATTAAGGGGAGTCAGTTTAGGGTTTGACATTGGGGTCATCCGGTAGCCAGCTTTCCTGTTCCAGCCAGCCATGCTTGAGGCTGAAGGCAAGTTCTGCCGTAAAGGGGAAATCCGGGTCCGTGTTGAGGATGGAGGAAGCAGCACGGGCCTGACTTTTTTCAATGGGCAGCAGTTGGGGCTTATGCCGTTTGAGGGTGGCAAGATCACATCTCCATAACTCAAGTGGATGGATGAGGTGAAGGATGGCACCAATGCGTAGACCGGCCGGATCACTATCTCCCCAGTGGCGGCAATGAGCGGTAAGAGGGGCAAGAAGCTGGTAGAGCCTGCGCACGGCACGGTTGGGAAAGCCGGCGGTGAAAAGTAGGACATTGTCTGTTCTCTCCCGGAGAAGCTGGCTGAAGGGCGCCTCGTTTTCGCAGGTGATCAGGGTGATTTTTTTATTGTTTTCACTGGTCAGGCGGCAGGAGGTTATGCCTTCAAGGTGAAACCAGCTTAGTAAGGCCGGTTCCCCTGCCAGGTAGAGCTGGTTTATCCAGTCGTATTCTCTCCCATCCTTGCTGTAAATAAGCGGGGCAAAGATCAGGGCGCTGATGGTCAAGCGATCACGGATGACCAGAAATTCCTCCCAGACCTCCTCTTCTTCGGGCAGATCGGGGCACAGCAGTCCCAGCCACTGCTCCACCATTTTTTTCAGTTCACCCTGACGCAGCTTTTTGCTGTTGGCGCAGAAACGAGCCCCCAGTTCAGACAGAGTAATTTCCTTTTTATTATCCAGTAGAAAATCAACGATTGTAGCTGTAGTGAAATAGAGCTCCCGAACCTGGCTTGAGCGTTGTGTCAGTTGACGGCCAAGGGATTCTCTGTTGCGGCCCAGAAAATAATGGATAGGGCTAAGGCTTGGAAAAGACAGCTTTAGCTGGTCCAGCAGCAGGGTTGCCGCATCATCATCCGAAGAATTTTGCCGCGGGCGTTTCCGGTCGGACAACTGATAGATCCGTTCAAGCCAAGCGTCAATTTCCGTTTTACTTTTAGCGGACAGTAAGCGGTCAAAGGAGAGTTTAATTTCGTTTTTGGCGGTATAAATAAGTGGTGCAAGTCCAAAGAAATTTTCAATGGGCAGACGCTCTGCTTCTTCCAGATCCTGACCCAGTTTCATGATGCCGGAAAGAGAATTTCGCCTTTCGTAACGTTTGCATATTTTTATCAGTATAAGACGGAGATGAGTAGTGAGAGAGGTCATTTCAGGTTTACAATTCGTCCCCGAAAACAATGGATTTTTCTTCTTTTGGGCCATCAAACAGGCCGAGTTGTTTGATGATGTCCGGATTTTCCCAATGAAAATCGCGCAGATGAATATTAAAGTCTTTATCCTTGACCACAAACAGGGTGGTGGAATGGCTGATTTCCCGGCGCACCCCGTCCTGGTCAGGTGAGGCCACAAAAAGCTGCAGGTCAAGGTCCGTGGCAAAGCCGAGAAGCTGGTCCCGCCGACCTGCATCAATACCGTAAAAGGCTTCGTCAAAGAGCAGGGTGTGTAGCCGTACTTTTTTGCCGCGATAGAGAAAATGGGCAATGGTCAGGATAAGCAGATAGTTCGGTACCGCCTGTTCGCCGCCGGAACCGATACTCTTGGTGGTTCTGTCCATTACCACTCCCTGTTCTCCCACGGAGGAGACCTCCATCTCGTAGCGGTACCAGTTTCGGTAGTCAAGTTCATCCGGAACAGCGCCCACCTCGGCGGCCATGATGTCATCACGGTGGTCCTCAAAAAAGTGTCGTACTTCCTTGTCCGCCTCCGGATCAAAGGGGCTGTATTTTTTCACCACCTCCACCAGTCGCCGGTAATTATCCAGGGGACGAACCCGGAAACGGTAGCGCTGACCGCCAAAAGACCTGTTGGCCAGTAAGCCGTTAATGCGGCGCATCATCTGTTCCAGGCTGCTGACATGGCTGCGCAGATAATTCATCAGGTCGGTCATGATGATCTTGGTGAAAAGCTCACGGGTGTGATCGTTAATAAGCTCCTGTTGTTCCCGAACAGCCTGCTCCTGCTCCGGCAGGATGTCGGATAGCAGGCGACCGCGAAAATCATGAACCTGATTAGTCTCCTCTTCATAGGCGAAACGAAATGCCGCGCCGAACCGGGGATCGTTGAGTTTTACCTTTTTTAACTCCAGGACCAGGCTGATGGAATCCCGCTCAGACTCTTCCCTTTTTTTGAAAATGGCCTCGCTGCTGGTAAACTGTTGGCCTGTCTTGGTTTTTAGAACATAGTAGGCAATATCGTCAATGTCGGGCAGGTGTGAGGCAAGGATTTTCGTTTTTTGGCTAAGTTCAAACTGCAGCCCTTCCGCCTCTTTTTCAAGCTGTTTTCGCCTTTCTTTGCTTTGCTTGATGTCACGTTCCGTGGCGCCGAGCTGTTTTTCCTGTTTGCTGATTTTCCCCCTGTTTTTTTGCCATTGCCTTTCAAGGCTGCTGATACGCCGATCCAGCCCGGCAAGCCCTTCTTTGGCAATCAGCTCCGCGAGTTCCTGATAGCGTATGGCGAGAAGTTTAACTTCACTGTTCAGCTCATCATGCCGCTCTTCTTGTTGTGTGTAACGGTCTCGACAATGATTGGTTTCGTTTTGGGATGTTGTCACCTGATGGGCCTGGCCGTGTACTTTTCTGAGCAGCTCGGAAAGAGTGAGGAAAAAATTTTCCAGGAATTCTTTTTGCCGCTCAAGGCGACTGAGGTTTTGCCGCAGTTTTTTTTCTTTTTTGCTAAGTTGAGTGAGCTCTCTTTCAAGAAGGCTGATTTCTTTCGCCAATGCCTGTTTGCGACTCTCGGCGCCAATGAGCCGGGCGTTTTTGCCGAAAAGCGTTCTTTCATGACTGCGAAAGGCAAGCACGTTCTTGCCGTTGAGACGGCTGACAACAGGTTCCCGGCTACTCTCCATTTCCGTAGCAAGACAGCGAAGAGCATCAGGATCGCTGTTGCGGATATCAAAAACGGTGCGCATCCAGTCAGGAATATCTTCCGCCCCATGGGACTTGCAGCTTATTCTGGTTCCCGGCCAATCGGTGATAAGGTTGCGGCATGTCTGGTAATCCTTGTCCCGCACTAAAATGGTTGCCAGCACCTCTTCGCCAATGGCCTCTTCTATTCGTCCCTGCTCTGCCTGGTCCAGGCCGGGAAGCCACTCCAGGCCAAGATAGAGGGGCCTTGGGGTAAGCATCTTATTTTGCATGGCACGGATGCAGGAAAAAATGTCCTGCCGAGGCTGTGGAGTTTCCTGTTTCCGCAGGGTCTCCAGGGTGTGTTCCAGCTTGGCAAGTTCCGCAGCACATTGTTCAATTTTACTTGTCAGCAGGATGGACTGACCATCAAGCTCACGGAGATGTTTCTCTGCCATGGTGAAAACATCCAACTCTTGCAACTGGTGACATTGCTCGACATCGGGCTTGCGAAAAAGTTTGTCCGCCTTCTGTTGGAGGGAGGTAATGGAAAAAGGCAGGTTGCGGGCCCGGCGACCGCATTCACTGACCACTTTACCCAGCTGACGGGTCAACTCCTTGTGCTGCCGCTCCAGTTCCAGTTCCGCCTGACGCAGTCGTCTTTTTTCATCTTTCAGGCGGGAAACATGGATGGTGAGTTTGGCCTTTTTTTCTTTAAGCTCTGCTTTGCAGCTTTTTTCCTGGCGCACCAGGCCGCTGTTATCTTTGGCCTTGAGATCGGCCAGACGTTCATGGAGTTGCCGATCCTGCCGTTGCAGGGTGTGCAGCCTGGCATCTCCTTCCTGCAGATCTCGGACCAGGCGCGCCAGTTCTGTTTCGTTTTTGCCCTGTTCAGTTTGGTTTTTATTGAGATTCCAGCGGCACAGGAGCCAGTCATAACGGCAGATTGCTTCCTGCAGTCTGCCAATATCGATGACCATCTCCTGCAAAGAGCGGACATAGCTCACCTTACGTTCTAAATCGTCGAGCAGGGTGCGGGAGTTATCAAGAGTGCGCAGGCCGTCAATAATCTGTTCAAATATGGTGGTGTGCGGTTCAGGCAGCAGCTCTTTGAACAGTTCATGGTAATCAGCCGCCCCGGCGGCAATCTCCCGGTAGGCCTTGCCCATTTTGAGGAAACGGCAGATTTCCTGGTAACTGTCCGTGCCGCCAAAGAGTCTTGTTGCCAGTTCCCGGCGGTAGATGGTGGCGTCCCGGTAAAATCCCCGGCTGCTGCCCAGGCCCTGCTTGAACTCACGCTTGGAAGCGGGGCGTCTGCCATGTTCATCATCAATCAGAAAGGGGATGTCTTCCAGGGAACATTCACGAATCACCCCCCAGGGCTTGACCTTTTCATCCATTGTCGTAACAGACATGCCCAGACCGATGGTAAGCGGTCGGCCATTGCGACCGGCAATTTCAACAGCGGCGTAAGTAATGGAGCCTTGCGGGTTCATTACTCCTGTTTCCATGTTATAGCGCAGGATAACGCCCTGTAAGCGGCGTCCGCCTTCTCTGCTGCGCCTCGTTACCCTGGCAGCGGAATTCCATTCCATGGAGCGACCGGCAGTGAGCACATAATGGATGGCGTCGAGAACCGTGGTCTTGCCGCAACCGTTATCGCCAAGGAGAAAGAGATGACCGCTGTCGGGAATGGTAATGGTTTCGTCAACAAAATTATGAAAATTGACCAGGCGAACACGGGTGATGGCAAAGGGCGGTTGGTGTTTCATGTTTTTTCTGCCCCCTGCAGTTCAGGCAGCATCCGGCTCAGTGCTGCTGTATTGTAATGATAAAGGGCAGGCAGTGCCTCGTAGATGACTTCATCTGCCTCGGCAGCCATGTCTTCCGGTGGTTGTATACGTTTGATAAAACGATATTTTTCAAGTTCTGGCATGATGGGTTTTACCGCTTTAGCCCGGACATATTCTTCACTGTAACGCTCCGCATTATCCGGGAAAACCTCCTGGAAACGGCGATGGGTGTGGTGCAGCAGGTCGCCGAAATGAAAGCGCAGATTGTCCCGGTCTTCAACCGTCATGCCGTTTTCTTCAAGCTGTTGTTCAAAAAATTCCAGCACCATCATAAAGGCAAGGCATTCATCCCGACGGCTGAAGTTGAACATGGCCCGGTTGGCCGGGGTAATGGCCGGATTATGCCACTCTCCCTTGTAAACCCTGGCACATTTGGCATCCATCAAGAGTTGCCAACCATACATCTTGTCAAAAAAATCACTGAACTCCCGGCGGTGGCGGCGCAGAAAATAAAAGAGATTCGGTCGGTCGGTGGCATAAAAACAGGGGCTTTCAATGAGGATATTCAACACGGCCCGCACCTTGTCGCCGCTGCGGTCAAGCATATTGGTCAGTTCAATATTCATCGTGTTTGTAACGATCCAGCAGCACACCCTCTGTCCGCGATCAGGCCGACCAGCATACGAAAAAAAGTATAGCTGGGCGACCTGATCGCGAACAGCCGGCGCACTGCTGAATCGTTACACTCCCTGCGTCTCTGTGAGAGATTAATTGATTATTTTTCGTTGTGGCCTTTACGGGTTGTGGTGGTCACTGTGAGCCATGGTAAATCAAGTCGACAAGAGGCAACATCAAGCTTTGCCCGCTGTTTTTTCGCCTGCAGCTGGAGTGAAATCCTGGCCAGTCTCTTACCCTCATCAAGGAGTCCTGCCCTGGCAAGATCCATGATGCGGGGAAAGTCGGCAAATTCTGCGAAATCCCCTTTTCCAACCCTGCCGTTTGCCGGGGGCGGCAGCACCTTTTCCGTCAGCCATTTTTCAAGGGTGGCCAGGCGGGCTTCGTCCATGCTCTGTACCGGGCCATCTGATTTTTTCTTCGCCTTGATATAGACCCGGATTATCTTTTCCTTTCTGCT
This sequence comes from Thermodesulfobacteriota bacterium, assembly GCA_034723545.1. GTDB lineage: Bacteria > Desulfobacterota > Desulfobulbia > Desulfobulbales > SURF-16 > JAGHCC01. The sequence goes on along the minus strand of JAYEPA010000302.1, from coordinate 4,392 downwards.
GATACGCCGGATGGGTTGGGGCGGGTCGGCCTTTTCCAGACTGTCCCAGTAATTTTTGTCAAAATAGCCCTGGCCGCTGGAAAACAGTTTTTCAAAAAAATCAAGGGGAACAGTGGATTCGTCAAGGCCGGCAATTTCCCCGATTCTGTCGCGCAAATCCTCCAGACGGTGATTTTTACGTTCCAGCTCCTGCAGGTGACTGCGCAGTTTCTGCCATACCTGCAGGGAGGCTTCATTGATGCGCTGTAAAAGGTGGTCAAGGCCACCCTGGTCTTCAAAAAAACGGTCCAGCCTATGGGGAATTGCCAGGCCGGAGGCCTCTCTCCGTACTTGCAGGAGATGGGGAGCGAGATGCCGCTCTTTTTCCATCACCGTAAAGGCAAAGCGCAGTTTGTCCTGCATAATGTTTTTCTGCAGACGGTGCAACAGGGGCACGATTTCCAAGCGAAGGCTAAAGGCCTGCTTAAGAAAGACTTGCACATAGGTATCCAGTTCATCCAGAATGATGCGAACCTCAGCGGCCTCATAGCGCCGGAGTAAAAAGGTCATCAACCGGCCATTGAGATCTATCAGTCCTTCGGTGATAGCCCGGCAGAGATCGTCTGCCTTGCCAAGCTGAAAGATAATACGCCTGGCACTGTCCTCCTGCCCCTCGGCTTTAAGGCGCAAGCCGTGCAGCAATCGGAGCAACTCGCCAAGGGCGCCGCGAACCTCGCCAAGCAGGTCCCTGGCATCATTGCCGCGCTCTTCCAGGTCATCCTGCAGCCTCTCCTCGAGCCAGTGCAGCAGGCTTGCCGCCTCGTCACTCAGACGGAAGCGAAATTTACGTTTACGGTTGTCCCGGTAGCCCCGCAGCCGCTGTTTTTCAATGCGGGAGGAGACCAGATTCCAGTTGGCCAGCTGGTCAAGATCGGTGCGGAAGCGGTCAGGTGAGTATTCGGTGTTTTCCAGGCCTTCCAGGGGTTGCACCACTGCCTGGTAAATATCTTCATAAAGCGGTTCCAGCTCATGGTCCCGTTTAAACAGCAGCATCCGGTAGAGAATAGTGACATAAAAAGGGGCGCGTTCGGTGATAAAGAGACTGCCGAGATTAGGATTACGTCGTTCAGCCAGTTCCGCTGCCATTCCCTGGTCAAAGGCTGCAAGGGGCTGATCGGAAAAAAGGGTGATGGGCTGGTCGGTTGTGGAGGAAGTCATCTCGTGTCTCGTGAAATGGAACCTAAGCTCTCTGACAGCATCCTTTTTAATGCATCAGCCGTCTGGTCCAGCGCATCCTGGTCATCTCCCTGGATCGCCTTGAAAAAGATTCTGCATGTCTTTCTCGCAGTGCTGCCCAACCCTGTTGCGTAGCCCTGTTTTGTGCCCGCCTCTTCAGTTATTGATGTACGCTCCTCATAATCACGGCGGCCGTGGGCCCAGTTGATGATGTGGCTGTAGAATATCAACGCTCTGTCCAGCAGGATATAGAGAAACTGGATATTGTTTACCGGGCCGACCTGCAGTTTCTGGTGGTCAAGCTTGATACCCAGCAGGCGAACGCCTGATAAAAATTCCTTGCCCTTCAGAGCGGTTCCTGCAGCGCCAATCACTCCGCCAAGGGTGGAAAAGACGCCAAAGGAAATACCGCCGGCCGCAACATCGACACCGGCTCCGATGGAAGCGCCGCCAAGCGCAGCGGCCATCACCAGTTGTGTTTTGTTCAGGCCGAGGAACTGCCAGGTTCTCTCACTGAAAAGATCTTCCTGCAGGATGGAGTGGTCCGGCAGGTCATAGTTGAAAATATTATGCTTAAAAACCGAGCGGATTTGCCGATACGTCTTCTGTTCTTTTTTTGCTACAAAACGGACGTATTTTTTATGCAGTTTTTCTCTCAACGCAGACTCGTTTGTTCTATCCGGGCATGGCTCGGTCCTGCGATAAGAAAGAATGTCTGTCAGCATGGATACAATAGCATCGGCTGTTTGTTGGTTGCGGGCTGCCCAGTCCCGTTTAAAGGCCGATATCACCATCTCCAGTACATCCTGCAGATTTTGATCTATGCTTTTTAAGCTCTCCAGCAGCGAGATCCGCTCGGCATAGGTTGCCCTGTTTGAATTAAAGATGCGGATCGAATTGAAATGTTTCCTGAATTCGTTCTGCCACTGTTCGCGATAGGAGGTATCATCTTCCTTGCTATTAATAATGGCCATGCGCGGCCGGCCGGTCAGGCGCAGGATCTCCATTTCCGCCCGGTCCATATTGCGCACCGGACGTGACCCGTCAATAACAAAAATAATCCCTGCCCCGTCAAGTAGAGGCGTCAGCAGCTCGCAGTCATCGCGAAAGGCCGGATCCTTTTCATGGGCGCGAACAAACTCTTTTACCATGTCTTCATCCGGGCCTTCGTAGTTCTGCATCCAACGCAAGGTATTGCGCGGGTTCTGAAAACCGGGCGTGTCGACAAAGCGTATAATCTCCCGCCCGTCTATCATAACAGGAAAGCTTCGACACTCGGTGGTTTCACCGGGAATGGGGCTGATGCGGACGGAATCGTCTTCAGCAAGCGTGGAGAGTACCGAAGACTTCCCCTCATTGGGATGACCGACTACGGCAAACTCGGGAATAACAGGTTTTATCATGCTGCCACCAACTCTGAGACCTGAAGATCAGGATATCCCAGAGCCCTGATATTATCCCGCCAGATCTGCAGATTTTCTTTTTTAACCGGTGTGAAAATAGTATTTGAACCGGGTTTGCCCACCAGGGCCACGACAAGGGGAACATCCGAACCTAACAGGGCCCGCAATTTTTCGAGAAAAGAAAAAAACTCCTGAATAGGCGGTTGCCAAGCCTCCTGCAGTATAACAATGTTTTCTATTGTCGACTTCCTGTTTTTTTCTGCAAGCTGATCAAGAACAAGCTGATCATCAGCGTACTCTTCACCTGTTCGAAGGGTTTCATGAACAGTGATACCTAACCGTTCCAGCACCAATCCTTGCAGCGTATTCAGGGGACACTGATCATAGAGTTCGTCGGGAATCAGGGTGACTGAGCTATGACGGGCAACCTGGTTTTCCGGGACAAAGATCTGTGGTTTTTCCTTTTCTTTCGGTTCTTCGGACTGCTGCGGCTCCGGGGAGAAATGTTGCTCAACATGGTTCGTCTCATGCGCCTGAGAGGAGACCCGAGGGGTTGTCATCCGCTGCAAAAGTTGCCTGTGGGCAGTCTTTCTAAACTGTAATCGATCCAGGCTGCGCCGTTCCCCACCCAGGCCGACAAAGAACAACGCCAGGCGGGGAAGCAGCCCATAAAACAGGACAGCCAGACAGAGAAAGGGCCACCATGAAACCAGGTCCTGGGTTGCCAGATGATAGATGCCTTCCTTCAATACCATCTGGCTGCCTTCAATCTGGGCAAGACTCGGGTAGGCAATATTCGTCGGGACAAACCAGGACCAGGGCAAAGCAATGGATTGAACCAGTGTGAAGACAAATTGTTCGCTGACTTGCAGGGTTGATTGCCAGCCAAAGGCAATGTCCGCCCCCATCACCTTAAGCAGGGTAGCGGCAAGAACGCCAACGTTAAAACCGAGGGCAAGGATCTGGATCAGAGAAAACATCGGCCAGAGGAAAAGAGAACCATAGGCAGGTGTTTTTTCTCGCACAAGTCCCATGGCAGAGGCCATCTGAAGACGCTGTCGGCCGTTTAATTTATTCCCGGCATATCCCCTGAGCTTCAGCACGACCCGGACAATCAGCTTGCTCAGCAGCACATACAGTACAGATGATTGGAGATCGAGCCGCAACAGCAGACGGTACAGGGATGCCGCTCCAAACAAAGCAAGAAGCAAGACCTGTACTCCGACAAATAACCCTGTATATACGGAAACATTTACAGGTTCTGAACCGGAGTAGGCAAGAAAGGAAAAGGCCAGCCCGGCTCCGGAAATAAGACCAAGCAGCAGCAATCCCCAGCGAAAAAATCCGTACAGTTCACTCCACAGTTTTCCGGGCAGGGGAGCTCCATCATCCTGCTCCGCCAGCTTCTTTTGCCGGTTTTTGAGCCATTTGTTGAGCAGCAGAGGCGGGTTTAATTTTTCCTCTGCTTCACCCTCTGATTCAATCAGGTGCAGATAAATATCGCGATCGCGGCGTCTGAGCGCATCTTGCCCTTCTTCCTCGATCACAGCGTCATCAAGGAGAAGCAGATATTCAAGATCAATAAGATCAGCTATACGCCAGAGGGGTTTCATGGATCAACTTCCTAGAACTAAAGAGTTTTTGTAACCTGTTGGGATTATAGAATAAAGATTTGCATTAGGGTTGAACCTCGAATCCCGGACAGGGTCAGATCGTAATTTCTCAATAAGTGGTGGTGCTTGTTTGGCTTAGGAGCCCGGCCCTCCGGGCGACG
>JAYEPA010000301.1:0-1505 GCA_034723545.1 Thermodesulfobacteriota bacterium | reverse complement strand
AACGAATTGGCTATATCGCCATCCATCCGGAAATTGATGATAAGGCTCCTTTGCTTGGCGCCATGACTCTGGCCAATCGGATTCTCGGCTTTGTCAATGCCCCGGCCCTGATGCAGCGCGTCGTGGCACAGCTTCAGGATGCCACTGTAGACTGCTCTGTTTATACCCGCAGAAGGGAGATTTTTTGTAAAATTCTTGCCGATGCCGGCTATGAATTCACGCCTCCCAAGGGGGCCTTTTATGTCTTTCCGAAATCTCCCATTGAAGACGATGCTGCTTTTGTTGCCCATCTGCAGAAATATAAAATTCTTGCCGTGCCTGGCCGCGGTTTTGGCATGCCCGGCTATTTCAGGCTGGCCTTCTGTGTTGATGACGGAGTGATCGAACGCTCAGCCCCTGCTTTTAAAGAGGCCATGGAGACAATCAGCGCGTCGTGATGCATGAATATACTGGTCCTTGAACCTTATTACGGCGGTTCACATAAAGCGTTTTTGGACCAGCTGATAAGCCGCCTGCCATTCTCGTTTGAGCTGGTCACTCTGCCGGCCCGAAAATGGAAGTGGCGAATGAGGCTTTCGGCGCCTTATTTTGCCGGTAAACTGTCTGAGTCGCGCCAGTTTGACAGGGTTCTCTGTTCCACCTTTGTTGATGTGGCCGCTCTGCGGGGATTGGGGCCGAAGTGGCTTCGTCATGTTCCACTGCTGACTTATTTTCATGAAAATCAGTTTTCCTACCCCGTCCAGGTGAAGGATGAGCGGGATTTTCATTTTGCTTTGACCAATCTGACCACGGCCCTGGCCTCTGACCGTTTGGCCTTTAATTCCTGCTATAATCTCGAGAGCTTTCTGGCTGGCTGCAGAAAGATCGTTAAAATTGCCGATGATATGGAGTTGGTCGATCCGGATCTATTGCGGGAAAAATCTGTCATCCTCTATCCCGGTCTTGATTTTGAGGCCATTAATTCGGCTCCGGATCGGCAAAAGAACTCAACTCCGGTCATTATCTGGAATCATCGCTGGGAACATGATAAAAATCCGGATGAGTTTTTTCAGGCCCTGTTTGAACTGGACAGACGGGAGATCGATTTTCAGCTGGTGGTGCTGGGCCAGTCTTTTCAGCGGCGTCCGCAAATCTTTCAGGAGGCCCGGGAGCGACTGGCCCATCGTGTCCTTCATTTCGGTTATGTCGAATCCCGCCGGGAATATATCGACTGGCTCAAAAGAGGTGATCTTGTCATCTCCACCGCTAACCATGAATTCTACGGCATGGCCGTTATTGAGGCGGTGCGGGCCGGCTGTACACCGCTATTGCCGGACAGGTTGTCCTATCCCGAGCTCTTTCTCCCGGAATTTCTTTATCCCCGGAATGAATTGGCCAAGCAACTGGAAATGATATTGAAGAAACGAGTTTTTCTGGATCAAAAGCGTTGCTGCAAGTTAACTGAAAAATTCTCCTGGCAGCGTCTCACGCAAAAATATGTGGAGTGGTTAGCTTAAATGATTGCT
>JAYEPA010000300.1:0-6681 GCA_034723545.1 Thermodesulfobacteriota bacterium | reverse complement strand
GAAAAGGCAGGAGTACGAGATGTGAGTTTCAGCTTGTTTGAGTAGGTTTTTCATCCATTCCGAGCATCAAGCAAAGCTCGAATTTCTCTTTCAACCTGATTGAAATCCTTTTGTAGATTCAGCTCTGGATGTTTGTGTTTTTTTTCGATTAGCTCCAGTGCCTGGGTCAGCATCAGTTTGATTCGTTTAAAATAGACGACTTTGGCCTTGTGGATATTCATGGTGTGACATCGTTGCTGGATGTCTTGGGCTAAAGTGAGATTAAAAGATGAGGTCGGGAACCGGCTGATATCCTCAAAAATACGGTCGATTTTGTCGATGGTGTTTTCTTTGGGTTTCATAAATAACAGCGATAGGCGACATCAGGACAGCAGTAAAAAAGCTGCCCTGATGTCAGGCAAATGCTAGATCTTCTGCCACTTGACCCGGTAAAAAATAACATAGAGTACAGGTACCAGGATCAGGGTCAGGCCGGTGGCAAAGGTAAGCCCACCCATAATAGTCACAGCCATACCCTGGAAGAATGGATCAACAACCAGGGGGATCATGCCCAGTACCGTGGTGACTGCCGCCATGCATACCGGCCGCATACGACTAACTGCGGCATCCACAACCGCATGTAACGGTTCTTTGTTTTCTGCGAGTTCAATATTTATTTGATCAATGAGAACAATGGCATTTTTGATCATCATACCGGTTAAACTCAACATGCCGAGCAGAGCCATGAAACCAAAGGGCGCTCCGGAACCAAGCAGGCCGATCGTCACCCCGATAATGGCAAAGGGAACGGTGAGCAGAATAATTGCAGGCTGTTTTAAGTTGTTAAAGAGCATGATAATGATCAGTACCATGACAATTGTCGGTGCTGCCATATTCGCCTTGATCCCAGCCTGTGCTTTTGCGGAATTTTCTTTTTCCGCCCCCCAGACCAGCTCATAGCCCGGCGGCAATTCAATAGCTTCAATTTCTGCCAGAACAGCGTTCTGCATTTCGCTGGGTAACAGGCCGTATTTAATATTTCCACGGGTTCTGATTGTTAATTTACGATCATAGCGCATGCGATATGGGTCATCAGATACGGTTTCAAACCCGGAAACAACCTGGCTGATAGGAACGGATTTTTTCAGGGCCGGACTATAGACCTGAATATGCTCGAGATTGGCCACATCAAACCGCTCTGTGTCCGGCAGACGAGAAACAATGGGCAGGAGGTTGATGTCTTCACGGTAGAGACCAACCGTTGTGCCTGTGAATGAGGTCTCAAGCGCCTGGGACAGCATAGTTCTGCTTATTCCTGCCTGTTTTCCTTTCACTTCATCATATACAGGCACTAATTTTTTCACCGGTGGTCGCCAATCATCCCAGACCCTGGCACTGTCCGGATAAGCACGCATAATGACTTTGGCCTGCTCAGATAACTCGCGTAAAACCTTGCTGTCCGGCCCGGAAAAACGAGCTTCGATGTCATAATCATCTCCCGGTCCTAAAACAAATTTTCTTAAAATAGGTTGGGCGGCCGGATAGTTTTTGTGAATATACTCCTCAAGCTCGGGAACTATTTCATCAATTAAAGCAAAATCTTTTACCGATGCCAGAATCACACCGTAACTATCATCACCGGTCTGCTCCGGAGAGAAAGTGAGGAGGAAACGGGGACAGCCTTCGCCGATGAAGGAGGCAACAGAAGTAATACGCTCATCTTGAAGAACATACTTCTCCAGTTCCGTGATATCCGCTGTCGTCTGCCTTATGTCGCTACCGGACGGCAGCCAGTAATGTATCAGAAACATCGGTTTTGTCGCAGGGGGGAAAAAACTGCCCTTAAGAAGTCCAAAGCCATAAATGGATGCAGCAAGCATGGCAACCATGACCAGCATGGTTGCCCAGCGAATGCGGATGGCAAAGCTGAGAATCTTTTTATAGGTAACAAAGATAAAACCTTTATACGGGTCTGCCGGTTCACCAGAAGAATTCCCGGCTTTTAAAAACATCGAGCAGAACAGAGGAGTAATGGTGATGGCAATAATCCAGCTCATCATCAGGGAAATAAGCATAACCTGAAAAAGAGAACGACAGAATTCTCCGGTGGAGTCGTTGGACATGCCGATTCCCCAGAAGGCAAGAACAGCAATAATGGTGGCGCCAAGAAGCGGCATCTGGGTCTGCATCACTACTTCGCCTGCCGCTTTTATTTTGTCCTTACCGGCTTGAATACGAATAAGCATTCCCTCGGTAACAACAATAGCATTATCCACCAGCATGCCAAGGGCAATAATAAGAGCGCCAAGGGAAATTCGCTCCAGACTGATGCCGGCCAGATTCATGACAATTAGGGTTCCAAAAACAGTAATTGCCAGGATGGCGCCAATCAGAAATCCACTGCGTACACCCATGAAAATAAGAAGAACAATAATAACAATGCCGACGGCTTCAAGAAAATTGATGACAAAGGCCTTAATAGAAACAACGACATCGGTGGCCTGAAAGTTGATAACGCCGATCTCTAAACCAACCGGCAGCATTTCTTCCAGCTCTTTCACCCTTTTAGTAATCGCATTACCCAGGTTGACAACATTACCACCGGAAGAAATGGAGATACCCATGGAAATTGCCGGCACTTCATTATAATGTAAAATTTGCGAGGGAGGATCAAGGTAATCCCTGACCACATTGGCAAAATCTTTTAAATAGATGACCTTGTTTGATTGGGGATCGCGGATCTGTAAATTTTCAATTTGCTCCACGGATTGATACACACCAGTGGGGCTGATTCTGATATACTCCGGGCCGACCCTGACGGAACCGGCAGGTACTACCATGTTCTGGCTCTTTAAGGCAGCATAAACCGTATCAAGGCCCAAACCGAGCTGGGCCAGTTTTGCCGTGGAAATCTCAACAAAAATGGCCTCTATCTGGGCTCCCCAGAGAGTGACTTTAGAAACATTCTCAACAAGAAGCAGCTCTTTACGGAGATAGTCAACCGCATCTTTTAATTCTTTATACGTGTAGCCATCACCGCTTACGGCAAGCAGAATACCAAAGACATCGCCAAAGTCATCGTTGACAATGGACGGCAGCACCCCGGGGGGAAGTTCCTGCTGCACATCACCTACCTTGCGGCGCAGTTCATCCCACACCTGGGGCAATTCTGCTTTGCCATATTTGTCCTTCATGGTGGCAGTAATAATTGATACACCAGGCCTGCTGATGGATGTCATCTCCTTGAGCTGTCCCAACTGCTGGACGGCTGTTTCAACAGCGTCGGTGACCTCTTCTTCAACCTCCCGGGCTGACGCGCCAGGGTACTGGGTGATGACCAAAGCATCTTTAATTGTAAATTCAGGGTCTTCAAGCTTGCCAATGTTTTTAAAGGCGTTATAACCACCGAGAACAAGCATGACGGTGATAACCAGGGTCACCGTTTTTTTTGTGATAGCATATTCAGCTATATTCATTATGCTTATTCTCCCATTGTTCCGGTAAATTCACGTACTTTCTGGCCTTCAACCAAATTTTGCACACCCAGGGTGATAATTTTATCACCAGAGGAAAGACCTGCTAAAATTGCGATATTGTTTTGTTCAGGCTTACCCACTGAAACTTTATGCTGTTTGACCCGCAAATCATCACCGACTTTCCATACGGATGCCTGTCCCTTTACATCAAAAAATACAGCCTGCACCGGAACCTCAAAAGTATTATCGCCGTTTTGATAAATCACAATGGAAACATTGGCTGTCATACCGTCAAGAATTGTTTTTCCTTCGGGATTCGGCATGATCAGCGTCACGCGATAGGTCTGGGTCTGGGGGTCTGCTTCCGTGGAAAACTCTTTCACGGTCAGAGGGTATGTATCGCCGGGATAATTGGGAAATTTGGCTGAAAATTCAATTTTATTTTTATTTGTGCGGTTCGCCATCACATTTTCCGGCGCATTGACAATGATCTCGAGATCTGAAAGCCTCTGCAGTGAAACAATGGACTGTTTCGCCTGAACTACCTGATAGTTTTCAACAAACCTCTTGCCGATTCTTCCAGAAAAAGGAGCTTTGAGAGAGGTGTCGGCAAGTGCCTTTCTGGCAATTTTCATATCAGAAACCACCACATCGTAATTTCTCTTTTTGACATCATAGGTGGACTTGGCAACAACCTTTTCATCCAACAAATTTGCATAACGGCCAAGTTCGGTCTTTGCATGGTTCACCTTGGCCATGGCTACCGCGAGCCTGTTTTTAAAATCACTGGAATCAATACGGGCGATGAGATCTCCCTTGTTAATTTCCTGCCCTTCATTGATAGCTAATTCAACCAGTTTACCCGAGACCTCAAACGAAATTTCAACCCGATCCAGGGCGCGGACATTGCCGGGATATTTCAATGTTTTGCTGGCTTCAGACTGTTCAATGGTCATCATTTTAGCCGGCCGTATCACTTCTTCTTTGACCACCTCTTCCTCTTTTGAGCAACCAGTCATTGGCAGGACCGTTAGAGCAGTGATACAGATAAGAGAGAAAAATTTTTGCAGGGGTCGTCTGTGCCGATTTAATGTCGTATGTGATGCCATGATCATTTTTTGCCTTTGTATAAAATTATGGTAATCGTGCAGGTGTTCAGCCTTTAGCCTTCAGCCTACTGCCTATCTATCAATTTACACTTAAATCCTTCCAACTCTTCAGCCCAACTGCCCGGGCCAGTCCGGCAAGGCTAATGTTATAGTGGTATACTGCCTGATAATATTTTGTTTCCGTGTCGGTTAACAAGGTTTGTGCATCAAGGACATTGGTGTTTGTGGAAAGCTGATTTTTATAGCGCAGTTCATTCATACGCAGGTTTTCCCCTGCCTGCTCAACTGCGGTTTTTGCGGTGGCAATGTTTTCATAAGAGGTAAGTGCGCTGATAAAGTTGTCCCGAACCTCCTGCTTGATTTCATCCATGACAGCTGTGAGTAACTGGTTGGCCTCTCGACTTGCGGCCGAGGCCTGGCTCACTTCATGTTTCGTTTGCCCCCAGGCAAAGAGCTCCCAGGATGCATATACCCCGATCATGGTTTCTTCAGAATCCTGCAGGTCACTGAGCCCATGACCATCAACCCAGGCATCGCCTCCATATCGGTTGTGGGCTGCACTTAATGTTATGGTAGGGTAATACGTACTTTTAGCCAGGGTGATTTGTTTCTTTGATGCCTCAAGATTATAGTTTGCCTGCAGTAATTCCGGTCTTGTCTCCAGGGCCTGGACTGTAAGAGACTCCACCTTACTGGTCATAGCCGTCATATCCGGGTTATCTTCAACATTAAATATGAGCGATAACGGTTCTTTGATGATCGTTGCCAGTGCAATCCGCGCTATCCGAGTTCTGCTTGCCGCAATTCTGGCATCCTGTTTGGCATTGGCCAGATGAACTTTTGACTCAAGAAGATCGTTTAAAGGAATAATATCGTTTTTGAAGAATTGCTCTGAATCATGAAGATGGGAGGTAAGCTGAGTTACGGCGTCATCTGCCACATTCTGAAATTTTTGTGTCATTAAAAAGTTATAGTAGGCCCTGATGGTCCGGTAGGTGATCTCAAGATGAGCCAGCTGCTCATCGGCAACTGCTTCTTTGAGGCCAAGATCAGCCAGATTGTATGTTTCTGTCAGGCGGAAACCGGTAAAAAGAGGCTGATCAATATGTAGACTCATCATGTAATTATTATGTTCAGTGACACTCACATCACCAATGCCGATAAAATCTGCATCAATGTCGAACGCCTCATCAAAATATGTGAAAGAATAATCCATATTGAGCTTAGGGAGAAAATCATCATAGGCTGATTTCTTTTTCCACTGGGCCTCGGTTTTTCTTTCAATGCTTGCCAGAACAGATGGGTTACGGGTAAGAGCCATTTTCAGGCAGTGCTGGCGGGTGTAGGTCTTTTCCGCTGCTGATAATACACCTGGAAGGCTGATGAAGATGGGAAGGAGAAGACAGATGACTTGTTTTTGCATGTACTACACTCTCATTTATTTAAATTAAAAAAAAGTATAACTTCAGGTAGAAAGACTGAAGGCGGAAGACCGATAGGCAAAGGCATCGAGAGATCCGTGACAGTATGCTCCCGAAAATGAGAAATTATTTGAGGACTATTTTTTATTCTTTTAATAAATATTTTCTCAAAAGAAAAGAGAACTAAAGTTTCACGTTTTTTCCGCAGTGTTTGTGAGCCAACGGTCGATACCCTAACCCACTAAAGTGGAATAAAACATCAGGTTTTTTAGGATAAGTCCCTTAACAGTAGAGGCAAGTTGTTTATTTTAAAGAAGTTTTTGAATTTTTTGTCACAAATAACACGAAAATAATTCCTAAGGGACTAAAAATGTAGGATTTTCCCTTAATGCCAAGGAGAATATAAAACCAAAAATTAAAAAAATACCATGAAAAATCCGTAAAAGCAATTTCCTAAACAGGAAAAATTATTATTTTTTGTTCGAAAATTAAATAAAAGTATTTGTAACTATTCAGAGTATGTTAAAATGTTACGAAAAACTCGGTATGTAACTGTTCAGGAGTGCTCCATATTGGTTCATTTGGGCCTTCGAAGCATACTTGTGCTATTCAAGAAGGCCGAAATGGGACAAGATGGGGTGCTCCTGAATAGTTACAAGTATTTTAGAGTAATTCGTGACGAATCATAACCGCCTG
>JAYEPA010000299.1:0-6688 GCA_034723545.1 Thermodesulfobacteriota bacterium | reverse complement strand
TATTCGGAGTCGGAGTTTATGCCCAGTCTTTATGGGTGCTTACCTGTTCATTTAGAGATTTGAAGCGTACTAATGCTACTCGAGAAGCTCTAAATGGGCGAAGATGGGGTGCAGCTGAATAGTTACTGAAAATCTTAACCGTATTGGAAGATACGCAGGGGGGAAAGCTTCTTGAGTCGTTAAAATCTTAAGGAGGGAGAGAGCCGTTGAGATCTAAGATCGCAGGAGAACTGGAGCTGGAATATTTCCCAGTGCTGCAAATTCATCGTCTTTACATATCAAGTTTTCGTAACAGTTCACCAAGGGATGCTAAACTAGGCTAACCCCAGCCCTGTAAGAGTTTACCAGTGCCTTAGATTCGACCATTCGGAGTCTACGCTTACCTGGGCCTGCGAAGCATACTGGTGCTATTCAAGCAGATCAAAATAGGCGAAGATGAGGTGCTGGTGAACTCTTACAAGTTTTCAGCACTGTGACCGGCCTAGGAGCAGTCAAAGCCTGGACCGGCAACAGAGGCGGCATTCGGGGAATCAAGCAGAACCGAATACCACCCCGGTGCACATGGCCAGTATAAGTGGTGCCTCTTTATTTCATAGACTCTTTGGCATCATGAGCAGCTTCCTCAGTTGCCACAGAAGCATCATGAGCAGCTTCCTCAGTTGCCACAGAAGCATCATGGGCAGCTTCCTTGGTTGCCACAGAAGCATCATGGGCAGCTTCCTTGGTTGCCACCGCAGCATCGTGGCCCGCTTCTTTTGTCGCTTCTACAGCCTGATGTGCAGATTCTTTTGCCTTATCTGCGGTTGTTTTCGGCTCATCTTTACCACAGCCAACCATACCCATCAGCATCAGTCCAACAACCACAACAAGTACTTTTTTGATCATTTCCTTACCTCATCATGTTTTAATTTGCTTTTAATTCCTAATCCTATAATCAGAACTCTATTTATCAATACTATTAGAAAAGTTCAAGCTTCATTTTGTAATTTATTGTTTCCTGAATAGCTGATAAGGGGGAGAATGATTGTATTTTTGCTATTCAATGCCAGGCACAGAATGATTTTCGCAGGTAAGGTCAGACTCCGAATATCCAGGAGAGAACTGGCTGAAACCTGACTTTTCACTGCAGCCGACCGTAAAAATTAAAAGTGGAAGTTTTTGCCCTCTTTCCGCCTCTTTTTTGCCGATGGAAAAAAGAATCAAGCTCTCTTTTTTTCAAACGACGGTATGAGAGATCAATAACGCCGTAATCAAGGCCCAACGGGGCAAGCTCGTCGAGTCCGGCCAACAGGGAAAAGGGCTGCTCGGGCAGAGCCAGGGTCTGACCCCATTTCTTTTTCAATACGAACCGTTCCCCTTTTGGACTGACAAAAACCCGGTCATAGTGAAAATGATCACTGTCGAGACGGGCGGTGAACAAAGACGGCCGGCCATAAACCGTCAATCCAACGGCAACCCCATGTTTGTTCCGGCACATTCCAATTACATTTTCCCTGTCCGTTTCAATCGCGGCCAAGACCCCGCTGATGCCGCTTTTTTTCAAAACAGCCAAGGCCGGAGAATTCAGGATGTTCAAAGTATAATCCCCGTAAACCCTGAAACCGTGCCCGCCTTTCTTTCTCTCCAGACTCTTAAACAACTGCAGTTGGCTGATATGGCCGATCTGCCAGTCACGATATCCCTGACCAATAAGAGCAGCTATTGCCTGGCGGTAAAATTCAACATCTTTTTCAAGAATAATGGGCGGTAAAGCCCAGATCAGACTATTGCGCCGAAAACGGATTTTTTTCATCCTGCGGAAACGGTCAGAGCTGTTCCGATCAAGGATGAGGATGATTTTCTCCGGCTTCATTGGTAAAAATTGCGATACCTGGGAAGGATCATCTGTTTTCAACCAAAGCGGAAGGTTCTTTTTACCTCCAGTCCCACCGGGCCGCTTTCCCTTAATCCAACCAGGCCTCTTTCCTTTTGAATGAAACTTGCGGACAGGAGGACGACTGAACTCTTTTAAAATTTTATCCACCCTTCCCCGTTGGACCATTTGGCCGATCTTTTTCTGAAAACGTGCCGGGTTGACACGACTCTTTGCCGAAAAATGACCCCGTTCCCGAACATCGACCTTGTACAGGCTGTCTCCGGGACGCATGTGAGGAAAAGGCAGTTCCAGACTGATATCGCTTCCGGCTTCAACGCGGCTAAGAGATTTTTTCCCCAAACGCATATTTTTTAAGGTGAAAGAATCCCTCTCCCCTGATTTTTCGCTGTGCAGGCGGAGACGGTCCTTGACTTGAATCTTTTCTTTTACCTTAATCGTTGCCCACCTGCCCCGAGTATGGAGAATTTTACCTAAGAAAAGACCGATATTGCCGGAATGTTGCGGTGAAATCCCGTCAACAGGCTGGGGAGAGAGAAAATAACCGGTTGTTGACTTGCGGCCCATGGCTCCCTTTAACAGCTCCCGGGCTTCTTCCAGGGCCTTTGTCTCCGAACCTGAGTCAATCACCAGCCGGTAGGCCCTAACCACCGAGTCCACATAATGGGCGCTGCGTAATCTTCCTTCAATTTTAAGCGATGCCACCCCGGCCTTGACAAGTTGCGGAATCAACTCAATGGAATTCAGGTCATTCATGGAAAAAAGATAACCGGCCCGATGCCCTTTCCCCGGGCCTGTCCAAGTATAACGTCTGCGGCAGGGCTGGACGCAGCGGCCACGCAGACCACTTTTCCCGCCGCAATAGCTGCTGAAAAGACAGAGTCCCGAATAACTGAAACAGAGGGCGCCATGGACAAAAACTTCTAATTCCACGGGATGGGCCTGATGAATTTTGTTGATCTCGGCAAGGCCCATTTCCCGGGCCAGCACCACCCGGGAAAATCCCATTTCGGCAAACTGGCGGACGGCCAGTGAATTGTGGGCCGCCATCAGGGTACTGGCATGAATGTTAAGGGAGGGGAAATATCTTTTGATCAAAGAATAAAGGCCAAGATCCTGGATAATCAAGGCATCGGGACGTAATTTTTCCAGCAGGGCAAGGAGTTCCACAGCTTGGGGGATCTCGTCTTCCTTCATCAGGCTGTTCATGGCCAGATAGACTTTAACCCCGGCCCGGTGACCATAATCGATCATGGCCGCGAGCTCGGCCGGGCTGAAATGTTTGGCCAGGGCACGGGCATTCAGGCCCGGCGCGCCAACATAAACTGCATCGGCGCCAGCCCTCACGGCTGTTTCAAAATTGGCTATTGTTCCGGCCGGGGCCAGCAGTTCGGGCTTTGAAGAATGATGTGACATAGTTGTTATGAAACTTTGGACCAGAGGATGAGGTTCAAATAAGGGGTTCACTTAAAATCAACGTCGCATTTCCGAGGGCACACTGTAACAGATCTCTTAATATCTGGCTACGCTACTCATATGGTCTTTCCCGTGGCAGGCTTCACGATTGAGAAATTCCTACATAACGTCTCTGTTAAAAACTTTCACAGTATCAGTATTAATTATTATTTTTTATTGCTTTTTCAAAACTTATACTCTATTTTGTGCATATGCAACATATCATGTTGCTTCATACTGTACACAAGATCTAGAAACTATTAGCAATATAGATAAGTTAACGTAAATATTCGGCTTGATATTGAAAAACAGCTAAAACTACAATATTGTAAATATTTGGATAGTGCCTCAGATGTATACAAGCAGACTGGCGAAGCATAGTAGTCCTATGTGAGACAGTCTGCTTGTGCACAGTATTATTTTTTAACAAAAAATCATCTATCAGTTTTGCTCAGAATTATATATTCATAAGGAGAAAATTATGTATTTCAAACAAATTACCGTAAAAGGGATGGGCTGCCTTTCCTACATCATTGGTTGCCCCAAGGCTCAAGTCGCCTGCGTGGTCGATCCAAAGCGGGACATGAAGATATATCTGGATCTGGCCCGCCAGAACGGTATGAAGATCACCCATATTTTTGAAACCCATATTCATGCCGACCACGTCAGCGGAAATATGGAACTGCATTCACGAACCGGCGCTGAAATCTGTTTCATGGAAGGAACACCCGCAACCTTTGAACATACCGAGGTGAAGGATGGGGAAACCATGTCTTTTGGCAATGCCCGCCTCGAATTCTTGAAAACTCCCGGACACACGCCTGACTCCATGTCAATCCTGGTCACAGATCTCAGCCGCAGCGAAGATCCGTGGCTGGTATTGACCGGCGACTGCATGTTTGTCGGTGACATAGGCCGCCCGGACCTTGCCGGAAAAAAACTGCTTGCAGAGCAAACCGCGAATCTCTACAACTCCCTTTATAATAAACTGGGCAAGCTGCCTATCGACTTGGAGGTCTATCCCGCCCACGGTGAAGGATCTCTTTGCGGCAAGGGTATGAGTGCCAAATCAAGTTCAACAATCGGTTTTGAAACAAAAAACAACCCGGTGCTCAATCTTACCGAGGACGACTTTACCCTCCAAATGCAGCAGAGTTTCCCGGACCGGCCCAAAAGTTTCAACCATATTATCAATACCAATAAAAATGGCCCTCCACTGCTCGAACGATGTCCCATGGTTCGGGATCTGAGCCCCCAGCAGGTGAAAGCGGAAAAAGAGAGAGGCGCAGTTGTCCTGGATACCAGGGATACCGCAGCTTTTGGCGGGGTCCATATCCCCGGTTCCATTAACATCGGTTTTGCCCTGCAGACAGCCAACTGGATCGGCTTGGTCATAGACCCTGATGCCGAACTTATCCTGATCGTCACCGATAAGGAGGCATACGAGGCCATGAGTATTCAGTTGCACCGTATTGGGTATGATAATATCATCGGCTATCTGTACGGTGGTATTGTCGCCTGGCAGGAAGCAGGTTATCCCATTAATCAACTATGGCAAATTTCCACCGAGCAGCTGAGGAAAAAACTGAAAAATAAAAACTATAATCACTTTTTTGATGTCAGAACCCCGGCGGAATGGTCGGAAGGACATATTGAAGGGGCTATTCACCTTCCATGGACAAACTTGCTCAAAGAACTGCCGAACATTGCCAAAAACGAGGAGGTTATTATCACCTGTGGTATCGGTTACCGAGGCAATATTGCTGCCAGCTTCCTCCAGGGAGAAGGATTTGAACATGTCCACAGCCTGGCCGGTGGTGTAATGGCCTGGAAAAACAGCGGTCTGCCTTTGATAAAATAACACATTATCAAGCAGTTCGGGCTGACTATCCCCAAAAGTTTAGCCGGCTCGAAACTATTAACGAACAAGTCTACGGAACTCCGATTGACTATTGCAATGGAGTAACTAAATGAAAGCAACAGAAATTACAAAGGGAATTTATAGACTGGGCATAAATCTGGACAGTGACATGTTATTTGAGGGAATGTGGCCCATGCCCCATGGAATTTCCATCAATTCCTATGTTGTGCGCGGTGAAAAAACCGCACTCATCGACCTGGTGGAAGACGTTGGAGATAAACCCGTAGAATTCGAGCAGGAACTCCATTCCATTCCCCTGCAGATTGAGGACATCGATTACCTAATTATCAACCACATGGAACCGGATCACACCAACTGGCTCCCTGAATTTTATAAAAGAAATCCAAATCTCCAATTTTACATCACCAAAAAAGGGGCGCCGGTTCTCAAGGCATTCTGCGGAATAGACACAAATGTTCATATCATGAAAACCGGCGACACCCTGGATCTTGGCGGCGGCAAGGCATTAACCTTTTATGAGGCGCCTAATCTCCACTGGCCGGAAACCATGCTGACCTTTGAACAGAGTTCGGGCATTCTTTTTACCTGCGACGCCTTTGGTTCCTATGGCGCTATCACCGATGTCATTTTTGATGACCAGCTCTCCTCTGAACAACATGATTTTTTTATGCGGGAGTCGCTTCGTTACTACGCCAATATCATCGGTGGGTTTTCAATGTTTGTTAAAAAGGCGATTGACCGTCTCGATGATCTGGACATCAAGATGATAGCTCCCTCCCATGGCATTGTCTGGCGGGAAAACCCCAGGGAAATTATCGACGCCTATTTACGCTTTGCCCGCTATATGAATGGTCCGGCCGAACCGGAAGTAACCGTTATCTGGTCGAGCATGTACGGCAATACGGAACGGTTAGTCAACGTCATGGTTCAGGGAGTGCGCAGTGAGGGCGTACCGGTTCATGTGCATCGGGTACCTGATGATCATGTGGGTTTTATTCTGGCCTCCGCCTGGAAATCATCCGGTCTTATTGTAGGCATGCCCACCTATGAATATCGTATGTTTCCGCCAATGGCCTGGGTTCTTGATATGTTTGGTCGAAAAAAGGTCTGCGGTAAAAAGGTGCTGCGTTTCGGTTCGTTTGGCTGGTCAGGGGGTGCACAGCGCGAACTTCAAATCTTAACTGAAAAATTGAAATGGGATTTTCTTGATCCGGTCGAATGGCAAGGCGCGCCGAACGAAGATGTACTCAATTTAGCTGCTAAAAGCAGCAGGGAGCTGGCCAGGCAGATCAAAGCTGCGGGATGATGGGATGATGATGTCGTGATCTTCACGCCGGTTGCCTCGAAATCGGTAAATATTCGGCTTGATGTCGAAAAACAGCTAAAACCATACAATCGTAAATGTTTGGCAGTGCTTCAGATGTGTACAAGCAGGCTGGCGAACTATAGTAGTTCTATGTGAGTCAGCCTGATCGTAC
>JAYEPA010000298.1:2694-6714 GCA_034723545.1 Thermodesulfobacteriota bacterium | reverse complement strand
ACATCCATATTTTTATGGATAATACCGATGCCGCCTTCCCGGGCCATGGCAATGGCGGTTCGATGTTCGGTAACGGTATCCATGGCCGCACTGACCAGGGGAATATTCAGGGTAATGGATTGGGTGAGACGCGTACTTAAATTAACCTCATTGGGCAGGACAGAGGATGCAGCCGGCACCAGAAGGAGATCATCAAAAGTATAGGCGTGTTGTATCTTGTCAGATAACATAGAGGCCTCCTTGTTATTCAAATTCTGCTATTTTCACCGCAAAAAAATAATACTAGTCAATTACAGCAAAATGATCCAGCCTGTAAACGAAATGAGCGTGGTTTTTTACTCTACCAATTTGGATGATTTCGTAAAAAGGATAAGTAAACCACAGAGTGCACAGAGCTCACAGAGGTAACATATTGTAATAAAAAAAAAGATTTCTCCGTGGTCTCCGTGAGCTCTGTGGTGAAAAACAACTTTCTAGCGGTTCATCAATTGAGTACCAGGAAGAAGACTCAGCACGATTCCTTCCAGAAGACCTCCATCGCTGATCAATATCTGATCCGCGTGTACAAGGTCCAGCAATTCATTGTAAATCAAGGCGCCGCCAACAATAATCTCACCCCGGCCGTGATCAAGGCCCGGCAGATCATTGCGCTGGTCGGTGGAAAGGTGGCCCAGCATGGTCTGCAGGCGATCAAGTTCTTTTTTCTTCAACTCAAATCCCTGAATCCTTTCCGCGTCATACTCAGGCAATTCAAGGGACAGAGCCGCCAGAGCCGTGGCCGTGCCACCGGAACCAACGAGGTGGGGAATCTGCCCGCCTTGAGGGAGCACCGGTAAAAGGATTTCACGAATGAGTCGACGAGCCTCCCTGAGATCTCCGGGACCAGAAGTGTCTCGGCTTAACAAAAATTCGGTCAAACTCACTGCGCCTACGGGGAGACTGTTGACCTGGAGCTGATCCTCCCCGGAAAAAATGATTTCCGTACTGCCGCCACCCACATCAGCAACCAAAAACGAGCCAACCCGGGTCGAAAAAGACGACAGAACCCCGGCCAGACTCAAACGCGCCTCCTGTTCACCACTGATGACCTCGATGTCAACACCCAGAATCTCCGAAGCCGGCAGCAGAAATTCAGCGCTGTTAGTGGCTGCTCTCAGGGCCTGGGTTCCACAGGCGCGGACAGCACCCGGCACAAAACGATCCATGGTTGCTCGATATTGCCGGACAACATCAAGGCCTCGCTGGATTGCCCCGGCAGCAAGAATCCTCGTTTCGCCCATGCCACGGCCAAGCCGCACCGTTGCCAGCTCTTTAGCAAGGATGACAAGTTTTCCCCGACGCCTGGTGGCAATCAGCAGGCGAAAACTGTTGCTGCCAAGATCAATTCCGGCGACGACATCATGATTTAGCGTTGCTTCCATCGTATGAATGAATTAGACTTCTCAAAGGTTCAAAGGTTCAAAGGTTCAAAGGGTCAAAGGGTCAAAGGGTCAAAGGGTCAAAGGGTCAAAGAATAATAAAATCTACCAACCGGCATTGCAACACCATTAAAACCGTACTTAACAGATGCCGCAAAACAATATTCGCTCAACAAACCATGCTATTACTCTCAATTAATCCGGACAATCCCCAGCCGCGCCTGATCAGCCAGGCCGTTGAGGCCTTGCGCCGGGGAGCGGTGATCTGTTATCCCACAGATACCATGTATGGTATTGGCTGTGATATTTATAATCAGAAAGCAGTAAAACGCATTTACCAGATAAAAAAAAGACCGAAGCAGAAACCATTCAGTTTCATGTGCTCCGGTCTTAAAGATGTCAGCAAGTATTGCTTTATTTCTAATCTGGCCTACCGACTCATCAAAAAAAGCATTCCCGGCGGCTACACTTTTGTTTTGCCAACTATGAAAATAGTTCCTAAGATCATGACATCAAAGCAAAAAACTGTTGGAATCCGGGTGCCGGATCATGCCATCTGTCTGGATTTGATCAAAGCGCTGGGCAACCCCGTCCTGAATACCAGCGCCACGCTGGGCGAAGATGACTCACCCCTGTCAGAGGCCTATGAGGTAGAAGAAAAACTGGGAAAACAAGTGGACGTGATCATTGACGGCGGTCCGGTCTATCCCAGTCCCTCCAGCGTCGTATCCCTGATCAACGATGAGCTTGAAATTATCAGGGAAGGAAAGGGTGATCTGTCCCTGTTCAGATAACCTTTAGGCCACCTTGAAAAATTGCCTTTTCGTCCAATCTCTGCGTTATGCGAAAAATTTTATCCTCGGAATATCACTTATATGCCTGCAGTAATTTTTTTCACATGCCTTAATCTTGAACGAAAATTCTAATTTTTCAAAGTACCCTTATTTATGAGCCAGGGGATCTTTCAGGGATTTACTCATGGTGAAATGAAGGGTCTTCCGGGGAGGAATATGCATCATTTTCCCTGTTCTCGGATTTTTACTCGACCTTGCCTTCCGCTGCCTGATACTGAAACTGCCGAAGCCTCTGATCTCCACCCTGTTTCCCGCCTCCAGACTGTCGGCAATGGCCTCAAGAATAATATCAACGGTCTGGGCCACATCTTTTTTCAAATAACCGTCCATTTGTTCGGCTACAGCATTAACTAAATCACGTTTTAACATCGTCTATTCCAATATCTCAAAAACAAGTAAGTGTAAGTGTAAGTGTTTTATTTCAAAAATATTTTTTGTTTCTTGCCATATTTAACACAGCAATCAGCGCAAAGTCTCTAAAAAGTAAATTCAGCGCCCAACACTCCACTCATAGGAGAGCGACGTCTCAGGGCTTAACAACTGATCCAGCAGAGCCTCTCCTCTTTTTCCCCCAAAAAATCTGAGCACGCTAAAATTATCCTCAGCCGGATAAATCAATCGGGGGGATGGGTCATCAAGGCCGCCAAGTTCTGCAGCCAGGCGAACCGCATCGGTGAGGTTGCCGAGTTCATCAATCAGCCCTAACTCCAGGGCCTGCTCTCCGGAAAAAATTCGGCCATCTGCAACCTGCCGAACATCCTCCTCAGCAAGTTTTCTGCTTTCGGCAATATCCCTGATAAACTGATCATGGACATTATCAAGCAGCCGCTGCAACATGGTCCGTTCAGCTTTGGTCAGAGATCGGCTCGGAGAACCCATATCTTTAAACTCTCCGCTCTTGATCGTTTCACTCTTGTAACCGATCTTTTTAAAAATCTCTTCCAGATTGGCAAATTTGAGGATCACCCCCATACTGCCGGTCAGGGTGCCGGGATTGGCGACGATTTTTTCCGCGCCAATGGCGGCATAATATCCGCCGGATGCGGCCACCGAACCCATGGAAGCAACTACGGGTTTTTCCAGATTGACCCGCCTGAGCTCCGTGAACACTTCCTGGGAAGCGCCCACTGCCCCGCCGGGACTGTCAATCCTGACAATGATCGCCTTAATATTATCATTCTTTTTAAAATCGTTCAGGTTGGCGATGGTCTTTTCCGAGCTGGTGATAACCCCTTTCAGCTCAATAATGCCCACCCCCTGACCTGACGAAAACAGATCCGTGCTTGCGGGCCGGATCATTTTGGCAACAAAAAAGGTTATTCCGCCAAAAAAAAGAAACATGAGTCCTCCCAGGATCAAAAAACCCGTGATCACAGGATGAATCTGGCGAAATAACCTTTTTTGCGACATAATCAGTGGTGGTTTAAGTGATAACCTTATTGGTTATCCTGTTCATCACTGGGTTCCGCGTTGTCCTTGCCAAACTCCTCTTTCAGAAGATCACCAATGGTCGAGGGACCGCTGGCAGCCTGTTTTCTCTGATAATCAACATAACTGCCCTCGGCGGATTTATCGGTCAAAGCCTTCACTGAAAGGCCGATTTTCCGATCCTTGGCCGAAACGTTGATGACCTTGGTCTTCAACATGTCGCCGACATTGTACATGCCCACCGGCGTAGTAATTTTTTCCTTACTGATTTCAGAGACATGCACAAGACCCTCAATACCCTCCTCAACCTCGACAAAAAT
>JAYEPA010000298.1:0-2594 GCA_034723545.1 Thermodesulfobacteriota bacterium | reverse complement strand
CGTTGATGACCTTGGTCTTCAACATGTCGCCGACATTGTACATGCCCACCGGCGTAGTAATTTTTTCCTTACTGATTTCAGAGACATGCACAAGACCCTCAATACCCTCCTCAACCTCGACAAAAATACCAAAATCCGTGACATTGGTGATTTTTCCTTCTACCGGGGTGCCGACAGGATATTTCTCAATAACCTGCTGCCAGGGATCCGGCTCAAGCTGTTTGATTCCCAGGGAAAACCGCTCATTTTCACGATCAATCTTGAGAACAACGGCCTGAATCACCTCATTCTTGGAATATTTCTCAGAAGGATGTTTGATCCGCTCGGTCCAGGAAAGATCGGACACATGGATCAAACCGTCTATACCTTCCTCGATACCAATAAAAATACCGAAATCGGTAATATTCTTGATCTTACCTTCAATAATGGAACCAACCGGATAATTATCCACAACCAGATCCCAGGGATTAGGCTGCAGTTGCTTCATGCCGAGAGAAATCCGTTTGGCATCAACATCAATATTTAAAATGGCTATCTCAGTCTCATCGCCGACCGTAACAATCTTGGATGGATGGCGAATCTTCTTGGACCAGGACATCTCGGAGACATGAATCAGTCCCTCGACACCCTCTTCAAGTTCGGCAAACACACCATAATCGGTGATGCTGACCACGCGGCCCACAGTTTTGGAACCCACAGGATACCGTTCTTCCACGGTGGTCCAGGGATCGGACTTAAGCTGTTTGACACCAAGGGACACCTTATCGGTCTCCTTGTCATATTTCAGAACCTTAACCTCGATTTCCTCTCCAACCTTAAACAGCTTGGATGGATGGGAGACCCGGCCCCAGGAAAGATCAGTGATATGGCAGAGGCCGTCCAGGCCGCCCAGATCAATGAAAATACCATAATCCGTTATATTGGTAATAGCACCCTTGATAACCGCCCCTTCTTCCAGGGTTTCACGCATTTTTTCACGCAGCTTATTTCTCGCTTCCTCAAGAATGGCTCGACGAGAGATAACCACATTATTGCGCCTGCGGTTGTATTTTAAAATTTTAAAATCAAAAAACTGGTTGATCAAACCATCCAGATCCTTGACTGGCCGTAAATCGATCTGAGAATAAGGCAAAAAAGCCGGAACACCGATATCAACGGACATACCTCCCTTGACTCGACTGTCAATCCGACCCTGGATCGTGCCGTCCTCTTCCTCGATTCTGGCAATATCCTCCCAGACCTTGATTCCTATCGCCTTTTCACGCGACAAACGCAGGCCGCCTTCAGCCTCGCGTTTTTCAACCAAGACATCGAAAACATCACCAACCTTAAGCTCGACATCTTCGCCTTCGTTCTTAAACTCACTGAGTGAAATT
The DNA here is from genome assembly GCA_034723545.1 of Thermodesulfobacteriota bacterium. GTDB lineage: Bacteria > Desulfobacterota > Desulfobulbia > Desulfobulbales > SURF-16 > JAGHCC01. Next base: position 1,218 of record JAYEPA010000298.1, on the reverse strand, counting down.
TCACTTTCCGACTTGTCGCCGATATCAACCACGGCAAAATCATTGCTTAACCCAATGATTGTTCCGGCTACGACTTCTCCTACATTCGCGACCGTAAGATCTTCAGCCGCAAACAGCTCAGCAAAGCTTGCACCTTCTTCGACAGAGTCAAATCTGTCATTTTTAATTTCTGTTTCATTGTTTCCCATTAAACTTTGTCCTCCTTCCAATTAGTAATCGAGTTTATATACCAGAGAAAAGGAGCAAATTCAACTTTTTCAACATCTCTTCTCAACATATTTACAAAAAAACAGGAATTCACCAGCAATTTGCCGTAATTATTATCATTTTGTACACTCGGAAAGATGGGACAATACGCTTAACCTGATATTTTTCTATCTGGAAGAGAAAAATAATCTGCGAGAATTCCGGCATGATCGAAAACAAGGGGGGGCAGATTGTCACGGGTAAAAACCCGCGCCTCTTTCGCGTCGTCCGCGCCAACAGGCATTCCAGCGGCCTTGGCGATAAAAACCGTGGAGATGGTATGTTGGCGGGGATCGCGCCGCGGATCGGAATAGGTATGCATCTGCTCAACCAACTCAACATTCAGACAGGTTTCTTCAAACGCTTCACGCACCGCCGCCTGCTCCAGGGTTTCACCGTAATCGACAAAACCTCCAGGGATGGCCCACCCCAAAGGAGGATTTTTTCTGTCAATCAGAACGATGCCGCCTGGAACTTCTATGATAATATCAACGGTGGGTACTGGATTGTTATATACTTTGATTTCTTGATGACAATGGGGACAGTTCATGTTGGTTGGTCTGATTGGTCTTATTGAAAACTAACAAAACCTGCTAAACTCATAAAAAAAATTTAACTAAATTAAGCATAACTCCCGGATAGAAAGCCAGTTATCAACGGTTTGCAGTTCGTGGCGCCCGGCGTTCCAGGGCTGATGAAAAACAAAAGGGCTTATCCCTGCATCGGCAAGCTGCCGACAGGTCTGAGCCCGGTCATCAACAAAATATTGCAAGTCCATCTCCCTGACATAATCAACCTTACCGTCATGTTCACCGGTGGCAACCAGTCGTACTTTTTTAAAAACCTCATGACCAAGGGTTGTCTTCAGCCATGCAGCAATTGGATCATGATGGGGACGGGCCGTGATAAAGGTTAACGGCCCGTATCGGGAAAACTCCTCCAGCACGGCCGGCGCATGGTCCATTGGCCTTA
>JAYEPA010000297.1:0-6772 GCA_034723545.1 Thermodesulfobacteriota bacterium | reverse complement strand
ATATGATCGTTAATCTTGAAACGCTCTTCATGGCTCAAGGTGCCCCGGGCGACCTGCAGGTTATAGACTTCTCCACGATTATAACGATACTCCGGTTCATCGACTTTAAAGCCCCAGGGATTGTCCGATGAGATTTTCTCCCCTTCCTCCCGCAGGATAAGATGTTCCTCCTTGTCACTGAGCAGCTTTTCGGTAATCGGTAACTCAGGGGCCGGGCTCCTTTGCTTGCGTTGCCCCTCTTCCCAAGAAATTCCGATCCGGTCATCCAGGGTTCGCTGCCAGGAATTTTGGGCAATTTCTTGCAGCCTGTCAATAAGTTCCGGTGCCATAAATTCGCCGCCCTCATTGCATTGAGCAATAAATGCAAAATCATCATCAAGCTGTGTTATTTTCTTCGCCAACTGAGCAAGCCTGCTCTCTTTCTCCCCGGTTTCGGCAATCTCCCGCCAGCAGGCAATCTCAGCATCCCGCTTGAGGACCTCAAAACGCATCCGCACCTCATGAATCCGGTCATAGATGGTTTCCAGTTTGGTGGCCTTGTCCACCACGTATTCCGGCGTGGTCACCTTACCGCAGTCATGGAGCCAGGCCGCCACATGCAGCTCTTCCCACTGCTCCTCGCTCAAATTAAAGTCCGTAAACACTCCGTCCTTTGTTTCACAGGCCGCCCGGGCAAGCATCTTGGCAATAACCGGCACCCGCTGGCAATGTCCTCCGGTATAGGGAGATTTTGCGTCAATGGCTCCGGCGATGAGCTTGATAAAGGAGTCAAACAGCTCCTTTTGCATGCGCAGGAGTTGTCTGGTCTCGAGCAGCACGCCGGCGAGACTTGACATTTTTTGGACAAAGGCGATGCGATCGTCCTGTGTTCGTTCGGGCTGCTTTTCCCGTTGATGGACATATAAAAGCCCAATAACCCCCATGCTGTTTTCCTGCCGATCCTGTAAGGGCAGGCCAACCATGGTCAGATCCTGTTCCTTGGAAACAGAGACAAGTCTGGAATAGACTGCTTTATCATCACCGTCAAGCAGGGTAATACTCACCTCGTTGCTGCGAGCGGCCCGGACAAGTCCATGGCGACCTCCCATTGCCAGGGAAGGCAGCTGCCCGGTCAACTCCTTAGACACTGCATCCGCACCATGGATAACAGCGGGTTTCAATTCGTTCTGGTCATCGCTCAGGAGGTAGGTGACAACCCCATCCGCCCCGGCTGCCTGGCCTGCCTCACTGGTTATCCTCTCAAGGAGTGGATCAAAGTTTTTTTCCTTGTTCAGGGAATCGATAAGAACCAGGAACTCGGAAATAGTTTTTTCCATAAATCCCATGGCACTTGACAGATCATTCACCTCCTTGATAACCGATTCACTGGACTGCGAACGGCTGAAATCAAAACGGCTTATGCGTCCGGCCTCAAGAGAGAGACGCTGCAGGGGGCGAGCAACCATCTGGGCCACCAGCCAGGCAACAGGAAGGGAAAGGAGCAGGATCAACAGGGTGATGAGCATGGTCTGACGCCGACTCTTGATAGCCCCTGCCAGCAGTTCATCCTCGGGGGCAACAATGAGCAACCGAACCTCAATACCGTAACTTACCGTGATTGACAGGATTTCTCCTCGCCACGATTCTCCTCCCACTTCAATGGTGAAAAAGTGTGGTTCGAGATTTTCGTTCAGATCTATGGTAGTGAGGACAGGGTGACCGAGATCAGTAAGTTTGGCCAGCGTAAAGCCTTGTTCTCCCCGGTCCAAAATCAATTTATCAACGTCCGTGTAGGCAACCACATGTCCTGCTTTTCCAAGTAAAGCAACCTCAGAGCCCGGGGTAATCTGATAGCTGCCTATCACCTTGGAAATGGATTCAAGCGTTATGTCCGCTCCGACAACTCCACCTGTTTTTTTATCCTGAACAGAGATGGTGCTGCCAACCTTACGGGAAAAATGAAACAAATAGGGACTGGTGGCCCTTATTGTCCCGCTTTCGTGAGCCAGTTTGTACCAGGGGCGCTGACTGGTATCAAAGTCCGTGACCACCGGTTTGTTTCGCTGAATTTCCTGCAAATTTTTATCAAAAAACAGACGGAGTCGAAAACGTTTCCCAGCCCTCCCCTCTGCGATATGATCAACCACGAGATGTGTTTCGGCAGGCGCCCCAAGATTGGCAAGATCCTCGGCAGAGCGGATCAGCTTGACCAAAAAATAATCACCATTCGGGTATCCGACCTGGAGGCCGGTCATACTGGCGACTTGCTCCAGGGCCAACTGAAATTCAGGTAAATAACGCAGACGCTCTTCCAGGTTACTTGCCTGCATGACAGGAGACAGGGCCCTGAACTCGACGATACGGACAACCGGGCTGAATACCTGGATAAAATCCATGGCCAGTTCCCGGCCAATCCGGCTGAAATGCTGCTCTGCGGCAGCCAGCGAGTTTTTTGAAGAAACTCGGAAATGATACCAGCTCAAAACACCACCGACTGTAAGGATAAGAGCAACAAACAAACTGCCAATGGTAATGTGCAGAGATGGTCGGAATGCTTTCCTGTTGCCAGCTGTCGACATGAATAACAAACCTCGTTAAAAGTTGACTCGATGTTGGTCAGAATCCCTTTATTTTCGCGGAATCTGTTTATAATTGGACAATAATACGACCTGAGTATTCAGAATTCAGGAGTCAGAAATCACATCTGCCCTTGGGAACAGAAAATAAACAACTTATACAAAATTACGCATCCTTCATTTGCCGGTTGACACTATTTGATCCGTAGGAGCCCAGCCCTCTGGGCGATACTATGCCGGCCAGTAGTACACAATTACCTATCGCCCGCAGGGGCGGGCTCCTACAGGAATAATTTTCTTTTTTACAATAGCAACAGGAACCGCAAAATCATTAAAAGTGTCAACTACGTTTTGACATTCATGAAGGATGCCCAAAATTACGCGCAGACTCCGAAGATGGGATGAAATTTGTTCACGTTATTTATTTTCGTTCCTGCGGACATGGCAGGCGACTGTAGCAACGGAATTATTTTCAGCCTATCATGGCAGCTCAATGCGGTCTTCAAAAGAACCCGTTTTATGCTGTGAGAGTCGTGGAGTACGGGATCCTCGGAGATCGTTATCCCTATAATCATAATAGTCGTATTCATAGCTGCATTGAAATAAATGAGTCCCATGGAGCAGGGGAAGACTAAAAGCAAACGTTCGGCTCTCATTTTCGGGGATAAAAAGGGTGCCGCTCGTCCCTTTTGCCACTACATTTCCCTCCAGGGTAGTGACGGTAAGATCGAGCTTTACAAAATCAAGGTCGGTCAAATTGGTGTTGGTAATGTCCCCAATCACATTGAGCTGCTCTTCAAACCGGCTAACACTGTAGCCGATACTGAGAGCAGACTCACTTGTGCCGCCCTGGGCGATGAACTTACCGGGTTTCAGCGGCGGCTTAACCTCTTTTGGCGCGCAGGCAGCCGCCAGCAAGCCGACAAAGAGAAAGAGAAGAAAAAAATATGTATTTTGTGGTCTCTGTTTCATAATTCCCTCCAAATAGCATCTTAATGGGGATTGGAACGTCTAAACAACCAGTTTGCCTCTGGCTGATCTCATTTGCGGCTAAAGCCGCCCTACAGTGTAAAGAAGGCTGACCAACTCCTCTTCAGCTTATTTCTCAAGCTCAATAATCTCTTTGAGTTCCGGCTGAATAAACATGGTCTTGGCCTTCATGGGGCTGAGCAGTTCCGTCTTGGCCTGGAACATTCTTTTGCCTGAAGCGGCCTGTTCTTTTCTGGCCCGTTCGTACCAGCCTTCCCGCATGACATGGAGTACCGGCGGACGTAACCGTGCTGATTTTCGTTTTTCCTTATACTCGATATTGATTGAAGTGAGATGCTGATCAATAGCGGCAAGAAAGGTCTGCAAGCGCTCTTTGTCATACTCCTTAACAAATTGGACCCTGATAATATACCTGCTTTCTTTGGGGTCTGCTTCTGCCTTGAAATGCTCAACAAGAACGTCACTGCTTGTGCCGGCCTGCTGCATGGCCTCAATCAGCTGGTTGACGCTGAGCTTTTCTCCGGTGATGTTGGTCATGCCCCGGCCTTTACGCAGAAAGCGAATTTGCGGAGTTTTATTGTAAAAACCGGCCACCTCAAGCACATCGTTGATATCATAGCGATAGAGTCCGCCGGTGGTGGTCAGAAAGACATAATAATGTCCTCCCTGTTCAAGCTTGTCCGCCGTGAGAAAATGCCATGATGTGTAGTCATCCGGATTGTTTGTAACGTCATCAGTTGCAACAAACTCAAAAAAATTGACGGCCACACTGAGAACCCCCATATCACCGCTATCAGAAAGCGGGACTGAGCAACGCGCCTCACTGGAAAGAAAACCCCAGTCGCGCACCGGAACAGCTCGTTTCCTGTCCGGGTCAAACCATTGGTCAAATTTTTTAATATAGTGGCCTACCGTCCCCCCTTTCCAGCAGCCGATAAGCTGGAGATTGGGCCAGTAATCACCGGGCAGTAAGCGTCCATCATGATTCTTACGCATTTGTTCAAGTTCGGCTGCCCTGGCCGGATCAGCCTTCATCCTTTTTTTGATAACTGCACGAATATCGTCCCGGATAGTAAACTTGTCCGACAGGGTTCCATACCGGACATCGTTAATCAGGATATCGGCAAACTCATTGGCCTTTTCACACAGTTTTAAAATTGTAGAAGGGTTTGCCGTGGCCAGGAAGGTCACGTTTTCCTGCAGACCGAGCAGCATAATGGCATAATATTTTGCTTCGTAGTCTTCAATTTCAAATACATCATAGGGAATGGCATAAATTTTTTGAATGACTCCTGGCATGGATTTATAGATATGCCCTGAGGCGGAACCAAAGCATACGCCTGAATCGGTATAGCCTTCCACTGCCGGGGAGACCAGGGAAACTATTTTCCCCTTGAAAAGATCGGGGTGATCTTTACGGGCATGGTTAACCCAGGTGCGCATCAAATCTTTAGCATTTTGCCCCTGGCAGGATGGGGTAACTGGAATAAATTTTGCCTTGCCCGTTGTACCGCTGGTCTGGGCGAACATCACCGGATCTTCTGCTGTGAGAATATTCTTTTCCCCTACCCCGGTGATGCGATCAATATCGTCTTTAATATCATTGTAGGAGATAACCGGTACCTGGCGTTGATAGTCCTCAATAGAGTTGATGGACGAGAAGTTATATTTGCGGCCATATTCCGTAGCAGCGTTTCTTTTGATGATTGACAGAAGAAGCTCCCGCTGTATTTCAGCAGGATTTTTTGTTGACTGCTCAAATCTTTTAGCAGCGCGGGAGGATATGAAGTGAATGAGTAAGGCGGCTATGGACATGATTAACCTCAATTACGAATTTGGAATTATGAATTACGAATTAATGGAGGTTGTCTCTAAAAAAGAGTACCGCCAATTCATAATTCGTAATTTCTAATTTAAACGAGATATTTTTCCAGCATCTCGGCAATAGGTTCAACACCAATTCCATCGGTATCAAGGGCCATACCGACCCCTTGGGGGCCGATGGTTAAATCCGGATCACACAATTCTTCTTCAAGCAGAAGCCGTCCGTAGGAACCTTCAAGCCAGATGAGATCGGAACAGCGGCAGGCAAGATGGCGGCCGGCTGCGGAAAGAAGACCTGTTTCTCCAACCTGGGCACCCAACTGGCAGCGCAGTCCATTTTCTTCGGCAAGTTGGTAGATACGTTGGGCGTTAAGGAGGCCGCCGCATTTTGAAATTCGGATGTTAAAAATATCACAGGCTTTTTCTGCAATAAGCATTTCCGCGTCAATCACGGAACAGAGGGATTCATCAACAGCAACCGGAGTGATCCGGGCAGCAGTGATCATTTTCAGGCCGCGGGTATCTTCAGCCGGAACAGGTTGTTCAATTCCCTGCAGATTAAATTCAGCCAGGGCCTCAAGTTGACGTATTGACTCCTTACCATCCCAGGCGCAGTTGGCATCTCCCCGCAGAGAGACATCCTCACCAAGAATATCCCGGGCAATGCGTAAAATGTTTCGGTTGTTGTCCAGGTCTTTGCCGAGTTTGACTTTAATTTCCTGGAAACGGGCCTGCTGAATCATTTTCGCGGCCTCTGTAACCGCTTGTGGATCTTCAAAGGCAATGACGGCGCTGTAATGAACTCGCTTATGGATTATCGGCCCAAGGACGGTGCCCGCGCTTTCATGAAAAACTTTTCCGGCCAAATCCAGCAAGGCCATCTCCAGAGCGCAAAAAGCAGCAAGCTGGTTACGTTCCATCCGGCTTCCCTTTTCGCTGAGAGCAGTCACAAGCTGAGCAAAGCTGCTAAATCCCTGGCCTTCAAAATAGGGACAAAGTGTATTTTTCAGGGTGTTGACCACAGAGTCAAGGGTTTCCCCTGTCACGTATTCTCGTGGACAACATTCACCCCAGCCAACTTCGTGCCCATCGCTATAGGCGACAAGCAGTACATTTTTTGCTGTGGTCCGTTTTGCCAGGCTGTGCTCCACGGCAAATCTCATCGGTATTTCAACGAGCATTATTTTAAATCGAGCAATTTTCATGGGTGAACTCTCTCCTGGGAGGCTGTCCGAGAATCTCAATAAGTGGTGGCAATCTTTCCAAAACAGATCCGGCTTACGAAATTGCCGGCTGTGTGGGAATCCGTAGGAGCCCGGCCCTCCGGGCGATACAATGGAAGTTTGCAGCATCAGTCGACCATAGTCGCCCGGAGGGCCGGGCTCCTACACCAAACATTTATA
>JAYEPA010000296.1:1483-6777 GCA_034723545.1 Thermodesulfobacteriota bacterium | reverse complement strand
CATAACAGGAAATATAAAATCATATGAAAAAATTGCCGGTAAATAAAACAAAACTTGTCTGTACCATTGGCCCTGCCTCTGATTCCTCCGAGATGATCGAGAAAATAATCGAAGCCGGAATGAACATTGCCCGGCTCAATTTTTCCCATGGTGATTTTGAAAGCCATGGCGTGGTGATTAAAAAAATCAGGGCGGCGGCGGAGAAAACCGGGAAACGGGTGGCCATCATGGCCGACCTGCCCGGGCCCAAGATGCGTATCGGCGACTTTGCCGAGGAACCTGTTGCCCTTGATAACGGCACACGTTTTACCCTTACCGCGGAAGAGATCATGGGCAGCAGGGACCGTGTTTCCATGACCATGAAAGAGCTGCCCGGGGTGGTTAAAAAAGATGATATTCTCTTCTTAAATGACGGTCTTATCCAGCTGCGGGTTGATGAGGTCGATGGATTGGAGATTCACTGCACCGTTATGGTCGGCGGCCAGCTCTATTCGAGAAAGGGGTTGAATATACCAGGCATTGATCTGGGGACCAGTGCCTTTACCGCGCGTGATCGTGAATGCATGCAATTTGCCCTGGAAAATGGTGTGGACGCCGTCGGGCAATCCTTTGTCAATAATGCCCAGGACATTACCGATGTTCGCGTTGCTGCAGATGAGATGGGATTTGACCCCTTTATTGTTGCCAAGATCGAGCGGGCAAGTGTCATGGATAACATTGACGAAATCCTGGCAGTCACGGACGGTATCATGGTGGCCAGAGGTGATCTGGGGGTGGAGATTCCCATTGAACAGATTGCCGTGGTCCAGAAGTTCATCACTGCCCGGGCCAACTTTTTCGGCAGGCCGGTCATCACCGCAACCCAGATGCTCGAGTCCATGACCCGCAATCGCAGGCCCACCCGGGCAGAGGCCACTGATGTGGCCAATGCCATCCTTGACGGTACCGACTGCGTCATGCTGTCCGAGGAATCGGCCATGGGCGACTATCCGCTGGAATCCGTGGAGATGCTGGTAAAGATTGCCGCTGCCACGGAACCACACAGACGGCAGCGTCATTTTGAGTCCACCTTGCAACCACAGGTGAAAGACTACACTCCAAATACTGTTGATCTCATTGCCGTGAGCATAGAAAACATTCTTGCAAAAATAGATTCACCGGCTGCCATTCTCTCCCCAAGCGCAAGCGGCTATACTCCAAGAAGCCTGACCCGCTTCAGGCTGCCGGTATGGATACTGGCCGTGAGCCCCAGTAGAAAAACCTGCCGTGAGCTGATGTTTTCCTACGGGGTGTATTCGATTCTGGAAGAGGAGCATCCCCATGACTGGACGGCCCATGCCCGCCGCTATGTGGCAGACCATGGCCTTGCAGGAAACTGTATTATCCAGACCGAGGGACCCTCACCAGACCATCCTGCGGCAAACCACAAGATGGAGATTATTGATCTTTAACACAGGGTAATTAAATGAAAATTGTTGCAGCACCAAATGCTTTTAAGGGCTCCCTGACAGCCACAGAGGCAGCAATCGCCATGGAAGCAGGTATTAGAAGAATTCTTCCGGACGCCGAAGTGGTTCAGGTCCCTGTGGCAGACGGGGGAGATGGTCTGGTTGATGTGGCGGTGGAGGCCTTAAACGGAGAGATGCGCAGTCTTAAGGTAACAGGTCCACGAAACAGTCCGGTGGAGGCAAATTTCTGTTATGTCAAATCCATGGATCTGGTGACTGTGGAGATGGCCCTTGCCAGCGGCCTTGCACTTTTGCCGGATGACATGCATGACCCCACCCTGACCAGCACCTTTGGTACGGGTGAGCTGATCAAAGCCGGACTGGATCTTGGCGTGAGTCGAATCAATGTTGGTATCGGCGGCAGCGCCACCAATGACGGCGGCATGGGCATGGCCCAGGCCCTTGGCGTTCGTTTTCTGGATAAGGACGGCCGGGAGCTGCCGGGTATTGGAGGCTCACTTGCGTCTATTGTCAAAATTGATCTTTCAGGCCTTGATCCCAGAATAAAAGAGACCACCTTTGAGGCTGTCTGCGATGTCGACAATCCGTTATACGGGCCCAAGGGAGCAGCCTTTGTCTATGGACCGCAAAAGGGCGCAACCCCGGACCAGGTAAAGGAACTGGATAAAGGACTTAAAAATCTTGCCGGGCTGATACATAAGGATTTGGGCATGGATGTGGCAAACATGCCTGGAGCCGGTGCTGCCGGAGGGCTTGGTGGTGGCCTCCATGCCTTTCTTGGCGCAAAGCTCTGCAAGGGAATTGATCTTATTTTTGACCTTGTCGGTCTTCCGGAAAAACTTGCCGGCGCCGACCTTGCTCTCACGGGTGAAGGACAGATTGACTTCCAGACCGTATTCGGCAAGGCCCCCGGCGGAGTGGGGGCTGCTGCCAGGGCACAGGGAATTCCCTGTTTTGCCATAGCAGGCTCCATTGGCAAAGAGCTTGGTGACCTGCATGAATCCGGGATCAATGCCGTGTTCAGTCTCTGTCCCGGCCCCATGACCCTTGAGGAATCAATGAAACTCTCCAAAGAAAATGTGACCAGGGTTACGGAACAGGCAATACGTGGCTTTCTCGCCGGTCGAAACCAAAATGAAGCTGTTAGCGGTTAACGGCTAAAAGCTAAGCGCTAACAGCTTTTTAACAAATATTCGCCACAAAGAATCGCCCGCAACCCGTGTTAACATTAGGATTGGTACTTTCCGTTCAAGCACTAAACAGCAAGAAAGGATCACTGATATGACCGAAGTGAGCGCCCTTGGCGCCGTCTGCGCCCTGGCTATTGCCATCATAATGATTTTACGCAAGGTTCCCCCTGCCTACGGCATGCTGGCCGGAGCTCTGCTTGGCGGTCTCCTTGGCGGAGTTGATCTGATAAATGTCATCAAGATGATGACCGAAGGCGCCCAGGGGATAATGCCTGCGGTGCTGCGCATCCTGGCGGCCGGTGTCCTGGCCGGGGTGTTGATGGAGTCGGGTGCCGCCTCTACCATTGCCACTGGTATTGTCAGAGTAATTGGCGAGAAGCGGGCTCTGTTAGCCCTCACCTTTGCCACCATGATTCTCACTGCCGTGGGAGTCTTTGTGGACATTGCCGTGATCACCGTTGCTCCAATCGGTCTGGCCATTGCCAGAAAGGCCGGACTTTCCAGAACAGCTATTCTTCTGGCCATGGTCGGTGGCGGAAAATGCGGCAATATCATGTCACCTAATCCAAACACCATTGCCGCAGCCGATGCCTTTAATCTCCCCATGACCTCGGTCATGGCAGCAGGAATTATTCCGGCAATTTTCGGCATCCTGGTCACCTATCTCATTGCCGGAATGCTGATAAAAAAAGGATCTCAAGTGGAAGACAGCGATATCCATGAGATTGATGCTACTTTGCTTCCAGGCACACTCGCTGCCATTACCGCCCCCCTGGTCACCATTACTCTACTGGCGCTCAGGCCTGTTGCCAATATTGCCATTGATCCAATGATTGCTCTTCCAGCCGGAGGAATTGCAGGAGCCCTTGCCATGGGGCGTTTTAGAAAACTGAACGAGTATGCAGTGAGTGGACTTGGCAAGATGTCGGGAGTGGCAATCATGCTTATCGGCACCGGTACCCTGGCCGGCATTGTGGCCAACTCCGGCTTGAAAACCGTTATCATCAATGCCCTTGAGGCATCGGGGCTGCCACCATTTATGTTGGCCCCGGTAAGCGGTGCCCTGATGTCTGCGGCAACCGCGTCCACTACCGCCGGAACAGTTGTGGCAAGCAATGTCTTTTCCGGCCCCATTCTTGAACTCGGTGTTTCTGCCATTGCCGGAGCCGCCATGATCCACGCCGGAGCCACAGTCCTTGACACCATGCCCCACGGCAGTTTTTTCCATGCCACCGGCGGCGCCACATTTATGCACGTCAAAGAACGCTTGAAAATATTGCCCTATGAATGCCTGGTTGGTCTCAGTCTGGCCATAGTCTCCACCCTTGTGTTTGGTGTTTTTAAACTTTTTCAGTAGGAGGAGAACGATTATGACTAAATATATTTATACCCTGCTCTTCCTGTTTTTTACGACAATATCCTCCGGCAATCAGGCTCTGGCAGCCGACACGCCCCCTGCCGCTCTGGGCGAAGACCTGGTCAGAATTGAGGATTCCAGCTTTATCATTGATAAACATTTATACTGCCGGCTCAGTCTTCCCCTCTCTTTGGGCGGCGGCACCCCTTTCAAGTCCTTTGGCATGCATGTGCGTTTCAGCGCACCTGCCAGCGGGCTGATCAGTCGCGACCGCTTTGTGGCGCTCTCCATGCGTCTGTTTACCGAGGTGAGAATCCGTCTGGCCTCCGAGATACCCGGGCTGACCAATGAACAAGCCATGCAGGCCATGCAATGTCGTGAGGTGGCAGCCTCAGAAAACAAGATAGAGTATGATTACCACGTAATCATGACCCATGACGGGGTGGAAAGCAGAATTAAAAATACAAGAAGGGGCACAGAACACGTTACCAGCGAACCGTGGAGTGCTGTTTTACGTAACCAGCCGAAAGTACAATGACGCTTTGTCCCTGTGACTCGAAACTGTATACCCGATGTAAGAACAATATTTTTTTGCAGAAAACATTGGCCTCAATTAATTGGCTGAAAATGAGTGGGCATCACAATTGAAAAGCACTTGACTTTGACAGAGTAGCATTTTAATAATAAAAATTATTAATTTTATTAACTTTAAGAGAGGAATTGTATGAAACTGAACATTAAAGTATTGGCTGCAAGTTTGTTGATCGTTCTGATGAGTCTTTCTGCCCATGCTGCGGATAAAGTGGTTGCTGATAAAAAGCCCATGGTGCAGGATGCTGATCTGGTCACCATTGAGGCGACAGTGGAAAAAATTGATCGCAAGTCACGTGAGGTGACACTGAAGGGGAAAGAGGGAAAAAGCGTTACCTTTTCTCTTGATAAGGAGGCCGGGAAACTTGATCAGATCGATGTCGGTGACCTGGTGACCATCGGCTACCTTGAGGCAGTAACTATTCAGGTATTCGGGCCTGACGAGGTTGAGCCCGGGGTATCCGCTGAGGAAGTTGTTGCAAAGTCAGAGCCTGGGGAGAAACCGGCAGGTCTTGCTGCAGGTCAGGTAAGCGTTGTGGTTACCATTGAGGCCATTGATCTGGAAAAGGAGCGGGTGACCCTGAAAAGTAAGGATGGACAATTGAAGACAGTGAAACCTCGACATCCGGAAAACCTGAAAAAGGTCAAAGTCGGTGACAGGGTCAAAATTACCTACACCCAGGCTGT
>JAYEPA010000296.1:0-1383 GCA_034723545.1 Thermodesulfobacteriota bacterium | reverse complement strand
TTTTTCAGGACCTGTCCGGTGAGGTTTTTGTCTGCATTCATTGCGGCCGTTGTGTTGAATTTTGTCCCCACAACTGTCTTGAAATGGAGGAAGTCACAGAGACCATGCAGGTGGAGGTGACATCATGATAAGAGATCATTTTAGAGTTTTTGTGGTTAACCTCTCCGAAGGAAAGGGTAAAGTCGTAAAGCTGGACGGCCGCAACAGCGAAGTCGGCGGCAGCGGTCTGGCCGCCCTTCTATTCAATAAATACGGACATCCGGAAAGGCCCTGGGATGATCCGCAGCAGCCGGTCATCTTTGCCGTCGGCCCCCTGACCGGATACTTTCCGTTGATGAGCAAAACGGTCTGCAGTTTTAAATCTCCCTACCACGATCAATATACGGAAAGCCATGCCGGAGGCCGTTCCGCTCTTTCTTTGTGCTTTTCCAATTTGGACGCTCTAGTGGTTGTCGGCAGATCGGACAGGCTGTGCTGCCTGAACATAAGTTCCCGCTCCATGGAAATTAAAGATATTGATTTCATGCGGGGCATGGATGTCCTTGAGAGCGGTAAACTGCTGCGAAGCATGTTCAAGGGTTCCGGCCATCGCAGCATTCTGCGCATCGGCCCTGCCGGAGAGAACGGTGCGGCCATGTCCTGCATCAATGCCGATACCTACCGCCATTTCGGCAGGCTTGGCGGTGGAGCGGCCATGGGCGCAAAAAACCTGAAAGGCATCATTATTCAGGGGGACGCCATTTTTCCGGAGCCTGAAGGGAAAGAGTATTCCAAGGTTTTTGCAGAGGTCTACAACCAGGTTACGGCCACGGATATGATGAAAAAATATCATAATCTGGGCACCCCGACTAATCTGCAGGCATTGAATGAAATCAAGTCCTTGCCATGGCGCAACCTGCAGGCCACAAGTGATTCGGCGATCAGCGCCATCAACGGTGAGCGGTTTGCCAAGGAGACCCTGTTGCGCAACTCGGCCTGTTCCGGCTGTCCGGTGGGCTGTATCCATGTCGGCTGTGTCAGGGAACAATTTATGGCAGACCATCGCTATACCTTTAAACAGGTTGCCTACGATTATGAGCCCATATTTTCCCTGGGAACCATGCTTGGCGTTACCGATCCCCGTGGGGTTCTGAACATCCTGGATGTCATGGAAAAGACCGGCCTTGATGCCATGTCCGGCGGCGTTGCCCTGGCCTGGGCCACCGAGGCCACTGAACAGGGGTTGATCTCGAAAAAAGAAACAGGAGTATCCCTCTCATTCGGTGATGCGGAGGCATACCGGCAGGCAACAGATCTGCTTGGAACAGGCGCTAATGATTTTTATCGCCTCCTCGGCCAGGGTAGTCTGAAGGCTGCGGCTCAGTATGGCGGCAGCGAGTTTGC
>JAYEPA010000295.1:0-6801 GCA_034723545.1 Thermodesulfobacteriota bacterium | reverse complement strand
GAACAGTATATCCTGCAGTACCATCTCTACACCGTGGCCCTGCATCAGTACCTTGGTTCCCGTTTGACCGAATACCGCTATGACGATCATTTTGGCGGCGTCTTTTATCTCTTTCTGCGCGGCATCACGCCGGAGACCGGGGCTGACTTTGGGGTTTTTTATGACCGGCCGGAACTGGAAGAGATTGAGGCGTTGGGTCTTTATTTATGCGGAAAATAACTTTTATGAATCTGTAAAAAGTCTTTATCTTACCACAGAGAACTCAGAGATCACAGAGAATGATTTTATTACAATCAGTTAACTCAGTGAGCTCTGTGCGCTCTGTGTTTAATTTTTAGTTTTTACGAGTTCATTAAAATTAAAACAACTTACATGTCAGACACCTCCTTTACTCTCCTTGATCACCATTTTGCCGACTTCATAACCCGTCTTTCCGGACGGCATGACGAAGAATTGTCCATGGCGGCCCGTCTTGTCAGCCACAAGACCGGGCAGGGCCATGTCTGTCTTGATCTTGAGGAATACGCCGGAAGAACAGCTGAAATTGACGGCAGGATGATGTCGTTTCCGGCGCTGGATCCGTGGCTGAAAAGTCTTGCGGTAAGCCCGGTGGTCGGTCGGCCCGGAGAGTTTTTTCCCCTGATCCTTGACCCGCCTCTTCTCTATCTGCAGCGCTACTGGAAAGATGAAGAGATCGTGGCGGAATTTATCAGGGAGAGAAACGGTATCCGTCTGGATTTACTTGACCGGAAACGGTTGCGAGATGGCCTGAACAGACTGTTTCCCAAAGAGAGTAATGAGGTAGATTGGCAGAAGGTGGCGGCATTGTCGGCCCTGAGCAACCACTTCTGCGTTATCAGCGGCGGACCCGGAACCGGCAAGACAACCACCGTGGCCGGCATTCTGGCTCTTTACATTGAGCAGGGTGGTGCGAATGTGCTGTTGGCCGCACCCACCGGCAAGGCCGCGGCTCGACTGCGGCAGGCCATTTCAGGTGCCAAAAAAAATTTGGCCTGTGATGGAGCGGTCGTGGATAAAATACCGGAACAGGCCGTTACTGTCCATCGTCTGCTGGGCTGGGGCAGGCAGGGTTTTCGTTATCATGCTGATAATCCTTTGGCTGCGGATCTTGTCGTTATTGATGAGGCCTCCATGGTTGATTTGCCCCTGATGGCCGCATTGATGACCGCTCTTCCCAAGGGCTGCAGGTTGCTTCTCCTTGGCGATCGTAATCAGCTTTCTTCGGTCCAGCCCGGCGCTGTGCTGGGGGACATCTGCCAGGGTGGTGCTGTTGGCTTCAGCCCTGATTTTGTCAAATTGTGCGATGATTTTGGCTGCAAACTAAGTCTGTCGCCCACCCCAGGCCCTGGTCATAAAGACGGAATCGTCGAACTGTCCAGAAGTTATCGGTTCGGCCCGGACAGTGGGATTCACCGCTTGAGCTGCGCCGTGAATCAGGGTGAGGCGGATTTGGCCCTGGATATTTTGACGGATGAAAAAGGTGGGGGTATCAGTTGGCGCGACTATGGGTCATCATCCGTCAGCCTGGAGTCGGTTCTGTCGGATCATGTCCATTATTTTAAGGAATTGGCTTCAGTCTCTGAGCCTGAGCAGGCATTGAAGATGATGGGGCGCTTTGCTATTCTCTCCGGTCTCAGAAAAGGACCCTTTGGTTCTCGGAATATCAATCAACTGGTCAGAGACCACCTGCAGGGGGCGGATCAGGAAGGTTTTTTTCATGGCCGACCCGTGATGGTGAGCCGCAATGACTACGCAAAACAGCTCTATAACGGCGATACCGGTATCTGTCTGAGGGTAATTGATCACAGGGCACCGCATCTGCTTTGTCATCATGCCTGTTCGCGTAACACCAGTACAGACTCACAGGCCGATTTCGCGCATCTGCAGCACCCTGTAATCAATTACTACAGTGCGGGGGTAGAGAATATGTCGGCCATTTCACCCCGTGGTCGGTTATGTCTGAGGGACAGGGAGAATGCCGGCCAGCTACGAGTTTTTTTTAAGGACGGGGACGCCATCAGAAAGATGCTGCCTCTTCGCCTGCCTGCCCATGAGACGGTCTTTGCCATGACTGTGCATAAAAGTCAGGGCTCCGAGTTTGATCATCTTCTTCTTGTCTTGCCGGACAGGCCGTCAAAGGTCCTGAGCCGGGAGCTGCTTTATACTGCTGTAACCAGGGCGAGAAAATCCGTTAAAATCATCGGCAGCCGTGAGGTTTTCCGACAGGCGGTTAACAAAAGGATTGAACGAAAATCCGGTCTGGTGAAAAGGCTCCGTAAATAAAAAACAGCGTACCTGTAAGAAAATTTAACGGATTGCCAGGGTTGTCTGCTTTCCGTTTCTGCTTGCTGTGATTCCATTTCTGTGCTAAATTCTCATGTTGATCAGGTTGATCTTACCTGTTCGCCTGTTTTATTGTTTTATCTCAGTAAGAAATCCATTTGTAGACCATGAAATAAACCGTTTTATTAAAAACGTGAAAAAAGAGGTGTCCTTTTGAAAAAGAAGATACTTGTTGCGAACCGTGGTGAAATAGCACTGCGGATCATTCGTGCCATCCAGGAGCTTGGTCATATTGCCGTGGCAATCTATGAAACGCCGGACAGCGCGGCTCTGCATATCCGCGTGGCGAATGAGGCTGTCTGGATAGGTGATGGGCCGCGATCCGATTATCTTAATATTGATACCGTGATTAAGGCGGCAAAAGACCATGATGTTGATGCCATTCATCCCGGCTATGGCTTTCTGGCTGAAAATCCTGATTTTGCCAAGGCCTGTGAGGATAACGGAATTATTTTCATCGGTCCCTCCAGCGAGGTGATCCATAATCTGGGTAATAAGGTGATTGCCCGGCAGATCATGAAGGAAGCCGGGATTCCCATGGTGCCGGGCACACCTAATCTTTCCGCCGGCGATGCCGGGTTGCAGGAGGCCCTTGATTTTGCCGCTAAATATAAATATCCCATTATGCTTAAGGCTACCACGGGCGGGGGCGGCCGGGGTATTCGTCTGGTTGAAAACGACGAACAGCTCAAGGCCGAGTATCCGGTGGCCCGGGCCGAGGCTAAAGCTGCCTTTAATGATGAAAATGTCTATCTTGAAAAGGTCGTTGTAAAGCCCAAGCATGTGGAAGTGCAGGTCATGGCCGACCGGTTCGGCACCACGGTTCATCTGGGCACCCGTGATTGCTCCATCCAGCGCAGGAACCAGAAACTGGTGGAGATTGCCCCTTCACTGATACCGGATCAGGACCTACTTGACCGGATTTGCGAAACAGCGGTAAAGGCAACCCGGGCAGCCAATTATTTTAATGCCGGTACCGTGGAGTTTCTCATTGACCATGATATGAACTTTTATTTCATGGAGATCAATACCAGGGTCCAGGTAGAGCACACAGTGTCTGAAATGGTGACCGGTATCGACATTGTCCGTACCCAGATCAAGCTGGCCCTCGGGAAAAAGCTGTCTTTTTCCCAGGAAGATGTCCAGATGCGCGGTCATGCCATTGAGATGCGCATCAATGCGGAAGATCCGCAGAATGATTTTATGCCGGAAGGCGGCAAGACGGTTTCCGTCTACCGCTCACCGGGCGGTTATGGTGTTCGTTTGGACGGTTTTGTCTATCAGGGTTTTACTATTCCTGATGTGTATGATTCACTGCTGGTCAAGCTCACTGTTTTTGGCTTTTCATGGAATGAGACCGTGGACCGCCTCCGCCGTTGTCTGAAAAATTATGTCATCACCGGGCCAAAGACCACGATTCCCTTTTATCTGAATCTGGTCAATGATCCGGATTTTCAGAAAGGTGATTTTGACACCTCCTATCTTGATACCCATCAGCATCTCTTTGATTACACGGTGGATGTCTCCGAGGTGAACAAGCTGGCTCGGTTGATTGCTGAAATTCATCATAAAAAGGAAAATAAATACGCTGCCTGATGCCCAATATTGACTAGCCAAGTTTTCCGTATTTTTTTTATACAAGCCGAATGTTTACGCATAATGCGGCTTGTTTATAACTGTTTTTCAACAGGTTACATACGAGAGGCTAAGTAGCTTAGTGGCTAAAGGACAAAGGGGTAATCCCTTTGCCCCTTCGAAGATCTCGCAAGCTCGCTATCTGCCCCTTAGTGCTTTTTAACAAAAAGGAGTCACCATGGACCGAATCGTTCAAGGTATGAGTATAAGTGAAGTGCTGAAAAATCTGCGGAGCATTGATGACTATGTCATCTGTAACACGGCCCGTGATTTATCCCAGTCCGACTTTAAAAATAGAATTTTGCTGCACACGGATCTGCTGACAGCCGAGGCCAGGGAAAAGGCCGGGTATTTTTCTTTGGAAATTACCGGCGGCGCCTCAGTGCATGTGGATATTCTCCGTAAACAGGTAGATCCGTTTTTAAAGCTTGAACTGCTGCGCCAGAAGATGCCCAACACCATGTTTCAGACCCTGTGCCGGGGTGTGAATCTTTTTGGTTACCGGCCCTATCCGCAGAATGTCATCCGTTTTACGGTGAAAGAATTTGCCAAGTATGTGGATGTCTGGCGGGTTTTTGATTTTATGAATCATATTCCCAACATGCAGTCTGTTTTCGAGGAAGTACAGTTGGCGGGCAAGATTCTCGAGCCCTGTATCTGTTTTTCCACCGGCCCTGAGCATACGGACGACTATTATGTGAAAAAAGTTGGTGAAATTCTTGAGGTCACCGGGGATGAGATTCTGCTCTGCATCAAGAATCATGGCGGTCTGGGAACACCCAAGCGGATTGGTGATCTGGTTGCGGCCATTAAAGACAAGTATCCTGATATGGTCATTCATTATCATGGTCATAATACCGATGGTAATGATATCGGCCGTATCACTGCCGCAGTTTTGAACGGTGCCACCATTGTTGATGCCGCTGATCATGCCTTTACCGGTTATTTTGGCCCGGCGCCGCTGCTCAGCGTCATTCAGACCCTGAAAGAGTATGGCAAGACCGCCGTGGGAGTTGATGTGGACGCGGTCATTGAAACATCCGAGATCCTGCGGGACGAGCGGCAGCATTATGAGCTGTTTGAATCCCAGTTCAAGGGATTTCTGCCCACCGTGCAGATCCATAAACTTCCCGGCGGCGCCATGGGCAGCAGCTTTGAACAGGCGGTCAAGGGCGGCTTTCTTGACCGGATGCCTGAAATTCTCCATGATGAGCTTCCCAAGGTACAGAAGGAGCTCGGCAATTACTGGAGCGTGACGCCTGGTTCCCAGATCCTTTGGACCACTGCGGTCAGCAATGTCATGGAGGGTGATCGCTATGACAACTGTTCCGGAGACCTGAAGAATCTTCTTCTTGGTAAATACGGGCCGTTTCCCTTTTATCAGCCTGCCGACTGGATTTATGAAAAGGCCTTTGGCCCTGATTGGCGCACAACCCTTGAGGAAGAGGGCGGTATTGAAGAAATCGAGGATATGGATATCGACAAGGAGCGCGAGACCCTGGAGGAGCGCCTTGGGTACGCGCCCACGGAACAGCAGCTTGTCACCTATCTTCAGCATCCCAATGATGCGGTTGACTTTTTCAAGTTTGAAGAGAAATTCGGCCAGGCCTATGTTCTGCCGCCCAGTATTTTTCTTAAACGTGGTGGCTTTACCCTTGGCGAGACCATCGAATTTACTGATTGTAATGGCAAGGAGCATCTCCTTCAGGTCGGGCCCCAGCAGAAAAATGAAGACGGCAACACCAATGTCTACCTGAATGTCGATCATCATCAGCGTGTTTATGTCATGGAGGCCGAGCAGGCGGCGGCAGGAGCAGCCAAACAGCTCGAGATGAGCAAGGAGGAGATCGCTGAGCTGGCCACCATCGGTGATATGCGGGCGCCTTTTTCCGCCAATGTCTGTGAGGTGGTGGTGGAGCCCGGTCAGAAGGTTGAGGCAGGAGACCGTCTGATCATGCTTGAGGCCATGAAGATGCAGACTCCGGTGGTCACTGAAGTGGCCGGTGAGGTTGAGAAGATTTCCGTGAAGGTTGGTGACGCTGTAAAACCTGGAGACAAGCTGGTGAAACTGGTTATTGCCGAGTAGAATTCTGGTAACCGTTCACCAGCACCTCATCTTCGCCCATTTGGGCCTGTTTACATAGCATTAGTATGCTGCGCAGTCCCAAATGAACGAATATGAAGCACTGGTAACCGGTTACAATCAGGTGGTTATCGAAATTCATAATCTCTGGTTAACGGTTACGAATTCTGTTTGTCAGGTTACAAAAAAAGCTCCGTGGTCAATGAACCACGGAGCTTTTTTTTTGTGCATTTCAATCAATCAAGAACTATACAGCTTGGAAGGCCCAAATTATTTGTACTGAACGACCTCCTCGCCAATGGTGATCACTGAATTGTTCGAGCCATGGATGTTTACATGACTGTCTGAATTATTCGGGTCAACCTGCCACTCACCATCAACGATAAACTGATATTCATAACGGCCCGGTTTCAATTTGAGTTTCTTTTTGCAGACGCCGTTTTTATATTTCCGCATGGAATACTGGGTTGGGTCCCAATCGTTGAAATCCCCTGCCAGATAGACGGACTCGGATTCAGGCGAGGTAAGGGTGAATTCTGTTGAAACGATGACTTTTCTTTTTTTCTTACTGCCTGCCTTTGCCATTTTTTTCTTTGCTCCTGTTTTGCATGCCATTTTTCCTTCCTCCTGGAATGTCTGATCTTAGGGTTCACTCAAAAATAACTGTAACTATTCAGCGTAGGTAAAATATTCCGAAAAACTCGGTCTGTAACTGTTCA
>JAYEPA010000294.1:0-1550 GCA_034723545.1 Thermodesulfobacteriota bacterium | reverse complement strand
TTTAGCAAGCTCTTGGGGTGGTTCAAGTCCTTCATTGATACAGCGCTGCAGGGTGAGAAGGTCGTCTTCAGTCAGCTCTATGTTTGCCATACGGGAACCTTTCAATACATCAATTGTTGAAAATTTAGGCATCCTTCATTCACCGGTTTACACTTATTCCCCAAAAGGGTGCATTATAGAATCGAATGCTGGATGTCGAAACTCGAAATTGGAAATTGGAAATTAGGTAACGCATCTACATCTTTGTGTTTTTCCCAATTTCCAATTTCCAGTTTCAAATTTCACTGCAAAAGCAGAGGATGAACAAAGTGTAAACTACTTTTGGCTTGCCATGAAGGATGCCAAAATTTATTTCTTTACCCCCCCAATGATGCCCTATGAAAGCCCCCAGAAGGCATCCTCTGCCCAGTCTTCCGGCATTCCCATGTGAGCCCTGCTCACTTTGGGATGACTCTGAAGAAGATCAAAAAGACGTTTGTGCCAGGTTGAGCCCGGATTTATCCTTTTCAGAAGAATTTCAACCACCGCAAGAAAAAAATACAGCCGCCTGGTCGGGTCAATCCTTGAATCAGCAAGTGGACGGCTAAAATCCGGCCAAGGGGAAGGTGTTTTCCTGGGCAATACCGGCCTGCTGCCGAACTCACGGTTCCAGGTTCTCGCATGGTGGGCACAGATATTCCGCAAATCGGACAGGGACCTGAACCAGGATTTTAAGACGGTGTCCGGCAGGCCCCAGAACGAGGCAATGGCCTTCTTATCTTTTTTCAGGCGCAACTGAGAAAAAAGAACAGAGACTTCCTTGAAGGTCAGGATTTCCATAACCTTCCACACAGGAGGAAGCTCCGGATCAGTGTATTTGGCCCGGTAATGCTTGATAAAGGTCTCGGCCTGACTGTCATCGCATTTTCTGCGGATCTGCTGGGTCAGCCAATCATGATTATAGCGGGTATCAAAGATTTCCTTTTTGAAACATGCATGCGGACCATGATTCTCGGCCAGGATATTGGTCATCCGAGCTCGCAATGCTACCTCAATCCGCTCAATGGCATCCAGTATGAGAAGACGGAGTCGGCGGTCGAAGATGTAGAGATCCAGAACAGCTTCAAAAGTTGTTCCGGCCATGAAATGATGTTCTGTATCCCCCACTTGAAAAGGGAGAGTGTAGGCGCTGAACCGGTAATAGCTGATGACCGATAGATAGCGACGGGCACGGGCCAGGTCAGGAATGAGGAGACCCCGGCTGATCCACTGGCTGATGTGCTCTGAGATGGAAAGAGGCGGTTTGTTGAAAATGGTCATGCCCGGCTCCTACGGGCATAAAAAAACCCGCCAAAGTGTGCATACCGAAAAGGCAGAGGCATGGCAGGTGTATTATTTATATAATAGGATGATTGATTCATATTTGCAAGCAAAAAATATGTCATTGTTACGAACAAATAAACTGTCCTCTTTTATAACACATCAATTGTCCGGTTTCGATAAGTGCCTTGGAGGTGCTTATGAAACGGACAAAATTGTTACAGGAGGTCAGAATAATGAGATTTATGGAA
>JAYEPA010000293.1:0-23208 GCA_034723545.1 Thermodesulfobacteriota bacterium | reverse complement strand
TAGAGAGAATAAAAAATAAAAAAATTGTCTTGATAATTTTCTTGCATATCATGATAGCGTCCTTTTATTCCTTACTCGGCATGCTAAAATTTGCACTTGGCTCAAAAGGTACTGTTGTCTGTCCCGGCTTAAGGGACACAAGTTCAGTTACAACCAATCTGATCCCAGCTTCCCGTTTAAATAACATGTTCGTGTGTAGGAGAAGTGGCTCATCTCGATCTTTTGAATTTTTATAAATAGTTTCTGCAAATTTTACATTACCAAATTCATCCACATGGGTTCCGCCTATATGCCATTGCTCATTTCCATCCTGACCGTAGATGACGAGTACAACACGGTCATGCTCTCCTTTCGGAACATTATATTGCACCTCAACTTCTGATTCCGTGTACTCAATTGTAAGTTTGTCATCGTAGGTGGTGAAATAGGAATTAATATTTGTTCCCACTAACCAGTCTGATAATCCCTCTTGGATGGGTTTATAAACTTCAGAATGGTCTTTTATCCGGTACTTTTGAGAGCCAAATTTAAGATGATCAAATTCAGCTAAAGATTCCTTTTTTTCGGCCCAAAAGTTAACCTTTAACAACGACTTATTGTCGTCATCCGTAGCAGTAGTCCGACAAAACACGCTATCAACAGGGACAACCTTGTCATTATGACCCAACAGGAGATCAAGAAGTGGGTCAAGAACCCCGTCTGTTCCTGCAATGAGGGCCATATTAGCCTGCGGCATGCACGAAGAAGACCTGTTCAGATTATATAACGTAGGGTTGCCACTTGACCAGGCCGACAAAGCACTATCGTCGTACGGATAGAGATCCATTGTCCCGGGAGACCAGAGATTCAATATTGTTTTCCACAGAGAAACAAAAGGTGTTTTTTCTAGTTTCTTAAGCAGAAAATGGGTTCCATGGTTCGGGGTGGCAGCTATCACCATATTATGAACACCCTGGTTCTTGGCTTGCAGAGTACGCGAAACAAGCCCTCCCATGCTGAAGCCGAATGTATCAAAGTATGGAAACTCACCGGTAGCTCTGGCTGAGGCCCCCGGGTTTCCTTTTACATTAAGTGCTTCAAACGCGTTTGCCAAACTGTTGCCGCTGTCAACAATTCCGCTACGCGAGTTATAGGTACCGAACATAGGACGATAAACACCATTAGTGGCAGTAACTAAATCATCGACAATGTATTTATAAGTTTTATTAGAATTTGGATCGGTATGATTCTGGTTCAACAAAGTGGCCATAGGTGTCCATCCGTGAACTATAAGTAAAGGCAAGGCATTGTCATTGGGTATCTGTTCTGATTTTATATTATTAAGAATATCCAACCCATCTTTGTCATAAATATATGCGTTCGGCGGCATATCTATCAGGTCTATGAGCATTGATGCAGCCTGGATAAATGTATAAAGACGGGCAACAGCAAAATCGGGAATATAATCATCGAGCGAGGCGAGCAGCACCGGTTTTTTCATGCTCAAATCAACAGCGATGGGATCGCCGGATTCCGTCACGGAAAAATTAACAGCAACAATATGTCGGTTGTTAATTTCATCCACAGCAAATTCATAGGGTTTGATCTGCATAACCGTCCAGTTGGTTCCATCCCAGTAGTACGGAAAGACTGTGCTTTCATCCAAATTCAACGCATCTATCGTTGACTGGAAATACCTGCCGGCCAATACGACCCAACCATTTATTGTTGGAACTTCGGCACCCTTTACTGATGGCTCTACAGCAATTTGTATCAACTGTCCCAGGGAAACCACCTCATTTTCCCCTAATACGGGATCAAGATTTAAAATATCTCCAGGATTAACATCCGGACCCGTTGTTGGTGACATTAAGGTAACTATTGCATCCCCGCTTAACGCTCCGGGAGGAATGACCATCATGAAACGCTTGTCAGGGCTCTCGATGCTACCTCCTTCCGCAGCGATAACCAAAGCAGAGGCGGAATCAGGAGGAGAAGGGTCAATGGGATCCAGAATGATATCAAAGGTGGCGACCGCAGGTGTATCGTTATCTGTCTCCGCATCAACTGCGGTGGCCCGAATGGTGTCAGGATACCCTTCTGCATTGATAATGAACGAGACCAACCCTGCCGGCAAATCATTGAGTAAATAATAGCCGTTGATGTCAGTGGATCCACTGATTCCGGTTACTTCTTCCTCAAGTACGGCACCGGATATTGGCTCTCCGCTTTCTTTATCAGTAATGATCCCCTCAAGAGAACCGGTTTCGGAACGAGGGGTCAAAACAAAATCAACAGTGCTTGATACGTCATCTTGCACGATTATAGAACTCTTTTCATCCTTCATGTAAGCAGGATGACCGGCAGTGACCGTATAGCTTCCCGATGGCACACCCAGCATATTAAAGGTACCGTCAGCCTCTGTTTGAGCTCCGACAAGGGCTCCCACCCCTATACCGAGACGGGCATTCAAAATTGGCTCTCCGGTCTCAGCATCGGTGACTGTGCCGGTAACAGTCCCTCTTGTTGTCGGCGAAAGATGAAAAATGAAAGTATCTGAGGCGCCGGGCACAACAGTAGGATACACGGCAACCGCCTCATGGTTGACGGCCATGGCCGTAATTTGAATGTTGCCGTCCGGGAGACCTGTAAGCGAAAATTCGCCATCCTGGTCCGTTGTTTCCTCAATTGATGTGCCAATAACTTTTACAATTGCCCCGGCAAGCGGTTGGCCGGTTATACCGTCATTAATGATTCCGACAATATTATTATCTATTTTTTCCGGATATGTAAGCCCATCCGTATAGGGAAAGACAAAGTCCAGAGAATAAGGATCAGCGTCAACCTGCATTGTAACCCTGGTATCATTAAAATCTGCCTTTAAAATATGTAAGGTCAGCTCTCCCATGGGCACATTATTCAAACTGAATGCACCATCCATATCGGTCACGTCGGAAATATCCATCCCCTCGGCAATTACAGCAACGCCCTCTTCCGGCTGTAATGTGGCAGAATTGATAATGGTTCCCTGCACCGTGACCAGTGCAGCCTCCCTGTACAGTTCAAAATTACCCTGCCAGATGCCAGGTGTGTCGTAATTTGATTGCCTTGTCTCAGGAAGATAACCTGCATGATTAACTGTTATCTCAACAAATCCAGGCAATACACCTGAAACCGAATATGACCCGTCGTTACGTGTAAATGTTGATTGGGTTTTATCCGAATCTGTAATCGAAACATGAGCTCCATCCAGCAGAGCGCCGGTTTGAGCATCTTGAACTGTACCCGTAGCTGTCACTTCGGTGGATTCGGGAGGGTTCTCGTTCAGATTAATGTGAACAGTTTTAGTTTGGCCACCTTCCAGATTGAAAATCGTCTCCAAAGGAGTGAATCCGGCCATTTTAAAGGTTAAGGTAATTTCACCCGGAGTTATTGTCCTCATTTCAAACTCTCCCGATGAGTCTGTCTGAATAGAATGAACCTGAACACCGTCATCAGCACTGATGGTCACACCAGGAATCGGATCGCCTGTTGCACTGTTGGTTACTGAACCATTAATAGTAGAGAAGGGCTGAGCCACATTAACCGTGACATTGCCTTGGGCTGTGCCACCGACACCTGAAGCAATAATTGTATACTCTGTAGTTGCTGAAGGCGATATTGTCATTGAGCCATTTAACTCAACAATACCTATGGAAGGCTCAATTCTACAGCTGTCAGCCCCGGACGTTGTCCAGGTTAAAGTGGTGAATTCACCAGATCCAATGATTTTCGGGCTCACGCTGAGATCAGCAGAGATCTGGTTTGATTGATCATGCACACAAACAGTGACATCATCAACAGCTGTGCCGCCAAGGCCTGATGCAGTAATCGTGTAGGTTGTCATCTCGGCAGGGGATACGGTTATTGATCCACTTACATCAACATTGCCAATGTCGGGCTCTATAATGCAAGTTTCTGCATTCATTGAAGACCATGTCAAAGTGGCAATGTCTCCGCCTTGGATATTCTGATGAGTGGAGGTGATTCCTACGTTCGGTTGAGGATGGCTGAAATCACTGACCAGGAAGTCTACTTTTACATTTTGGTCTGTTATATTAAATTCTTTTATAGATTCTCTTCCATCTGACAGGAAGGCTTTGATTGTATAGTATCCCGGTGACAAGGGAATGCCATATCCTCCAGCAGATGCAGAGATTGTCTCCTCTCCGCTTTCAACTATCTGAATATTCACATTTTCTACTCCTTCACCTGCCTCATATATTCCGTTACTGTTTTTATCGTCATAAACAACACCAAGCAGGAAAGAAGATGTCTGAGAAGATGGAGATCCAAAATCGCACGTAAATTTATAACAATATGGATCTTCTCCATAGCTGCCATATGCCGAGGCAAGCCCCACTTCTTTGAAAGGGCTAGAAAGTATATTCAGGCGATGTCCTTTCCCTTCAACACCATTATCAAGGAACAGCGCATCCTGAAAAAATAGCAATGTATCCAATTCACTTAATGGACTGCCAGCAGCTGTATATGCAATATTTTCACCGACAGTATCATATTGATAGCCAACAGCCAAAATACGATCCCAGAACGCTCTTCCATCCTGAGAATCATGACCGTAATATTGTTGATCAATCATATCTTGAGCGTGTAGACCGGCTGCCTGATGCAAACAGGCATTAAAGGTTAAGGGCTGAACAGCCTTTGCGCTAATCGTTCCATCAGCAAGTCCTTCATTGAGATCAATGCCCAGGCGGTCTGCCTCACCAGAGGGATTAAGCCGCGCACGGTTAATGGCTTCCAAAACAGCTTGTTCGGCAGGAGTTGGATTTCCGTAAAAATAACCTGTCGGGCTAGTGACAAAAATTCGTAAATTATCAGATATTGTACCAACAGGATTCATTGCCGTAATTGTGAATATTGTCGTTTTGGTCGGCTTAACTTCCATTGATCCGGTTACCGCTACAGTTCCTATGTCAGGTTCAATTCTGACGGCTTGTGCATCGGTTGTTTCCCAAGTCAGAACAACAGATCCACCCATAGAAACATCCAGGGTATCTGCATGAAAGGATACAGTAGGTTGCGGCCACATCACTGTAACGGTAATACTCTCTGTAACAGGGATAGGATGATCTGAATTCGAAGCGGAGATGGTGTAGGTTGTGGTCTCGGCAGGATACACTTCGACAGAACCATTGGCAGTCACACTGCCCACACCATGATCGATACTGACAGAATCAGCATCGGTTGCAACCCAGCTCAGCATCACAGACTCTCCGGCCTGAATAGTGTCGGAGGCAGTAGTAATACTTACAGTGGGAGCCGGATTGCTGATTACGGTTACTGTTTTACTGGAAACAGCCGAACCTCCCGGACCTGTGGCGGTAATGGTGTAGGTCGTTGTCTCAGTGGGAGAAACCGTGATGGAGCCAGTGGCAGCAACAACGCCAATGCCAGGAGCAATGCTTACTGATTCCACATGTGATGAAGTCCAGGTCAGAACTGCTGACTCTCCATTCATGAGAGTATCTTTGTCGACGCTCAGGTTGATGGTCGGCACCGGATAGCGAACGGTAACCGTAACACTTCTTGTTGTCGTACCTCCCGGACCGGTGGCCGTGGCCGTATAGGTTGTTGTTGTATTGGGAGATACCGTCAGGGAACCCTGCAGCGCCACATTGCCTATTCCCTGATTAAAAATGATACGATCAACATCTCTGCTGGTCCAGGAGAGAAGCGCAGATTCGCCAGCCATGATACTTATGGGTTCGGCCTGCAGGGTCAGGCTCGGTGACGGCTGCAGGACGGTCACCGTTACCTTGGCCGTAGCGGTGCCGTCCGGTCCGGTGGCTGTTGCCGTGTAGGTGGTTGTCACCTCCGGTGACACCGTTCTTGTCCCGGTGGCGGCGACAGTGCCGATATAAGGCTCGATTATCAGTGAATCGGTGTATTTGCTCTCCCAGTTGAGAACTGCTGAACCGCCACGGATGATGAAGTTGTCGTTTGTTGACAGGCTGACGGTCGGCGGCGGATCGGCAGGAATAACATTGATAGTCAGCCGGTCGGTGGCAGTGCCGCCCGGTCCCGTTGCCGTCATTGTATAGGTTGTGGTAATCGCAGGTGTAACAGTCACTTCACCGCCCAGTTCAACTTCGCCTATCCCCTGATCGATGACGCAGCTGGTCGCATTGGCAAAAACCCAACTCAGCTGAACGCTTTCCCCTTCGTTGATGGTCGGAGAAGAGGCTTTCAGGTCGGCCATGGGATACACGAAACCAACATATATCGCGCGGCGGTAGGTCCCTCCCGGACCGACCATGGTCAATGTGTAGCTCGTGGGTTTGGTCGGGGTAATTGTCATGGAGCCGTTGAGATCCACCGAACCGATATCCGGCGTAATGCTACACGAAGTGGCACGGGTGCTGCTCCAGGTCAAGGTACTGCTGTCGCCGACCTTGAGTATGGCGGGGGTGGCAGTGAATGTTCCTCGTGGTGGTATCTGATACAGCGTAATACCTCGAGAAACAGGCCCCTTCTCATTTTCAGCAGTCAGGATATAGGTTATGGGCAGGCTTTCCGGTGTGACCGTCAAACTGCCGATTGCGTCCACCTCGCCGATCCCCTGATTCATGGTCACCGTGTCAGCGCAACCGGCAGACCAGTGCAGCGTTACACTGTCCCCCAGATCAAGACCATAGGACGGTGAAACGTAAAAGGACAGGCTGGGATAATTCGGGTAACTGACTGTTCTGGTTATGGAACCTCCTTCACCTGTAGCGGTCAGCCTATAGCTGCCGGGTTCCGTGTGATAGACCGTCAATGAGCCGATTGACTCAACGTCACCTATGTCCGGGGCAATGCTGATGCTTGTAGCATTGTTTGTCCGCCAGGATAACGTTAACGGTTCTCCCGGTGTCAGGTTGCAATTTGGTGTAATGGAAATCGAACCGCCTGGCGGAGAAGGTGCAGGAGGCTCAACAAGATATACCGTGGCCCGGTAATCCCGTGTCCGGGCGGCATTGGTTACTGTCAGGTTGTATGAGGTTGTCTCAGAAGGAGTCAATACTATTGAACCCGATGATGTTACTTCCCCGACATTATGGTCTATGCTGGCACTTGTAGCGCACCTGGGATCCCAATATAAGGTTGTACTCTCCCCGAGATAGATGCGGTTGGGAGAAAAATAGAAATATGTATACGGAGCTGTCGGAACGGATCTTTTGATTAAGGCCGCATCATTGAAGGCGGTAAGATTAAATTTAGTTGGTGTCTCTGGTGAAGGTATAGTAAGGCTGCCGCTTGCCGGCACCTCTCCAATGCCCTGATCAATCAGGATGGTTGAAGCTCGAGTTGTTGACCAGCTTAACGTGATGTTGCCGCCGGGATTCATGCCGGAGCACGGATCTACCGTAAACTGGGCTGTCGGTTGCGAGTTGACATAAACATTAAAAGACTGCGTGACCTCTCCGCAGCGTCCGTCATCAACTTTGACTGTAACATTGTACCAACCGCTTTGGCTGCCGGATGGTGTCCACTCGATTAAGCCTGTATCCGGATCAATCGTCATTCCTTCCGGTGTCTGCTGTAAGGAATAGGTAAGGATATCATTATCCGGATCTGTAGCCTGCACTTGATAGGAATAGGGGGAATTCCAATAGGCATTTCGTGGCGCCCCGGAGGTGATTGTTGGATAGTCGATCCGTCCGGGTTCAGGTTGGCGAGCCATGATATGCACCGGAGTGACTTCACCGGTCTCACCGTTCAGGTCGAAAACATGCCAGACGTTGCCGTAACCATTGGGGACAGTAAAGACCAACGGTTCCCTGTTGCCGGAATATACCTTGACCTCTGCTCCGGAAAGAGCAAGCCACCGGCTATTGCTATAGCGGTTTGTGAAATCATGCACGTAGTATCGGTACGTTCCTGAAACCTTGTCGGTAATGGTGATTGTTTCTGGACCGTAACCATTCCGATCGTCCAGATCCAGATTTGCGTCCGGGATACTTTTGTTCCAGTAATAACAGTGATAGCGGCAGCCGTCCTGATTCGGTGCGGTTAGATGGGCCTCCAGATCAGCAGGCCTCTCTCCCCAGGTGAGAATGATGCGGATTTCGTCTTCATTCAGTACAGGAGAAAGGACCAGATCCTGATTCGTCAACTGTACATTCTCACCAACAGTAACTGCTCGTTGATTATCAATATAGCCGGAGTGCGTGGCAGAAATAAAATAGGAACCTGGTGCCAGGTCGGAAAAAAGAAATGCGCCTTCGCTATCGGTTTCAAAACTTGCCACAACCGCACCGGGGGAGCCATTGTCATCGGCATGCAGAAACGTTTGTACTCCGGCAAGAAAATTGCCGTTTACGGCGTCGATAACCCGGCCTGACAGGCTGCTGTCACCAGGAGGCGCCATCTTGCAAAGGAGCGCTTCAACTGAAATTAGATTGTTGGCTTCATCCACTTCTTCGTAGGCGCCCGTGCCTGTGCCGTCATCATCCACCTGGGCATAAAGAACCGCTTCTTCCACAGACGAATTGAACCACTGGAAGGAAATATTTTCGTTATCCGACGGCGACAATGGCGTCATACTTGTCGCAGTGCCTATCAAAGTTCCCCCTTCCTGAGGGTTGCCGTTATAAAAAGCAACGGGTATGCCTGCAGGAAGTTCTGCTTCTCCGGTATTGGTCAATCGCAGACTGATGTTAATATATTCCGGACAGTGTGCGGAATCGGCCTGCAGATCAGAGGCAAGTAGATCGATTACAGGATCAATGATTTCCTGTATAATCTCGATAGAAATAAAGGTGCCCGGTATACTCTCAAGCTCTATCCGTAAAGAGTTGCTCTCCTGAAAGTTGATGGGTGTTTCCAGAATATAGGTCTGATGCTTGAAGTCATCATGGCTGAACAGCACCGTTCCGTTTAGGCTGATAACGCCGCTTCTGACACGACTGTTTTTTCCTTTCTCCTCCACTGCCTCACCGTTCCTGATCACAAGCAATGCTTCTCCAGGTTCGGCCCTGAATGTATCGGTATAAATATTCGGCGCGCCGGTAGTACGAACATACTGTTTTGGGCCAAATGCAGTAATTGTGCTGGCATAGGTCGAGCTGGAAACAGAGACCAGGAGAACAATGAAGACGAGTTGAAAAACTGATTTAAAATTTTTCATACGTAAGATACCTGGTGTTCAAGTTGTATATAATTCGACGGAGATGATAGGGATAATTTTGGCATGACGACTTCTCAAGAAAATATTTTTTTTAATCCTGACAAATTCTATCACGTAGTTTCCAAAGAGTGAAATTTTTAAAAAAAATAATGGTCGCCATGTAAATATTCTGCTTATGCTAAATCATTGCTAAAACCACCAGAATGTAAATGTTTGGATAACAGCGAAACGGTGTCAGCCCCAGGTTTGCTTGATCCAGACTGAGAGCTATATTGAGTTATATGTAAACAGTCCGGATCGAGCAAAGATGGGTTGCTAGCCGAATATTTACGTCGCCATGAATCGTGCTGCTGAGAGGTGCAAGCTACTGGACAACGTGAGACTCTTTACACGCCTTTTGATGTTAAAA
Organism: Thermodesulfobacteriota bacterium; assembly: GCA_034723545.1. Lineage (GTDB taxonomy): Bacteria > Desulfobacterota > Desulfobulbia > Desulfobulbales > SURF-16 > JAGHCC01. The sequence continues at coordinate 13,648 of JAYEPA010000293.1, read as the reverse complement.
TGAACCAATTGAAAATAAGGTGTGGAAAAGACTCGGTTTCCACACCTTATTGCTGGAGGAGTGTCAGGTGAGCGGGGAGTACCATTAAATGGTGCGGCAGACGTAAAAAGGCACAGAATGTAAACATGACTTTCCTGGTCAGGCATCTACCGCCGACCTCCAAGGGGCTTCCCATGGAAATCTATGTATTCAGCAGCGACCAGGTCTGGGCCAATTACGAAGATATCCAGGCCGATATTTTTGACCACATTCCGGAGGTGTTGCCGGAATTTGGTTTGCGGGTTTTTCAGGAACCTTCAGGCCTGGACTTTCAATCGCTGCAGGGTGAGTGATCATGGGCACCGCACGGAGTCTGTGCTTACCTGCACAGACCTGCAGCACCCGTGACCACTTACAAATTTTTCCTTGTAATTCCAATTTGGTGCCTGCCCCGTGATTGGTTACGCTGACAGTTCCCACTCGACAGGGGAAGTCGGTAACGTCTCAATAAGTGGTGGCAATCCAATGTCATTAACTTAAGCTCTACATCTCCCCCCTTAGAAAAAGGGGGGCTTGGGGGGATTTAACTATGGCTGAAAAATCCCCCTAAATCCCCCTTTTTCTAAGGGGGACTTTTTCGGAGAAGTCCTTAAGTTAATGACATTAGGTGGCAATCTACAAACAAATCCCCCTCAATCCCCCTTCGGAGTCTCTCAGGCTCACTACCGACTAAAGGGGGAGGTGGTCGATATGCCACCACTTATTGAGGTAGGATAGTCGAGAATCCCTTCACTTTACAGAACATTTACCGATAAGCCGACCCACCGACAGTCCCTGGACCAGAATGGAAAAAACCATGATCACATAGGTAATGGTCACAATGATATCGCGTTCCGGACTTTTGGGGAGCGACAGGGCAAGCGCCACCGAAATGCCGCCGCGCAATCCGGCCCAGGTTATGATCTTTATTGCGCCTGGAGTACATTCCCGAATGCGCCGAACCAGTGTGACCATACTGCCAACGACGATAAATCGGGCGAGCAGCACCACGGGAATAAGCATAAAGCCGATCAGGATAATACGAAGATCATGGGGAAGGATGAGTATCTCCAGCCCAAGCAAGACAAAAAGAATGGCATTGAGTACTTCGTCCACCAGTTCCCAGAATGTATCGAGATGAATACGGGTGGTTTCGGACATGCCGAAGGTACGGCCATGGTTGCCGGTCAGCAACCCGGCGACCACGATGGCCAGCGGCGCGGAAACATGAAGCGCTTCAGCTAAAGCATAACCGCCGGTAACGGTTGCCAGGGTAATGAGCACCTCCACCTGGTAGTTATCCACCCGTTTCAGCATCTGATAGGTTAAATATCCCAATCCGCCGCCGTACAGAAGACCGCCGATGGCCTCCTTGGCAAAAAGCTGCCCTATGGAGGACAGCCCGGCGTCGTGATGCGACTCACCCGTAAACGAAAGAAGCACCAGGAACACCACGACCCCGATACCGTCGTTAAAAAGCGATTCGCCGGTGATTGTTGTCTCCAGGCTTTTTGGTGCTCCGGCCTTTTTCATGATCCCGATCACGGCAATTGGATCGGTGGGAGAAATTAGAGCGCCGAACAAAAAACAGTATAGAATTGGAATATTGAGATGAACCCATTGCAGGGCCTGCCAGGTCATGAGCCCGACAAGAAAAGTTGATGCCAGCACCCCTGCTGTTGCCAGCAGAAAAACGATCAGGGTATGGTTGCGCAGATCATTAAAATTGACGTGCAGGGCGCCGGCAAACAACAAAAAGGCCAGCATCCCGTGCATCAGGGTTTCATAAAAATCAATTCTGTTTAGAAGCGTGCGCGCATGCTCATCCAGGCTGAACCAACCAACCCCTTCCATGGCAATCATTGCCAGAGAAACGGCAAGTGACAGCGCCATCAGCCCTATTGTTGTCGGGAACTTGATGTAGCGATAATTGATGTAGCTGAAAATTGCAGCCAGGGTTACCAGCGTTGCAATAACTTGAAAAAGGGTCATAATTCAGACTCGAAAAAGGAAAAACGTCTAACCCAAAGACGGTTTTTCAGAGGAAATCCCCAGCAGTTTTTCAAGATTACCGGCGACGCGGAGCAGCTTTTCCTCCTCGAAATGGGAGGCCTGAATCTGTACGCCTATAGGCAGACCATCCGTACTGAAGCCGCAGGGCACGGACATGGCCGGGATTCCGGCAAGGTTTGCCGGAATGGTCAGGGCATCCATAAGATACATGCTTAAGGGGTCATGGGTTTTTTCTCCGATACGCCAGGCCGGAGACGGGGCAACGGGCGAGATCAGGACATCACATTCAGCAAAGACTTTTTTATAATCTTCGACAATAAGAGTGCGCGCCTGGGAGGCTTTTTTGTAATAGGCGTCATAGTAGCCGGAAGAAAGAGCGTAGGTGCCGATGATGATTCTTCTTTTAACCTCATCGCCAAAACCCTGGGAGCGGGTTTTGCTGTACATTTCCAGCAGAGACTCACTCTCCTGGCTGCGAAATCCGTATCTGACGCCGTCATAGCGGGCCAGGTTGGAGCTGGCCTCGGCCGGAGCAATGATGTAATAGGCTGCCACGCCGTATTCGGTATGGGGCAGAGAGACATCTTTTATTTCCGCGCCTGCCTCCTTGAGTTTGCTAATGGAATTTAAAACAGCCTTTTCAACCTCCGGATCGAGTCCCGCACCAAAATATTCCTTTGGAATACCAATGGTCATTCCCTGCAAATCATCTTTCAGGGCAGCACAGTAATCAGGAACGCCTCGATCAACCGATGTTGAATCTCTTGGATCATAGCCGCATATTGCATTGAGCATCAATGCACAGTCCGGCACATCTTTTGTCAGCGGCCCGATCTGGTCCAGAGACGAGGCAAAGGCCAGCAGGCCGAAACGGGAAACCCTGCCATAGGTGGGTTTCAGGCCGACAACACCGCAATGGGAACCTGGTTGTCTGATTGAACCACCGGTATCCGATCCCAGAGAGGCGATACATTCCGCCGCAGCGACAGAGGCAGCGGATCCACCGCTGGAACCACCGCAGATATGGTCAAGATTCCATGGATTATGCGGCACCCCGTAGGCACAGTTTTCATTGGCTGAGCCCATGGCGAACTCGTCCATGCTCACCTTGCCGACAAGAACCGCTCCTTCGGAACGAAGCTTTTCAATGACAGTGGCGTCATAGGGCGGCACAAAGGATTCAAGAATTTTTGAACCTGCCGTGGTGCGCGTCCCCCTGGTACACATCACATCTTTGATGGCAAGGGGGATGCCGCAGAGGGGTCCCGCCTGTTTTTCCGTAAGTTTTTTGTCAGCCGCTTCAGCCTGCTCAAGTGCCTTGTCCGCCTCCAGGGTAAGATAGGCATTCACCTTGGGCTCGGTCTTCTCAATGCGGTCTAAAACAGAGCTTGTCAGCTCAACAGCGGAGATCTCTCGACCAGCAAGCATTTCCTGCAGTTTATGGATGGTAAGTTCATATAATTTCATGGTTAAATCACCTTGGGAACGACAAAGGATTCACCATTCTGCTCTGGTGCGTTGGCCAGAGCCTCCTGCCGGGGTAGTGAGTCTTTCACTGTATCTTCACGAAAGGCATTATTAATGGCAAGGGCATGGGTTGTCGGTGTAACGCCGTCCGTATTCAGCTCTTTCAATTTGGCAATATAGCTGAGGATGCGGTCAAGTTGTTCGGTCATGTTTTTCAGTTCATCCCCGCGCATTTCCAGTCGAGCCAGTTTGGCCACCTGGAGAATTTCTTCTTGTGAAATTTGCATTTCCAGTTCCTTCCGTATTTTTTTTGGATCTGAGTTGTTTTTTTAGTGCCTTACTCCCGAGCTTCTGTCATAAAAAACAAGAAACTAAAAATTACTATTGAAATAAGGTGGTTATGTCTACCGCCAAGGCACTTATCCTAATTAATTCTAAGTTCACTTCCGCTTTAGGGGGTTAGAGTACTGCCTAACCAGTCAGGTAGTTTTAAACTTCCAATAATCCCGTAGGACATCCTGCACCTGATCAATAACGGTCAGTGGCGTATCACTGTTTGTCAGGAGATCAAGAGTTTCCTGTTTCAGAAAATCACGGCCCACCAGAACCGTGAGAACGGCAAGCACACCCTTTAACTGATTCTGAAGATTGTAGCCTCCCTCAAGGGTCAAAAGGAGACGGCCGTTGCAGAGTTCATCGGCAAGTCCAAGCAGAACATGGGCCATATAGGCAAACCCTTCCGAGGTGATGTTCATGCTGCCGAGGGGATCACCCATGGCAATATCGAATCCGGCCGAAACCAGAATGAGCTCCGGTTGATACTGTCTGGCAACCGGGATGAGAATTTCATTGAAGATCCTGGCATATTGACTATCCGCCATACCGCCGGGCAGGGGGACATTCACCGTAAAGCCCTTGCCGGCTCCGGCGCCAATCTCGCTTGCCGCACCACTGCCGGGATAATAAGGATACTGGTGGGTGGAAAAATAGAGGACCTTGTCCGTGTCGTAAAAACTATGCTGGGTGCCATTGCCGTGATGCAGATCCCAGTCGACAATCAGCACCCGCTTCAGACCCAGATGCTCAATGGCATAATGGGCGCCGATTGCAACATTGTTAAAAAGACAGAATCCCATGGCCTGATTTTTTTCCGCGTGATGTCCGGGCGGCCGAACCAGGGCAAAAGCGTTATCCGCCTCGCCGTCAACGAGCATCCGCACTCCTTCAACCAGCGAACCGGCAGCCAGACAGGCGGCATCATAGGACTTTGCTGATGTTCTTGTATCCTGATCGAGCATGTCAAAGGAGCTACCCGCAGTGGAGGCGATTCTTGCAACCAGCTCCGGTGTATGGTTCATTTCAAGAATATCGTGGGAGGCCGGATTAGCTCCAGGAAAGACAAACAATTTCTGCAATTCCGGTTTTTCCAGCATCTCATAAATCACCCGGAGACGGTCCGGCGATTCAACATGATCATAGCCGGGATCATGCTCCATAAAGAGATTATCCTTAAATATTGCTGTTTTTCGCATTTACGATCTCCTGTTCCATGCCTCGTCGGCAAGAAGAGTAACTGGTGTGGCAGTAATTAACCATGAACCTTTGAACCTTGAACCTGCGTTGTTACGACAATTCGCTCTTCCGTCACCAAGTAGTGGATTCGTTCATCATGGGCCAGCAGCGGTACTGTATCAACAACCTGAAGCTCAAAGGCAAGACCGATACGCAGGGCACGGGGAGCCTCCCGGTCCAGGAATCGATCATAATAGCCGCCGCCATAACCAAGACGCCCGCCACGGAGATCAAAGACGCTGCCGGGCAGTAATACAACTTCGATTTCACCGGGATCAATTCGCTTTGCCTGAGTGGGATCCGGTTCAGGAATCCGGCAGTAGCCCGGCTTGAGTTCCTTTGCCGGATTCAGGATTTCATAGGCCTCAAGCCTGGATTCCGCAACCAGGGTCAATGGTACGCTGACCCGTATCTGTCGGGCCAGGGCCTGCCCAATCAGGGGAAGCGTCTCCACCTCACTGCGAAAATGGACATAGGAAAAGATGGTACCGGCTCTGGCAAACTGCTCGATCCGCCAGAGGTTGTCAATAATTGCTTTGCTTTTACTCCGCCTCTCGGCAGGGGTCAAGGCCTCTCTTTTCTGCAATATCAGTTTACGCAGTTTATTTCTGTCCAATCTGCTTCATCTCCTTTTATTTTTCCCCCTTTGGCTGCAATGGTCTATAATCTGCCGACAAATTAATTGCAGAAACTTCGTATCCCTGGCCTTTAACTCAACACGGCCGAGAAAATGACGGATATTTTTCATCCAGTGATCATAATCGGTCTCCTTTAAGGAGCCAATGCAGCGCAGCATTTCTTCGATGAGTCCATAGGTAGTTTCAAACTCGTAGGAGCTGGCCAGTTTCGGGCTGATTTTTTTCCAGCCGCGAGAAGACCGTACGCCCTTATACACTTCGTAACAGAGAATCGCCACGGCCTGGGCCAGATTCAGGGAGGAAAAATCAGCCGTGGGAATCGTCGTGACGCTGTTGCAGAATTTCAGGTCCTCATTGGTCAGGCCGCTGTCTTCCGGGCCAAACAGCAAAGCGATTTTGTTGTTGTTCAGCTTGGGAAGCAGCCCGGCCACCATATTCTCGGGTGAAGTAATCAGGCGCCGCTGTCTTCCCTGACGAGCCGTGGTACCCACAACCCAGGAAAACTCTGTCAGGGCATCAGCCAGATTTTGATAAAGGCGTATTCCGTCGATGAGCTCCCTGGCATGACAGGTTGCCATTTTATACATCCTCTCCTGATCCGGCAGTTCATTGTGGATAACAAGCAATTGGTTGATGCCCATATTTTGGGCACTGCGGGCCGCTGCCCCGATATTTTCCGGATATTTCGGCCGGACGAGAACAATGGCCACATTGGCCAGCAGGTCGGCAACAGACGTCTTACTTTTCATCACTCTTCATCGTAACTATTTAAATATGGTTGCATATAATTTCCCCTAAGTGCCATGCTGTAACTGTTTAGCAGTGCTCCAGATGTACGCAAGCAGGCTGGAAAACTATAGTAGTCCTATGTGAACCAGACTGATCGCGTACAGGTGGGGTGCTGCTGAACAGTTACTCTTCATCCACGACAAATTCGAGCCGATAAAGCTGCATATCGGCCTTGACAAGCTTTACCCGGATTTCATCACCGATCTGGAAGATTGAGCCGGTGTGCTCCCCGAGCAAACGGTAATTTTTTTCATCAAAATGATAATAATCGCCTTTCAGATCACTCATGCTCACCGCACCGTTGACAAAAATATTACTTAACTCAATAAAAATGCCGAAGGAAGTCACGCCGGAGACCATTCCCTTGAAACTCTGCCCTACCTTATCTGCCATATAGAGGACTTTTAAACGGTCAAGCAGGGCCCATTCCGCCTCCGTGGCTGCCCGTTCCCGTTTGGACAGAAATTCGCCGGCCTCATTGAGGGCAATTCCTTCCGGCGGCTGACTGCGGCTGATCAGCGCGGCCAGGGCACGATGGACCATCAGGTCTGGATAACGGCGGATCGGCGAAGTGAAATGGGTATAACAGGAAGCTGCCAGGCCAAAATGACCCACATTATCAGGGGAGTAGCGGGCCTGCTTCATGGTACGCAGAAGCAGGTTATTGGCAATGTATTCATGCTTTGTGCCTTTGGTGAATGTGAGTATTTTATTAAACCAGCCGGGAGAAATCGTTTCAGTCGGCAATTCAAATCCCAGGGTCTGGAGAAAGTGAACAAACTCGGCCACCTTGATCTCATCCGGCTTTTCATGGATTCGGTAAATGGCCGGAAAATCATGTCGGGCAAAGGTCTCGGCCACTGCCTCATTGGCGGCCAGCATGAATTCCTCGATAATCTTATGGGCCTGATTCCGCTCTCGCCGTATGATATTGCCAATCCGGCCGTCCGGGCCGATCTCAACTCCAGCCTCCGGCATGTCAAAGCCAATACTGCCCCGGGCCATCCTTTTTTTCTCAAGAAGTCGGCCAAGTTCGGCCATCCATTTGAGCTGGGTCAGAAGCTCGCTGTACTGTGCGCATGCCTGGGGATCTTGATCCACCACGATCTGTTTGACCTGGGTATACGTCAGGCGAGCCTTGCTTATGATCACGGATTTACAAAAACGCTGGTTCAGCCTGCTCCCTTCCGGGTCAAAATCGAGAATAGCTGTAAAAGCATAACGGTCTTCATCGGGATTTAAGCTGCAAAGATGATTGGACAGCCTCTCCGGCAGCATGGGCAGTACACCGGTGGGAAAATAAACGCTTGTGCCCCGTAAATACGCGTCCCTGTCCAGGGCAGAGCCCGGAGTGACATAGTGGCTGACATCGGCGATGCTGACATAGAGGCGAAAGCCTTTTTTCGTTTTGATAACGGCCACACCATCATCAAAATCCCGCGCTGTTTCTCCGTCAATGGTGACATGCGGTATTTCCCGCAAATCCTCCCGGTCCGAACTGACGTCCACTCTGGCGCTTATTTTTTCGGTTTCCTGCAGGGTTGTTTCGTCAAATTCACGAGGCAGCTTAAATTGCCTGATCACCATTTCCATTTGCACCTTGGTACTGGACGGATCGCCAAGAACTTCAATAATACGGCCGCTGACATTACGTTGATTGGGTCTGAGTTCACCAAGTTCGGCAACCACTGCCTCGCCGTTTTTCGCCCCGCAGGACTGTTCCCTGCGAATAAGAATATGGAAGGGAAAATGGGGATCCTGGGGGATGACCATTCCGGTTCGACCGGCAACATAGGTGCCGACAAGATGGGTGGTTCCGCGTTTGAGGATATGCACCACCCTTGCCTCCACGCGCCCCCCCCGCCGTTTTTTCAAAATCTGCAGAAGAACCCGGTCAGTGTGCAAGGCTGTGTTTGTATGACGGGCAGCGACAAAGAGATCCCGTCCGTCAGGCGGCAATTCGTCCAAAGTCACGAAGCCGAATCCCCGGGGATGAACGGAGATGACGCCGGAGGGAAAGAGCTTCTTGTTAAGACGATAGCGTTTAGCTCCACAAGAGTATACATTCTGCTGTTGGCAGAGTTGAGTAAGTTCTTCCTGGAGAATTTTTCCTTGGGTGCGGGAAAGATCAAAGTGTTTAATGAGTTCCTTTAAGCCGGCTTCACCGCCGTTAAGATAGATGAAGGAGATCAGGTCATCCATTGAAACGTCAAAGAGTCGCCACGACGAAAGGGTTTTGTTTTCGTGATCGTTTTGGCGGGTGTATTTATGCCTTCTGCGTGGAGGGGGCCGTTTTTTCATGGAGCGTCTTTTTCGTGCCAAGTTGGTTTTCCTTTTGAAAAGCTTCAGAAGTACAGATCGTCAAGGACATAAGGCGCTGTCCGCCCTTTTTTATTTCCTCGGTTACTCTTGCCATTTTGTCCAGAATATACCATAAATGAAAAAATCAGACAAAATAGCTTAGATTGGAACTAAAATAAAATAATGCCAACGAATCATTTTGACATAGCAGCCTTCTGTGACCGCATGGAAGACTATCTCGGCAATCAGGAAGGAGAGGCCAAACTTTTCTGGAAAGCCTTTTCCTTTGCCGTGGAGGCCCATCAGTACCAGAAACGAAAATCCGGGGAGGCTTATGTCAGTCATCCCTGCCTGGTTGCCCAGATCCTGGTGGAGGAACTTGGCGTTACGGATCCTGAGACCCTTGCCGCGGCGGTGCTGCATGACACGGTGGAGGACGTGGAAGAGGTCACCTCCGAACTCATCGGAGAGCTGTTTGGTAAACATGTTGAGGCCATTGTTGACGGTTGCACCAAGATCAGTCATTTCAGCGGTGATCGGCAGACCTTTTACAGGCTTGTTCACCGAAAGCTTTTTTCAGGCGCGGCGTCCCGTATTGAAATAATGCTGGTCAAGCTTGCCGACCGGCTTCATAATCTGCGGACAATGGCGGCCATGCCAAAACATAAACGTCAGAAGATCGCTGATGAAACCTTAGGTGTTTATGCCCCCATGGCCGGCGTCATGGGTCTTTTTGGTTTAAAACGTGAACTTTATGATCTGGCGCTCAGCTATAAGTTCCCCAAGCAGAGTCAGCGGGTGCTGTACTCTATTCGTAAACTCGAAACCTTGGACGAAGTCCTTTCCATCAGGGAAAAACTGCAGGAAGAACTTAATCGGGTCTGGCTCTCATCGGAAGTGAGAATCAAGGCGAAAGGCTTATGGGCCTATTATAATATTGGTCTGAAAACACTTTCCAGGGAAATTGAAAATCCCATGGAAATGATTATTGTTGTCGAGGATGTTCAATCCTGCTATCGGGCCCTTGGCATTATCAATCAACATTTTCCGCCAATACCGCGGACCATTCGTGATTTCATCGCCAATCCAAAACCCACCGCTTACCAGAGCCTTCATGCCCGGGCTAATATCAAAGGCCAGAACTATCTTTTTAAAATCCGTACCAGGCCGATGATGACTTCGGCCAGAAACGGTATTATCAGAAGATGGCTGACCAAGGGTACGGTTCCTTCGGGGTTTGCACAAGAAATCAGGGAGATGTTCACAATCCTCGGTGCTGATGATAGTCTGTCATATCATGACGTTATTGAGGCCAGCGGCAAGAAGGAAATTTACACGTACACGCCAAACGGTGACAGGATCTGCCTGCCCGTACAAAGTATTGTGCTTGATTTCGCCTTTAAGGTGCATACTGAAATCGGCTCCCATTGCACCCATGCCATGGTGAGAAATAAACGTGTCGGGGTAGATCATATTCTACAGGATGGTGATCGGATAAAAATCATCACCCAGAAAAAACCGGTCCGCTTTGAACCGTCAATTCTGAAGCTTTGCCAGTCACCCCGTGCCCGGGCTACCTTATCCCGGACATTTCGCCAGCACCGTCTGGGCCTGGCTGCCATAGTCGGACAATCCATTATGCGCGAGGAGTTGAGACGTTACGGTATTCCTTTTGAAATTCTTGAGAAAGAAGAGATGGCGGATATTCTCGAATATTTTAATCTCAAGGATATCAATGAACTTTTTCAGGCCCTGGGTCAGGGCCGTCTGCGTTTACGGGAACTGATTTATGAGGTTAAAAACGGCCTCTATGCCGATCGTGTCACTCTCCAGCCGCCGACCGGAGCTTTCAACATGATTGATCTGGATATTTTGGATCCGGATTGCATCAAACTCTCCCGGTGCTGCAATCCCATACCCACTGAAAAAAGATTACATGCCCTTCTCAGTGAACGTGGACTGTCCGTCCATCGTAAGGATTGTCCTAAATTTAAATCTTTACGTTTGCAGAGAGAGGATGTTGTTCAGGTTCGCTGGCAGTTGAAAAAAACCAGGGTGAAAAAAAATCAGACCCTGCATATTCTGAAAAATTTTGAGCGAAATCGGGTCTTCATGCTGCTCAGTGTGGCGCCGGTGGAAATGAAAATTATCGACATCATCTCTCTGGCCAAGCGAGCCTCAGCCACCACGGCCTGGGAGGTGAATTTCCAGGTGGATAACCTGCTGGAGTTGAAACATGTCCTGCAGCATTTTACCAAGACAAAGATCGAGTATGAATTTGTCCTGGAGCAATAGGAGACGGGACGGAACATCCTGGAAATTGCCGAGTGATTTTTATTTTCAGAAACCGTAATGAAAAAAGCCGGGATAACCATTGTGGTTATCCCGGCTTTTCTGTTTGCTTCAAGGTCAGGCAGATTGTTCCGGCAAGATTTACAAACCGGCAATTGCCATGTAGCCAACGACATATGCGTCATACCCGAGGCGCGCTCCTTCAGATCCCTCGGGGACAAAATGTTCGACGCGGAATGTTCTCCACAATAATCAGTCTTCCAAGGTTATTATATTACCAAGAACACTATTCCGGCCGTCGATACGGCATCCTTTGATTTCTTTGATTTCTTTTCAGGCTGTATTTTTTTGGTGTCCAGTTCAGCGCCGGTTGTCGGTTCATCCTGATCCGAATCGCTACTAAGATCAACAACTGCAATTGCCATGTAGCCAACGATCTCGGTTGTATGATAGATCTCCGAATTTTGTGACAGCTCTTCTTCAATCCGCACAGTAAAACTGTCAATCAGACTGTTATCGCAACGAACTGTGGACGTATCCTCATCGTCGGTTGTCTGCATATCAGCCAGTACCACTGGAATTTCGTCAAAGTTTCCGGTTAAATCCACATCAATTTCATCGTGATCGACGGAATCCGTTATGATGCTGACCTCATATTTATGACCATTGACGATGCCGGAAGAAGGCTCCCAGGCAATATAGGAAACGGTTTCAGCCGCATGACTGTTGTCGTTGGCCTCCTGTTCCTGCAATATAAAGCTCAGACCTGATGTTGTGATATCATGCATCCTGCCGGTAACTGTAGCAGTCCCGTTGAAACTGGTAATAGACGCTGTGACCACCGGAGTGAGATTGAACTCCCGGGTAAATTTGATATCCTCATAGGAGTCCTTTGCATTGCTGCTGAAATGACCTGCTTCCACCAGGGTTCCGTCATCCAGAAAATAGCTGCCTCGTTCCATGACCATGTAGCTGACACTTTCGAAGCCATGGACACCGTCCTGGTAATCCCATTCCTGCAGTTGGATATCAAATCCGTCTGCGTCGATGTTATTGAGGCGGATAACGCAGGGATCATCACTGTTCCGGCTGACAATTTTTGCCACCAGTACCGGGTTGACAAATGTGTTGTTAAAGCTGATCCGCTGCCAGTCCGTATCCACCTGAAGCATTCCGACTTCCAGGCCGGGACCGGCAGGATGTGAACTGTCGTCAGCAGGATCAAAGGACATGGCTACTTCAAAGCCATCCGTATATCCGTCATTATCCGAATCCGCATCCAGGAGATTGATAACCCCGTCCTGATCAAAATCGTCATTCCAGTCTGTACCCCAGAAATCCACTTCGGCGCCATCATTGAGGCCGTCCAGATCCGTGTCGATCATTTCGGGCAGTGTTCCATAGGTCTCCAGCTCAACGCCGGTGGTCAGATCATCCTGATCCGAATCGCCATCAAGATCAACAACCGCAAAGGCCATAAATCCGACGATTTCTGTTGTATGATTGGTATCAGAGTTGTTTGACTGCTCTGCAGTAATTCTGATTTGCATTTGGGAAGCGTTCATCTCATTATAACGCAGGTTGGCCGTGTCACCGCCATCCGTTGTCTGCATATCGGCAATCATGATCGGAGTTTCGTTAAAATCCGCATTGAAAGAAATAGTCTGCCATTCATGGGTCATCTCATCAGCGGTTGCGCCGATTTCATAGACAAGATGGCCATTCCTGCCGGTGGAGGGCTCCCAGGCGATATAATTGATTGACTCCATGACGTGGAAATATTCGTTGTCCTCCTGTTCCTGCAATTTATATTCAAAACCTGTGGTGCTGATATTTTGAATCCGGCCAACAACAGCATCCGAGCCATTATTTGTGATAATTGAGGCGGCAATAACCGGAACCACATTGCATGGTTCAGCAAGAGAGATTTGGATAAACTCGTCAGTCTTATCTGTCTCGAAACGACCCGCCTCAACCAGGGTTCCATCGCTCATCTCAAAGCTGCCACGTTCCACCGCGACAAAGCTTACGGTTTCATCGCCATGGTCATCGGCAAGATAATCCCAGTTCTGCAGGCGAATCTCAAAACCTGTGGCCGTGATATTTTGAATCCGGACAACGCAGGGATTTTCGTCATTACTGCTTGCAGGCTTGGCAACCACAATGGGATCAGTAAAGGATTCGCTGAATTCAACAGTCTGCCAGTCTTTATTAACAATAACCGTACCCATTTCCATGACAAAGGTTGATTCCCCCTGATTAATGGAAGTAGAAATGGCATCATTTACGGGCACGGCGATGTCGTTAACTGCAGTAACATTCATGGTGACAGTGGCGATTTCGGACTCGCCGTTGTCATCACTGACCTTATATGTAAAAATGTCCGTGCCGTTGAAGTTCGTACCAGGTGTATAGGTAAACTCGCCGGTTACAGCGTTCAGCTGGGAAACCGTACCATGCGCAGCATTGTTAACAATCTCGTAGGATAATGACAAATCGCACTGACTGGCCCCGTCAAGCTGACCATTGGCAACCGTGTCCTCGTCAAGGGTCAACGT
>JAYEPA010000292.1:0-6966 GCA_034723545.1 Thermodesulfobacteriota bacterium | reverse complement strand
ATCTTGCTGGTCACCGCCTCACCGGTGCTGGACGATCAGGGACAACTGGTGTCAATCGTCCATGTTGCCAGGGACATTACCGAACAGAAAAGAACAGAGGAACACCTGCGCCAGGCCATGAAAATGGAGGCCGTCGGCCGCCTTGCCGGCGGCGTGGCCCATGACTTCAACAATCTTCTTACCACAATTCTCGGCTATTCCGAACTGCTTATCATGGATCTTGATAAGAATTCCCCTGTCGCTAAGTCTCTTAAAACTATTTATGAGGCCGGCGAAAAAGCTGCAGCCCTGACTCACCAGCTCCTGGCCTTCAGCCGTAAGCAGGATATTGAACTCAAAGCGGTTGACCTTGATCAGGTGATCACCCAGATGGGTAAACTACTGACCAGAGTGATCCCGGAGGACATTCATCTGGAACTGCGGCCCCATGCCGGGCAGAGAACCATTCAGGCCGATCAGGGCCAGCTTGAACAGATCATTATGAACCTGGCGGTGAACGCCGGTGATTCCATGCCTGATGGCGGCAGGCTGATCATTGAAACCAGCCCGATTGTTCTTGATGCGGAATACGCCAAAAACCATGATGAAATCGAACCCGGCCCCTATGTGATGCTTTCGGTGAGTGATACGGGCGAAGGAATGGAACAGGAGGTCTCTGAAAAAATCTTTGATCCTTTTTTCACCACCAAGGGTGTGGGCAAGGGAACCGGTCTGGGTCTTGCCACGGTCTTCGGCATTATCAAGCAGCATAACGGCCATGTCCATGTTTACAGCGAGCCGGGCATGGGCACCACATTCAAAATCTACTTTCCCCAGGTCACCCGCACACTGGAAAAAATGGTGGAGCAGACGCCTGAACCAATGCCAAAAGGCACTGAAAATATTTTGATCGTTGATGATGAAAAGGACATTGTCGATCTGGTTGCTGCTACCCTCAAACCCCTGGGCTACAAAATTACAGCGACAAATGATCCCGAAGAGGCCGTTACCCTGCATCAGGAGACAACAAAAAAATTCGACCTACTGCTCACCGATGTGATCATGCCCGAGATGAACGGCCGGCAGCTGGCCGAAGCCCTCTCAACTCAACAGCCGGACCTGAAGGTCATTTACATGTCGGGATACACCGATGATATAATCAAACGCCACTCCATCATGGAGCAGGGATTCGAGCTCATTCACAAGCCCCTGCTGCCCAGAGCCCTGGCTGACAAACTGCGGGAGGTGCTGGATAGGAGTTGAAGATTGAAGGATCTATCCTGACGGCAAAAATTCCCCCCATCACTTTTTCGCTCTTGATGCTTTATTATGACCATGATACTGTGGTCACAATTATCCAAAAAGAGGAAAAAATCATGGAACATATTGTTTCGAAATCCTGTTTTAAACCACGGGCTCTCAAATATTTTCGCCAGATACAGGAAAGCGGCCAGGAATTAATTATTACCGACCGCAACAAGCCGGTTCTGAAAATAATTCCGTTTCAGGAAGAACCTCAAGCCGTTTTAGAGGAATTGCGAAATTCAGTGCAACGCTATGATGATCCCCTGGAACCGGTTGCTGAAAACGACTGGGAGGCCATAAAGTGATAGTGCTTGACACCCATGCTTGGCTCTGGTGGATCAGCAACCCGGAAAACCTCTCAAGCAACGCGGACCGGGCTATCAACGAAGCCGTTCAGGAGAACGGTATTGTCATTTCGTCAATATCCACCTGGGAGATCGCTCTCCTGGTCACCAAGGGAAGACTGGAACTCTCTATTGATGCACGGGACTGGGTGCGCAAAACAGAAGGCCTGCCTTTTGTCCGTTTCATGCCGGTGGACAACACCATCAGTTTACGTTCGGTGACAATGCCGGGCCATTTCCATCCTGACCCGGCAGACCGTATGATTGCCGCTACTGCGATGACCATGGGTCTGCCTCTTATTACCAGGGATGACAAGATTCGTAATTACCCGCATGTTCAGACGATCTGGTAAAATGTCTATCCACTTTCTACCCTTTATGACTTCTTTCTGATGTCTTCCCGTCTGCTTATTTTCTTTCTTCTCGTTATTGTCCTGATCCTGATGATCCGGGAAAACCTGACCCAACGGCCTGACCGGCTGTACCAGACCACATCCGGCCAAGTGGAGATGTGCCTCTCCTGCCATAAAACCGAAAAACTCGACCCGGCCCATGATACCAAAATGCTGGGCTGCTCCCCCTGCCATCTCGGCGACACCCTGGCCATTGACAAGGATAAAGCCCATAAAGGTATCGTTAAAAATCCCGGGGATCTGCGCGTTGTGGAAAAAACCTGCGGCATCGAAGGTTGCCATGCCCCGGATGTGAAAAAGGTCAAAAACTCGCTCATGGCCACCAACAGGGGCATCCTCTCCACCCTGCTCTACTACTGGGGCGAGGCCGACAACCAGGATGGCGATTTTTCCGTAGAAAAACTGATAGAATCAGGCGAGACCTCACTGGCCCTGGATTATTTCCGCAAACTCTGCGGCACCTGCCATCTCTGGAAACAAAAGGGTGACCTGCCCGGTTTTTTCGGTGAAAAGGGTGGCGGCTGCACGGCCTGCCATTTTACCCAGCCGGAAAATAAAACAAGCGCAAAAGATAAAAAGCCCCATCCGTTGATCACAAAAAAGGTGGAGGTACAAAACTGCGTGCGCTGCCATAACCGCAGCGGCCGGATCGGCATCTCCTACACCGGCGTGTATGAATCGGAAAACTACGGCACACCATATACAAATGGCGGCATGTCACCCCTCACCCTGCCCGGCGACCGTTATTATCTTGAACTGCCGGCTGATATCCATTACCAGCGAGGTATGATCTGCATTGACTGCCACACCCGGCCCGAGATCATGGGGGACGGAAACAACTATGCCCATTACGAACAACAGCTTGAGATCAAGTGTGAATCCTGTCATGTGGACCAAAGCAAAGAGCCCGACCAAAAACCCGGGCTGACCCGCAAAAACAACAAAATGGACAATATTCAACAGAAGGACGATAAGTTTGTTCTGGTGAATAAATTTGACGAAAAAAAACTTCATCCTTTAAATCCCGTTAAAAACGGGGTCTGTAATGACAAAAATCATAAACGCCTTGGTTGTGAAAGCTGCCACTCCCCATGGGTGCCCCAATGCTACGGCTGTCATGTCAAACAGGATATGCGGGAGACCCATCTTGACAAATTGACCATGGAAGAAACTCCGGGCTGGTGGGAGGAGGGCCGCTCCTACCTGCGTTACGAACGGCCCATGCTGGCCATCTGGCACGACCAGGTAGTCATTGTCACTCCAGGCTGCCAGGATGTGGTGACCCTGATTGATGAAAACGGCAATGAGGCCGGGAATTTCAATCGTCTGACCATGGCCGCCATCAATCCACATACGACTCAGAGCAAAGGCCGATCATGCGCCGACTGCCATGCCTCGCCCAAAACAATAGGGCTTGGCGAAGGCACGGTCTGGCGTGAAGACGGAAAGTGGCATTTTTCCTCCCTGGATCAGGGCATTGAAACCGAAGCAGGTCCCACCCCGCCCCTGGACTCCTATGTCACCATTGACGGCAAACCGCTCCAGAACTCTTCCCGCGCCGATCTCCGGCCCTTCAACCAGGAAGAACTGGCCCGGATTTTACGAATCGGCCTTTGCATTGAATGTCACACCAAGTATGATGATCCGGCTTATAAAGAATATTCGTCAAAAATGAAATGTACTAAGAAATCTAAACTTTAGGTTAGATGGTTCAAGGTTCAAGGTTCTGAGTTCTGAGTTCAAAGGTTAAAAAGCTATGAAGATTGAACGATTTGAAGATATTGAAGCTTGGAAATTAGCACGCAAGTTAACTCAAAACATATACTCCTTGACGAAGAAAACTGTATTTTCCAAGGACTATGGACTAAAAAGGCAAATTCAAAATGCTGCCGGGTCATCAATGCATAATATAGCTGAAGGTTTTGATGCTGAAAGTAATGCAGAGTTCATCCGATTCTTGCGATACGCCAAAAGATCCTGTACTGAAGTTCAAAGTGAACTTTATGTTGCCATAGATGAACATTACATATCATCTAATGAGTTCAAAGTTGCTTATGAACTAGCCAACCGGACTCGTGCAGCAATTCGAGGCTTTATAAACTATTTAAAAAAATTTGAAGCTGCCAGGGATAAACCCTGAATTTTGAACCTTGAACCTTGAACCTTGAACCTTGAACCTTGAACCTTGAACCTTGAACCTTGAACCTAAGGATACAAAATGACCACCAATATACAATCAGAAAACCCCATTCTCACCCCGGTTTCCGTCTCCTCCGCAGAAGGACAAAAACAATTAGCCGCACTTTCCGACCGCTTCCAGCTGGCCGATTCCAACTGCCGACAGATAGTGGCCGATATCCTGACCAGGGTCAATAAAGAGGGAGATACGGCCCTGATCGACTACACCCGAAAATTTGATTCACCCAATTTCAGCCTGGAACAACTCAAGGTAAGCAAGGAAGAAATAGACCAGGCCTATGACCAGGTTGACGAGAGCTTCATGGCAGCCCTGAAGCTGGCCAGGGAACGTATCCAAACCTTCCATGAACGGGAAAAAGAAGATTCCTGGATTCTGACCAGGGAAGACGGAACCATCACCGGCAGGCTGGTGCAGCCGGTGGATTCCGCCGGACTTTATGTGCCCGGTGGTCAAGGCGGCAAAACGCCCCTGGTCTCTTCCGTGCTCATGAATGGTATTCCGGCCACAATTGCCGGGGTCAAAAGACAGGTCATGATGACGCCGCCGTCTGGAAACGGCTCAGTGAGCCCACCTCTGCTGGTTGCGGCCCGGGAAACAGGCATCTCGGAAATCTACAAGGCGGGCAGCGCCTGGGCCATTGGCGCCCTGGCATTCGGCACCGCAACCATTCCCAGAGTTGATGTCATTGTCGGGCCTGGTAACCAGTTTGTCACCGAGGCTAAACGCCAGGTCTCAGGCCGGGTTCGAATCGACATGATTGCCGGCCCCAGCGAGGTGCTCATTGTCGCCGATGATTCAGCCAAGCCACCCTTTATTGCCGCCGACATGCTGGCCCAGGCCGAGCACGATCCCCAGGCCCTGGCCATTTTAATAACTACCAGCGAGGAGCTTGGACGCAAGACCGTCCAGGAACTGGAACTCCAGCTGCCAAAACTGAGCCGCGAGGATATTGCCAGAACATCACTCTCCAGCCGGGGCGTTATCCTGGTGGTGGAAAGTGTAGATGAGGCCATGAAGCTGGCCAATGACATTGCCATTGAACATCTTGAACTGATGATCAATGAGCCCTTTCTCCACCTTGCCAAAGTCCGCCATGCCGGAGCCATATTCCTGGGTAATCATTCACCCGAGGCCTGCGGAGACTATGTGGCCGGCCCCAACCATGTCCTGCCCACCATGGGCACGGCCCGCATCTCATCGGCCCTGGGCGTGGAGACCTTCCTGAAAAAAAGCAGCTTGATTGCCTATTCAAAGGAGGCCTTTCTGGCCGATGCTGAACATATCCGCACCCTGGCCACCCTTGAAGGACTCACCGCCCATGCCCGTTCGGTGAGCGTCCGGCTGGATGAGGCAGGGTCAGATTAAGACAAAATTTTGGTAACAGTTCACCAGGGAATAATAAACTAGGATAACCCAGCCCTGTGAGAGTTTACCAGTGCCTTAGATTCGTCCATTTCGGAGTCTTCGCTTACCTGGCCTGCGTAGCATACTGGTGCTATTCGAGCAGGTCAAAATGGGCGAAGGTGAGGTGCTGGTGAACTCTTACAAATTTTGATGAATCACCCAAAGAGAACATCGGGGAAAGTCATGAAGACAAAAACCAGTCTTACCAAACTCATCCAACTCTGGGGAATTGTTTTCCTTATTGCCATTGGCGCCAGCATTATTGCCATTGATGTTTTCAGTTCCTCCCGGGATTTCAAAACCCGCGCAGAGCAAATGCGCACAGAGTACATTGCCGAACAAAAAACGATCATCAAGGAGGAGGTTGATCGTGTAGTTGCCATGATCAGCCATGAAAAGACACAAAGTGAGGCGGTGACAAAGGAGAAAATCAAATCAAGGGTTTATGAGGCCTACGCCATCGCCCAAAATATCTATCAGCGGAATAAGGCCGCCAAAAGCAAGGCGGAAATTACGCAAATGATCCTGGATGCTTTACGGCCCATCCGCTTTGAACAACAAAGGGGTTACTATTTTGTCAGCCGTCTTGATGGGGTAGCATTATTATTTCCAAGTAAGCCGAAAATGGAAGGAATAAACCTGATAGATGTGCAGGACACACACAAACAATTTTTAACTCAAGATATGATTAAAATCGCCGGACAATCCGGCGAAGGCTATTATCAATACCATTGGACAAAACCGGATGCGAAAGGCAATGATTTCAAAAAAATAGCTTTTATCAAACTCTTTGAACCTTACGACTGGCTTATCGGCACCGGTTTGTATGTAGACGATGTTGAAGTCAAATTGCAACAGATGATTGGCGGTTATGTAACAAGGCACCGTTTCGGCAAACACAAGCACGGCTATGTGTTTATCCTTAACCTGCTGGATATTCGTGGTGGAAAAGATTTTGCTGTTATGTATGCCAACGCCAATCGACCGGATCTTGTGGGTAAATATCTTTCAGATGATATGAAGGACGCCAGGGGAAAAGAGTTTAGAAAAGAATTTTTGCAGGGCTTACGGCAAAATGGGGAATGTTATGTGGATTACTGGTACAAAAAATTTGCCAATCCGGAGCCGAGCCCCAAAACAAGCTATTTCAAACTGACATCTGATCATAATTTTATTGTTGCCGCCGGCGTTTATCTTGATGATGTGGAACCGGAAATTGCCTTGATGCAAAACACATTAAACAGACAGCTGAAGACAAAGATGCATTACTCTATTCTGCTTATTGTGGGGATAGTCATGCTTTTTCTCTTTTTGTCCAATT
>JAYEPA010000291.1:0-6968 GCA_034723545.1 Thermodesulfobacteriota bacterium | reverse complement strand
CCGATCCTCAATCACGAAATCCTCAACGTAGTCCTGCTACGCCTGCGGTTTCGCTCAATCGGCTCGACTTAATCTATGTCCTATTGTCACCTCATCTCTACTAATTTATTTTTGAGTGAGCCCTTAGCGCAATGAGAAAAATAAAAATGAATAAGAATGATATAGTTGATATCATATTTCAGACCCATACTTCTGGAAAAGAAAGAATAATTATTTTCAAAATTGTAGCATCACAATTAGAAAATGAAGACATTTCTGAAACCCTCAAAGAATTTGTTGTTTTTTTCTCTTCACATCTGCCACTTCATTTTAAATCTGAAGAAATATTGATTGATATACTGAAAACCATAGAGTTGCCAGTAAACAATATTAATGATATCAGTAATTTATTAACTGAACACAAAAGTATGGAAAAAGAATTGGAAGAGCTGAAAATCCAGGTGGAGAAAAGTGATAGCGCCTTACAAGAAGACTCCATCCAGAAAATGAATAAATTGATTGAACAATTGTTTCAACACTCTAAGAAAGAAGACCAGATATTATTCCCCTTGGCGCAGGAAAAGATTAATGGAAAGTTAAAAGAAAAGCTCAGGTCAAAAATTGAACATTTACATAAAAATATCTCATAACGCACTGCACCTGATCTTTTCCTGCTCCCTTTCGATAAGGTAAAGCTGTCAATGCGTTAATCGTTCTAAATTTCACGGATATGTCCATATCCCTCAACGTTTCACCCCTTGGCCAGCAGAATCTGCCAGACTTGAGCGTCCCGTGACAGAAAATTTCCTACACTGGATAGAAGATAATACTTCCACATACGATAAAAACGTTCGTCATATTGCTCTTTTAAACTTGGCCAGTTTTTCTCAAAATTTACATACCATGCCATCAGGGTCTTGGCATAATCCGGACCAAAATTATGAATATCTTCTATGATAAACAGCTTTTCAACTGCTTCTGAAAGTTGCTTGATGGACGGTATCATAGCACCGGGAAAAATATATTTACTCAACCAGGAGCCACCCTTTACCACTAGATCAATGATAATTTGTTTTTTTTGTTCATGATTTTCCTTGTTGATTAACATTGATGGTTTCATGAAAAAATGTAAAGGAGGCTCGTTGTGACCTTTTTTCTATGCTATGTTAGCATAAGGTTATGTGATTACTACTAATCTTCAGAATGCAAGGTTATCCGTTCAACAATCTTTGCGTAATACTCTTCCTGCTCAACAATCGAGGCGGGCCTCTGTCTGTTGAAATCAAGCTTGATCAGGAGGAGATTTAATTTTCTCATTTGTTTGAGACGGACATGCTCGTCCTCGGTGGAGGCAATTAGCTCCTCGATCCGTTTGACTTCTTTTTTCAGTTCTATTTCAGGCGGCAGATAACCTGAATTTTTTAACATCTTGTAGGCGATCTTCAGATCATCCGGGATAAGGTGATCATTGTCCTGGGGCAGAGGCTTGTTTTTCCACTGTTCAAAGCTCAGGCTGCCATCGGCAATGGCCTGGGAGATTTTTCGTTCGGCAATGATCCTGAATGATTCCATTATCTTTTCTCCCGTAAAAAAAGGGTCTGCCTAGGCTGGTCCGGATCAAAACGGACCGTAACTTTGTCCAGAAGTCCCAAACCGGCCAGACGATTCATGTTTTTGTTTTTTTTCCCCCTGAAGACCGACTGGTCGGCAGAGGCCACACTCAATTCCATTTCTTTCTCTTGCCTGACCAGGAAGAGAAGGCTACGGGCTTTGTTAAAGAGCATGCGGGACTGAACCAGTTCACCAAAGGCGGGATGATAGGGGCCGGCCAGAACCTCTTTTTCCAGGGAGAGTGAGGGCTGCAGACCCACGCGCACCACCCTGATGTTCTTTTTGGCAAAAATCGGCATGATCCTCGCGCAAAGGGCCACGGCCCGATTCATGGTCAGGGGATGATAGAGTCCTTGTCGATAGAGACGGGCAAGACCGCTGCCCCTGATCACCAGGGTTGGATAGATTCTGATAAAATCGGGCTGCATCGCGGCCAGAAGCCTGGCGCCGTTCAAAATTCCCTTCGACGTTTCCTCCGGCAGGCCGATCATCAGCTGGGCGCCGATGGTCAATCCGGCCCGGCGCAGACAGGTAAACGCTTCTTTCACCTGGGCCACGGTATGACCGCGGCGGCTTGCCAGAAGAACATCAGGGTCAAGGGACTGGACGCCGAGCTCAACGATCCGCACATGATACTGTTGCAGGAATGTGACAATTTCAGCATCAATATAATCCGGTCGGGTGGACAGTCGGATACAATTAACTTTTTCGTTTTTAATAAAGGGTTGAACCGCGCCCAGGAGTTCCTTTTGTCGCTGTCGATCAAGACCGGTGAAGCTGCCGCCGTAAAAGGCAACCTGCACCTGACGTTCAGGACTTCCGGCCCTTGACAGCCAAGTGGTGATTCCTGCCTGAACATCCTGGCCGGTCAGGGAAGAATCGGCTGCCGTGAAGCCGGTAATGGGCTGCTGGTTGCAGAAGATGCAGTGATGGGGGCATCCCTGGTGGGGAATAAAGAAAGGAATTACAAAAGGTGTTATTGTCCTCAAACTTTATCCTAATTCGAAATTTGAGAATTCGGCAATGGCTGCAGCCGCAGCTTTTTGTTCGGCCTCTTTTTTGCTCTTCGCTGTTCCCTTGGCCATCACGGTCGAGCGGAAACGCACGGAGACCGTAAACAGTTTATCGTGATCGGGACCTTCGGCTTTTTCGAGAACATAGGTCGGCCCCTCGTTAAACTTTTCCTGGATCATTTCCTGAATACGGCTCTTGGCGTCGGAATGGAGCAAGGTGTCCCGCCGTTCCCTGATCCAGGGAACCACATGAAGGTCGACGACTTTCATCGCCGCATCATAACCGCCATCCAGAAAAACAGCCCCCATTACCGCCTCGAAAGCACAGGACAGGATAGATGATTTTTCTCTGCCCCAGGAGGAGTCTTCACCCTTGCCAAGCAAAAGATGGGTTCCGAGGTCAAGCTCCCGGGCCATGACAGCGAGGTGACTTTCCTGCACCAGGGCAGCTCGCAGTCGGGTCAGTTCACCTTCTTTCATATCCGGAAACATCTGGAATAAAACGAACGCAACGGTCAGATCCAGAACCGCGTCACCGAGAAATTCCAGGGTTTCATTGTCCTTTCCGACTTTTTTACCCTGTTCAAAGGCATAAGACCCGTGAATCAAAGCCTGGAGAAGAAGGGCAGGGTCTTTAAAACTGTATGCCAGTCTTTTTTCCAGGGCCGTTAAGCTTTTTTGATGTTTTTTGAGAATTTGAGAGGGCATAAGATTTTTTAAAGGGGTGAAGGTTCAAAGGAGCTGAGGGCAAAGGGAAATTCACTCAACTTTTAGCATAATTATTACCAAAAAAATAGCAGAATGGCAGTCGTTGTTTGGGATTCATGTAGGAGATGGAGAATCGACACGCCCGTTTTCTTTTTTTGCACTAATAAAAAACATTTTTCTTGTCAAATAGAGAGAGAGGGTTTACTATTGTCGCCTTATTTTAAAAGATACGTGGAAATCGGCGGCGTAGCCAAGTGGCTAAGGCAGTGGTCTGCAAAACCATTATTCATCAGTTCGACTCTGATCGCCGCCTCCAGTAATATCAAAGGGTTAGCTCTTATGGGCTAACCCTTTTTTTGTTGAGGGTGTGGTGGGGGTGCGGATGGGTGCGGTTTTGTCGGTGGTGGCGGCGTCAAGGATGTCGATGTCGGAAGTTGATTCTTTGGGTAAGAATTCGTAGTACGTTCGATAGGTTATTGTCGGGTTTGAGTGGCCCATCTCCTTGCTGACCTCGGCAATGGGATGGCCAGCGGACAGGCGCAGGGTGGCGTAGGTATGGCGCATGTCATGGGGGGTGTGGTGGGGCAGACCTGATTTTTCCAGGGCTGGCCGCCAGATCCGGTAGACAAAATTTTCGTAGTTGATGTGTTTCCCGGATTCCGGGGCGTAGTGGACGGTTACGGGCATTTCAACTTAGACACAATATTATTCTTCAAGCTGTTCCATTGTTAGATCCATGGCAACCGCCAGCTTTTTTAAGGTTGCCTTTCTCGGCTTTGCTCCAGGCCGCTCCAGTTTGGCGATAGCCGGTTGACTCACTCCGGTTTTTGCCGCCAGCTCGGTTTGCGTCATGCCGAGGTATTCCCGCCAGGCTTTGATCATAGGGACATCTTCCAATACGTTGCGCTTGACAATCTCATGTGGAATGGCGTCACGAATGGCCTCGTTGTCCAGCAAAGGTCTTATTTTGCGGAAGGTGTCGAACGGCACCAGCACAAAGGCAGGGCTGCCGTTGTATTCTATAGTCTGGAAGTCAGCAGTATGTATGCTCATTTCGTTTTTTCACCTCTTCCACGCTGATAATGTTGATGGCGTCAAATGCGTTAAACAATATCCGGTAATTCCCGGCCCTGAGCCGGTGGGTATATTTGTGCCTGGTTAATGCCTTGACGTTTTGGGCATTCGGAAATTCAGCCAGAGTTTCCACTGCATCCAGAATAGCGGCTTTTTAGTCTGCCGCTCCTTGATCTTCTTGACTTGCCGCTTTGCTCTTGGCTGCCAGACAATTTTCTTCATATCTTTATGTATAACTTAACATAACGAAGTGTTTAAGAAAAAGTTATATAAATTTCAATACCCCTTCGTCTTCTTCTGCACCACTACACCGACAATTTTTACTGGGTTAAAATCCCATCTCTTCCAGCATTAGATTGACGGCGGTCTGATCCAGCATTCCACCCTCTTTTTCATCTTCATCCCCGCCCACCTTTTTGAGATAGCTGTCAACATCCTGTTGGGCCAGTTTCTTACTTTCATCAACGGTAATTCCAGAGTCCTTCTCCTTATGTTTCAGCTGGGCACCAAAGGAAACCACGATGGAAAGCAACTGCATCTGAAAATCACTCAGCAGTTTGATGATTTTCATGATCTGCTGCCCGGAAAGATCCTGGAAACTGAGAGCTTCGGTTATTTTTGAAACATCGTTGCAAATTGAGCCTGCCACACCGAAAGCATTCTCGATTTGAGCAAAGATTTGATGCTGATCCTCCAGGCTCATGCCGGCACAGATCGGGGATGGCGTCACCTCAGCTGATTTTTCCTCGAGCACGTCGATTTTTTCAAGACTCGTCTCTATAAGTTGGTTGAGTTCCTCGAGGCGCGGATCTGGTTCCGGAACCTCCCGGGTAGTTGACGGAGCTTCTTCACCCGCCACTTCAACCTCGATTTCTTCAATGAGTGGTACTTCCAGGGGGATGGTTTGATCGAGAAAGATAGAGGCCTGTCCGTCATTCATTTTTTTTAACAGGTTGCGAATGGATTTTTCCGAACAGGCTTCGGACATGGAGGTGAAAACATCAGACATGGGAACCGAGAAAAAATTATCCTCGTCCGCTTCATATGCCGCGGCTTTTGGACTGATGGAATCATGAAATTTTTTCAGGTCGAAAATTTCTTCGGCTTTTGCCCTGGCATCTGTAAGATGATCCTTAACTGTTTCATTGGTGCACAACTCGTAAAGGGTCTGGAAAACAACATCAAGGTCAAAGAGGTAGAGCTTTTTTATCTCTGTCCTGATCTCGGGTTCTGCGGCAACGGCTTCATTTTCGGCTTCACCTTGCATGATTGCGAGAATCTCTCTGGCCCTGGAAAGGTCTTCCCGAACCTGGCTGATTTCAGCAGACACCGGGGGCGCGGACCCATTCTCTTCGGTCTCCTCCGGCCCGTTAATCTGAAAAGACGGATGGTCTTTTAAAGCCGACAGCAATTCCCGCACATCATTCGTCTGGTCCTGAACTTTTTCAACGTTATCCATAATGGCCATGGCCGCTTTTTCGGTCATTTCCACGACTTCTTTCAATTGATTTTTGGCATCCTCGATTTTGACTCCAGCTTCACTCAGCTCGACCCTCTTGCCTTGCCGGTCCTCGGCCGGAATTTCCATCAGAGTGCTGCTCAAACTCCTGGCAAGCTGACCAATATCTCCGTACAGTTCATTGGAAATATCCCGGTAAAATTCATCTTCATTCTCCATTGCGTCGGAAATCAGATTTTCAGATGCTGCAATTTCATGATCAGGATGTTTCTCTGCCTCGACAATTTTCTCCACAACACGGGTTGCGGATGTCTCCACCGAGCCTAATATCGTAATGTGATAGGTTGCCTGGGGAGTGGGAATTCTGAAGAAACCGGTTCCCATCTCAAGGTAGATGTCCGGTTGATTTTCCGTTGTCATAAGTCTTGCTCCATCATGGATGATTAAAATCGTAGCAATATTGAGGGGAATAGTTATTTTTTAGCTAAAGGCTAAAGGCTAAAGGCTAAAGGCTAAAACAAAGAAACAAGCCGTTTGGATTTATTGCATTCTGCCGGCAAACCGGACTCCAACCTCGTAATAACCGGTTTTGTTCCGGCTGGCATCACTCCACATGACGACTCCGATTACGGCCAGTTCGCCGTGGTCGTTTTTGTCGTCGGTTTGAAACCAGTTCTCATCCTGACTATTCCAGCCCTGAAACTGTAAAAGAATCGCAAGCTGTGTGTTTTTTGTCAATTCTTCCGGAGAAAGAAAGCGCACTCCGCCGGCACTGATATCGATAATTTCTCCCTCGGATGCAAAATTCGTATCAAGGACCTCATCGGCAAGGGAGTAGCGCATATTGAATTTTTTTTTCAATCGTTCATGGCGTCTTCTCTCTCTTTTGTTGCCGGGATCATTTTTTGCTGTCATACTTCATGCCTCTTCTTGAGAAAAATGTATTTATATGTTCGGATTGACTACTTCTCTGTCAAGCAGCCTTCTAAGTAACAAGATTTTGAGTACTATGCACAAATGTCGTTAAAACAGCATAATAAACACAAAAACTTCGAATACGTCATTCCGGCATGTTTTTAGCCGGAATCCAGAAATTAGCCACATACCCCATCCTGGATTCCGGC
>JAYEPA010000290.1:56141-58945 GCA_034723545.1 Thermodesulfobacteriota bacterium | reverse complement strand
CGTTCTTATGAAAACATGGATCGATTATTGCTTTTTTATATTGAAAATGGATCATTTTGTCTGTGTACCGGCTCTCGTTTTGTTCTATCTCGGTCTGAAGCGCATGCAGTCGCATTCGTCAAGACACTCATCTGAAAAAAAAGGGGTAGAGTAATGCAATTCCCTCTTTATGTGATCTGGGGAGTGGATATTGCCGGTTGTATTACCATGATTGTACTGTCCACCGCATGTGTCATTATAACCTTGGACCTGCAGCGGGAAGATCCAGAAAATGCCCTCAATAACTACCTGGTATGGTTGTTCGGTGCCATTCTGGCTTTCTGCATCTCCCGGTCAATCGGCCATCTGGTCAAGCATCTCCTGTTATTTGCCGGAGCCGGCGAGATGTGGAGATCGATTTCACCCTACAGCGGCGGATTTAATACGATAACTTTTATTATTATTTTTGCCGTGACACTTTTTTTCCGGGAAATGCGGATCATCATGACAAGGATGACCAGGGATAAAAACAGGATTAAAAAAACCAGCCGGCAGCTGCTGGAGTTGAACCAGGATATTGAAGCGATAGTCTCTGACCGTACCCACACGGAACTGGCCTTGCGCATTGCCCATGAAATCAGGAATCCGGTTATGATTATCGGCGGATTGCTTTGCAGAATGGCAAGAAAATCGACCGATAATGCAGAATGTGAACGTTTTAATCTTGTTTTGGATCAGACCCGCAAGTTGGAATCCCTTGTTGATAAAATTGAAGATTTGAATCCGGCGATAGAAAAACGTTTTCTTCCCATTGAATTGAATACTCTTGTTCAAGATATTATTGAAATTGTTGAACATGAGACCAGATTTAAGGAAATTAAATTATCTTTCGATCGATTTACCGTGCCGCTGTCATTCCAGGGAGACCAGCAGCTCGTGAAAGTTGCCCTGTTACATGTTCTGCGAAATGCCATAGAGGCTTGCGGTTCGGGAAATACCATTGAGGTTGAGACAAGATTAGCAGAAAAGGGAATTGAAGTACGGATAATGGATAATGGGCCGGGCATACCTGCTGAAATTGTAAAGCATATTTTTAAACCGTTTTACAGTACAAAGGAGGGGTCAACGGGGCTTGGTCTTCCCTACGTCCGGCAGATCATAAAAGAGCACAGAGGAACGATTGATATTGACAGCACGGAAGGGAAGGGGACACTGGCGCGAATTGTCTTTCCAACCCTTCTTGGGGAATTGAAAAGATAAGTAACGGCCATCACAGCGAACCGGCACAACTGATAAGCGAATGAAATGAGACATCGAGTTATGAAAGTTATGTCACAAAGACGCAGAGAACAAAATTTTGTGAACGAACTTTATGCCTCTGCAAGAGACTTTTATGTAAATGATGTTGCTTTTTGGTGTAGGAGCACCCAGGGGCATTCGGAGTCAGCGCTTACCTGCGGGGCACTCACCCCTGTGATCGATAAGGGGCTCAGAGCAAAAGATTTACCCTTTATCTCCCGGAGGGCCGGGCTACAGCACCGTATTTCGTTGGGAATCATAAGCAAAAAGTCGATTGTCGTCGGCCGGAAACAAGAGTGTACTTTTGGAAAAGATGTTATTTTTTCGGGATGTACTCCACGTTGGCTTGATCTTTGAGGTCCGCATCCGAAGAGATGATCTTGCAATTATGGGCTCTTGATATAGCCACGATGCTTGCGTCTGCCATGGCTAATTTTTCCTGCAGGGCAATATCCGCAGCAGCGAGCGCAAGGGTGCCATCAAATGGGATCACTGGAGAGTTTTTCATATACCCGGCAGCGAGCAGCGCCTTTTCTTCGCCAACCTCTCTCTTAAGAACCTTATAGACTTCATAAAGAATGATAGCAGGCATCAGGATGTTGTCTTGGGCCGCAAGATATTCTTTATATTTATCGGCCAGCCTGCCGTCAGTAAACCATTCCAGCCAGCCGCAAGAGTCAACAATAATCATATGAAACGATCCTTCTTTTCTCGGTGGTTATCGATTCTAGCGCCGGCGGCAATGCCTCTTAGTTCATCAAGAGAGGAGGGAGGAATGAGGATGAGCATTTTGTCCTTTTCTATGACTGTCAGTTTTTGCTTCGGCTTGAGGTTGAGATGCTCTCTGACCGGTTTGGGGATGACTACTTGATATTTGCTCGAGATAGTTGTCTGCATGAAATTCTCCTTTTTTCCGATCGATACAATTATTGTAAGGTATCCGTGGGAAGGTGTCAAGTTGTCGCATCCTTAGGGGCAAACGCAATGGGGGTCAGGACTTGAAATATAAGATTTATTTCATTGAGCTGCCGACTCGTAAATTCATGAATTTTTCCGCGAACATCATGTGGGGAAATAAAGCAGGTTTGCGGAAAGCGCCTCCATTCAGATAGTTTCCTGATTTAGGCAGGAAGGACATTGCAGTCACACTACCCCGTGAAGTTCTCTGCGCCCGGCTTCGTCTGTGATTAGCGATCTATCCAGTTTTTCAGCTTTAATCCCGGTACTCGCAAGAATTCTCTTGTCTTATCGCTGACAAGGACTGCATCCAGTGTCACTGCATGGGCGGCGAAAAGGAGATCATTTGCTCCTATGGGTGTTCGCTTTTGCTTGAGCTGGGCGTGAATTTTACCATATTCCCGGCCGGCCTGTTCCGGCCAGTCCTGTACTGTTACATATTGAAGGAAATCATGTAATGCGGCCCTGTTCTTTTTTTGTTTCCGGGAAAGTTTAATTCCGTAGCAGAGTTCTGCCAGGACAATACTTGAAATTGCCACTTTTCCAACTGCTGTACGGATTAATTTTTT
>JAYEPA010000290.1:13704-56041 GCA_034723545.1 Thermodesulfobacteriota bacterium | reverse complement strand
GAAGGAAATCATGTAATGCGGCCCTGTTCTTTTTTTGTTTCCGGGAAAGTTTAATTCCGTAGCAGAGTTCTGCCAGGACAATACTTGAAATTGCCACTTTTCCAACTGCTGTACGGATTAATTTTTTCGTAACTATTCAGCTGCACTTCATCTTCGCCCATTTTAGTCTTCTCGAATAGCACCAGTATGCTTCAAAGCCCAAAATGAACGAATATGAAGCACATCTGATCAGTTACAGACCGAGTTTTTCGTAATATTTTACCTACACTGAATAGTTACATTTTTTCTTTATTTCCGAAGGACATTTTTTGATAATTGCAATACAGATATTTGTATCCAATAAATATGTCATACAAACAGTTCCCGTTCTTCTGGAATCAAATTTTCAATATGGTCTGGATAGTCCTCTGTAAAATGTTTTGCCGAGGCAAAATATTGCGCCAATGATTTCGGCTTAGGACTGAGAATGATCCGTTGACCATCCTGCTCGATGTAAACTTCATCAGTCGTAAAACGATACTGTTTGGGAATTCGTATTGCCTGACTTCGGCCTGTCATAAAAACTTTTGCCGTTGGTTTTTACATCATGCCCCCCATATCAATATTACAGGATTGATGTAGTATATCAAAAATATATAGCATGGTTTTTGTAAAAGGTAAGGCGAATTGAGAAGTATCAGTTCAAAGATCGTCAAAGAATTTTGTGTGTATCTTTCAGTCGCAGTAGTGGGTATTTTAGAAAAAAAGAGAGCGTGAATAGGCATCCATGTCAGTGGCAAGGGTATCCAGACCGGCCTGGAAAAGATGATAACCGGCCAGTCCGATCATGGCCGCATTGTCAGTGCAGAATCGAGACGGCGGCATAAAAATTTGCAAATTTTCTTCGGCTGTCCGTTTGCTCATGAGTTCTCTCAGGCGCGGATTGGCAGCAACACCGCCGCCCAGCACGACATTGTTAACTCCGGCCCGGCGGGCCGCCGTAATAGTTTTTTCCACCAGCACATCGACAACCGCTTCCTGGAATGAGGCGCAGATGTCCTCAACCTGAAGATCTTTCGAGCGCTGACGCTGCTGGTTGACATAATTTGCCACCGATGTCTTGAGGCCGCTGAAGCTGAAATCCAGACTGTCCGGATTAAGCCAGGCACGCGGGAAGGCAATGGCGCTGGAATTGCCCGTGGCAGCAAGTTTGCTGATGACCGGGCCACCGGGATAGGTAAGGCCCAGAAGTTTGCCTACCTTGTCAAAGGCCTCGCCGGCAGCATCGTCCCTGGTTCTGCCCATGAGCTGAAATGATGCCGGGCCGCTGGCAAGAAAGATGCTCGAATGGCCGCCCGAGGCGATTAGGGCCACAAAGGGGAAATTCGGTTTGGTATCAGCCAGAAAGACCGAAAGCAGGTGGCCGGCCATGTGGTCGACACCGACATAGGGAATTTTTTTAACCAGGGACAGGGCCTTGGTAAAGGACAGGCCTACCAGCAGACAGCCAATCAGTCCGGGCCCCTGGGTTACGGCCAGGCCATCCACCTGATTAAGAGAGACATCGGCCTGGTTCAGGGCCTCCCTGACTACGGGGTAAATATCTTCAAGGTGTTTCCGGGAAGCCAGTTCCGGCACCACTCCGCCATATTTTCCATGGATATCGATCTGCGAGTTAATGACATTGGACAGCAGCTTTTTGTCGTCCTCAAGTACGGCTGCGGCTGTTTCATCGCATGAACTTTCTATCGCCAGGATGATCATCTGTCTGTTCAACTCCTTGATGGTATTTTAAATTTTGTGTATATGTCTCTCAATGAATACTATCATAACCCACTAAAGTGGAATAAAACATCAGGTTTTTCAAGACTCTTTTCAGTACTCGCTTGGCGGGTGTAAGTCCCTTAACAGTAGAGGCAACATGTTTATGTTCAAAGAAGTTTTTTAATTTTTGCCACTCTTTTCAGTGCCCCCTTAAGGGGTACAAATAACACGAAAATAATTCCTAAGGGACTAAATAAAATGAATAACAATGCAACTGATGAACAATCGGGCTTAACTGATCTTTTCAGCCGGACAATTTCGTACCTGCGGGTTTCCGTGACCGATCAGTGCAATCTACGCTGTATCTATTGCACGCCCAAGGCCATTGATGAAAAGTTAGCCTGTGGGGATCTGCTCAGCTATGAAGAGTTGCTGCGCATAATTCGGATAGCCGTTTCCATGGGGATTAAAAAGGTCCGACTTACCGGCGGTGAGCCCCTGGTGCGTAGGGACATTGTTTCTTTCATTCGTAATTTGACCGCCATTCCCGGCCTGGACGATATCCGTCTGACGACAAACGGCATTCTCCTGCCTCAACTGGCCGGCCAACTGTATGAGGCGGGTATCAGGAAATTGAACATCAGCCTCGATACATTACGGCCCGAGCGCTATCTGCAAATTACCGGCAAAGATTATTTTTCCAGGGTGTGGCAGGGGATTGGGTCGGCCCGGGAGATTGGTTTTTCACCGATAAAGATTAATGTGGTGCTTCTCCGGGGTATTAATGACGATGAGCTTCTTGATTTTGCCCGCCTTTCCATGACTGAAAATCTGCAGATTCGTTTTATCGAGTTCATGCCCATGGGTGATGCTGTGATCCAGGCGAAGGAGAGATATTTTTCTTCTGAAGAGATGATAGCAAGGATTGAGACACTGGGACCCCTGCACCGGGTTGAGGCCAGGAACATGGATGGACCGGCCAGGATTTATCGATTCGAGGGAGCCTCGGGTAGTCTGGGTTTTATCAGCCCGATCAGCCATCAGTTCTGTGACCGCTGCAACCGATTGCGTCTGACCTCCGAGGGCCGGCTTCGTTCATGTCTGCTGAGTGATCAGGAAACCGATATCCTGAAAATTCTGCGCAGCAGCGGGACTGATGAAGAGATCCGGGAAGCCATTGTTGAAACAATCCTGAATAAGCCCAAAGGGCATGTCCTCCTGGAAAAAGATGGAGCAAACTGCCATGGCCGGATGTCACGGATTGGGGGTTAACTGACGGGTAAGAGTTCACCAGCACCTCACGGAGTCTTCGCTTACCTCTTCGCCCATTTCGGAGTCTCGAACACTCGCTTTCCTGACCTGCTCGAATAGCACCAGTATGCTTCGCAGGCCCAGGTAAGCGTAGACTCCGAATGGACGAATCTAAGGCACTGGTAAACTCTTACAGGGCTGGGGTTATCCTAGTTTAGCATCCCCTGGTGAACTGTTACACTGCCGGGCCTGGGGGTAGGAGCCGATCCATTCAAAAAAGTAGCATGATTCCTGCAGCCGTTCGCATCCCTCTTCAATAATGCCGTCTTCGATATGGCCCATGAGGTCGAGGAAAAAGATGTACTTGCCGGCTTCACCCTTGATGGGGCGGGATTCAATCCGGGTCAGGTTGATGTTGCGGCGGGCCAGGATGCTCAGGGTCTCATTCAGGGCGCCGGGCCGGTCATGGAAGCTGATCAGAAGCGAGGTCTTGTCGCGACCGCTTTTTGAAGGGGATTCCTTGCCGATCAGGACAAAACGGGTTGTGTTGCCGCTGTAATCCTCAATTCCCTTGACAACAACCTGGAGTTGATAGGTTTTGATGGCCAGGGAACTGGCAATGGCGGCCACGCTGTGATCATCTGCGGCCATCTGGGCGGCGGCACCTGTGCTGAACACGGTCTGGGTGGGAATATCTTTCAGGTGTTTCCTCAGCCATTGTCTGCATTGCGCCAGGGGCTGGGAATGAGAAACCACCATTTTAACGTCATCAATGTTGCCGGAAAAGTTCACCAGGTTATGTTTGATATCAAGAAATTCTTCTCCGCATATCTTGACATTGCATTTCATGAAGGCATCAAGAGACGAGGTGACAGAGCCCTCGATGGAATTTTCCAGCGGCACGATCCCGTACTGGCATCTTCCCCGTTCAACTTCATAGAAGACATCCTCAATGGTCTGAATGGGACGGTAATCGGCTGAATGGCCGAAGTATTTAACGGCCGCCAGATGCGAAAAGGTTGCCTCCGGGCCAAGATAGGCCACTTCAATTGGTTTCTGTGACAGGCGGCAGGTGGTGATGATTTCATGGAAGATGCTGTAAAGCGGCTCAGCCGGAAATTCGCTGTTGTTGAGCCGGGTCAAACGGTCATAGATCTGTCTTTCCCGCAATGGATCCCATTTTGCCCTGTTATCCCTGGATTTAAGCCGACCGATCTCCTTGGCGCATTTGAGACGTTCTTTTATCAGTGCAAGGACGGTGTCATCAATTTCATCAATGCGGTTACGAACGTTGCCGATATTTTCTTTATTGCTTTCAGTCATGGTCATTTATATGAAAGTGTGGAGTTTGGATGAGGGGAGCAGGGGGCAGGTGACGGGAAATCCGGCAATACCTGTTCACCCGCTTACACGAAAAAAACAAGCTCTAAGCTTCCAATTTTTATATTTTGGTGTAGCTATAAGCCATGGTTGTTGGTTAAAAAAGAACATTACCATTGAACCTATTTGTCAGTCAACCGCTTTCCGGTATGATTGATTTTTGTGGCGGCAGCCGGTATTCAGGCTTGAAATTCTGCTGAAAGTATTCTACAAAGAACACTTGTGGTTAATGGAAGTAGGGATAACTGTTCATTTTTCGGGCTAAAATTGTTATGAAAATAAAAAATTGGATGAAAAAAGGTCCTGTTACGATTAGCAGGACAGCTCTGTTGCAGGATGCGTCAAGTTTAATGAAAAAGCACGATATTCGCCATCTTCCCGTGATGGAAGGTGAGCAGTTGGTGGGCTTTGTCACGGAAAGCGACCTGCGGCAGTTCTCTTTTCCCTCCATGGTGGAAGAAATACCGATACATCAGGTGATGGTTTTGAATCCTGTCACCGTCAATGCCAGTGCCAGCATAGAGACAGCGGCCAGATTGATTTATGATTTTAAAATCGGTGGATTGCCTGTTCTCGATAAAAAAAAGCTGGTGGGCATTATTACTTCATCTGATCTTTTGTCGGCCTTTATTGAAGTGATGGGGCTTTTTAAGGCATCAACCCGCCTCGATGTGGTGGTCAATAAAAAAGGCGGTTTGGAAGAAGTCACAAGGATCATAGAAGAAAATAAGTGTGAAGTAATTAGTGTTGCAATCGAAAATCAGGCGGCCCGGCGTAAAGTTCATTATTTCAGGCTTGAGAAATGTGATCCTCAGCCTGTTACCGAAGCCTTGGAGAAAGCGGGACATAAAGTTGTTTCTGTAATGGATTAATTTCGCTATTTATTATGAATAAATTCAAGGTTAACAAGACAATTGACGAGATAAACGCCAGGATCAGGGCGGGTGAAGCCGTCGTTGTGACAGCCGAGGAAATGGTGGGCATTGTCAGAGAAAACGGTGCTGAGGAGGCTGCCCGCCAGGTCGATGTTGTCACGACCGGGACTTTTTCTCCCATGTGTTCATCCGGCGCTATTCTCAATTTCGGCCAGACTCTGCCGACGATTAAGGCCTCAAAGGTCTGGCTCAATAATGTGCCGGCCTATGCGGGGCTCGCCGCGGTTGATATCTTTCTGGGTGGAGCGGAGCCGACCGAGGATGATCCTTTAAACAAAGTTTTCCCCGGAGAATTTCGCTATGGCGGAGGTCATGTCCTGGAAGATCTTCTGGCCGGCAAAAAGGTTTTGTTGAAGGCGATTGCCTATGGCACCAACTGTTATCCCAATACCGTGCTTGAAAAGGAAATCACCCTTGATGATTTGCCAGATGCCTTGATGGTCAATCCGCGCAACTGCTATCAGAACTATAATTGTGCCATTAACTTGTCCGAAAAGACAATTTATACATACATGGGAACGCTGCGGCCACGTGGCAGAAATGCCAATTACTGCAGTGCCGGCGAATTAAGTCCGCTGATGAATGATCCCCTTTATAAAACTATTGGTCTGGGGACGAAGATTTTTCTTGGCGGTGGAACAGGCTATGTAACCTGGCAGGGAACTCAGCATAATCCCGGGGCCAAGCGGCTTGAAAACGGCACCCCTTGCCGGCCGGCTGGAACGCTGATGGTGCAGGGAGACCTTAAACAAATGTCTGCCCGCTGGATCAAAGGCGTGAGTCTCCAGGGGTATGGAACAACAATTGCCGTTGGGGTGGGGGTGCCGATTCCTATTTTGAACGAGGAAATAGCACGGTTCACCGGTGTGTCTGATGCTGATATCATGACCCAGATTGTTGATTATTCTTATGATTATTCCCATGGCGTGACCAGAAATTATGGTGAAGTAAGCTATGCTCAATTGAAAAGCGGTCAGATCGAGGTGAATGGCGAACAGGTAAAAACGGCTCCCTTGTCCAGTGTGGTACGGGCCCGGGAGATTGCTGAAATTTTAAAAGAATGGATTCAGTCCGGTGATTTTACTTTGGAGAAACCTGTTAGGCTGTTGCCGGATTCCTGATTTTTGGCAAGCGTTCACCAGCACCCCATGGAGTCTCCCGTTGGTCGCTTGCCTCTTCGCGTGATCAGGCTGGCTCACATAGGCTACTATCGCCGCTTCGCTGCTGATTCACCAGTCTGCATGTACGAATATGGGGCACTGGTAAACACTTACAAGACTGTTGTTTCTGTAAGACTGCAGACATCTCTGTGATTGGTTACCTGATATTTGCAAAAATCCCTTATAAAAAAATATGAACATCTCCGTTCCATCGTAAAAGATGGAGACCGAGTGGCAATTGCCTATTCCGGGGGCACTGACAGTTCATTGCTGCTGTCTATTGCCGCTGATGTTTTGGGCGGCAGGGCAGTGGGGATCATGGCAAGATCCGTGCTGCAGACTGCTCATGAAGTCCAGGAAGCAGTCCGATTTGCCGGGCGGATGGGCATTCAACTTGAACAGGTTGATCTTGATCCACTGTCATGGCCAAATTTTTGTGAAAATTCCAGGGATCGGTGCTATATCTGTAAAAAAAAGATGTATGCTTCTTTCCTGGCCACCATTCCCGCGGGTGTTGGCCTGATGGATGGAACCAATATTGACGATCTGAGCACGGATCGCCCCGGCCTGAGGGTTATTCGTGAACTTTTGGTCAGAACGCCTCTGGTTGAGGCCGGGTTAAGAAAGTCCGAGGTGCGGATGCTGAGCAAAGAGTTGGGACTTGTAACCTGGAATCTGTCCTCATCATCGTGTCTGGCGACGCGGATTTTCCGAGGAAGCAAAATTAGTTTGGAAAAACTGGATTTGATTGAAAAGGGTGAACGATATCTTGTCAGCCTGGGTTTCTCCGGCTGCCGAACCCGGCTTGTTGGTAATGGGGTTGTTATTACACTCACAAAAGGGGATTTTAATCGTATTGTCAGCGACGAAATGCGGTTTGAAATAAGAAAATTTTTTGAAAACTTAAATTTGCCAAAAGTTTTTCTTGATCTTTCTGAGCGACAGGGTATTGTACCGTCATTGCCGGATAGGCTTGATATTTAAGGTGCTTTTCGTTATTTATGAGTGCACAAAGTCAGCCCCCATCTGCGTATTTGATGAGTAACAGTTTCGGGAGGCAACCTTTTAGACTGTCCGCTGAAATATAAGATTTGATTTTAGAAATTTTTTAGTTTTTTTAAGCTTCGTTTAACCAACTAACCAGCATGGCTGGACACAACGGTCAATGAAAGTCTAAGCTTTGACTTCTCAAGTCATCTGCATGACATGGAAAACTTCATATCATCCTATATTGATGGACTTGAAAGTTTCGCTTGTTGATTTAAACTGATCTAGTGTTTTACATTAAAGATTGTGAGGAGGAGAGAGTATGAATAAAGCTGAATTGGTGGATAGAATGGCTTCTGCTGCAGATATCAGTAAGGCCGCTGCTGAAAAGTCTTTAACCGGTATGCTGGAAGCAATTACCGATGCCCTGTCAAGTGGAGACAAAGTCACTCTTGTTGGTTTTGGTACATTTTCTGTTAGCGAGAGAAAAGCCAGGCAGGGACGTAATCCTCAGACGGGAGAGACAATTCAGATTGCTGCCAGAACCGTTGCCCGCTTCAAGCCAGGTAGCAAACTTGCCAATGCAGTGAAATAAGTTTTTTTATCAGTTTTCCTGCTCTCCCTATGAAGATCATATAGAGAACAAGAGAAGCTTAATGTCATAATTTCACGGAGGGATTAGTAATCTCTCCGTGTTTTTTTTGAGACAGAATTTGAACAGCTTTCAGGGTCGGGACGTGGCTCAGTCTGGTAGAGCACATCGTTCGGGACGATGGGGTCGGAGGTTCGAATCCTCTCGTCCCGACCATTCATTTCATGCTGTTTTTGTAACTATTTTCTTGCTGTAACCTCACCTCTTATTTTTCCTTTTTGTAGTATAATCTCAATTTTTTCTCCAATACTGACTTGATTACTGTTTCGGATAATCTGTTCGTTTGCTTCGGAGCGGACGATGGAGTAACCGCGTCCTAACACGCTGTGAGGGTTAACCCCATCAAGAAGCGAGAGTATTTGTCCTAATTTCCCTTTTCTCTGCTCTAATTGCAGAACCATGGTGTAGTTTAATTTTTTTATCAACGCGGCAACATGCTGGCCTTGAAGTGTAAGCTGTTTATCCGGACTCTGCTCAAGAAGATTGCGTGTCATATTTTCCAGGGTCAATTTATAGTCGGCAAGTTGCCGGGTCATGGCCTGGTTCATGGTCATCAGATTGTTGTCAATTCTGAGACGGGAATGATCAAGGATGAGAGATGGATCGCCAAGTATTTGCTGTCGGAGTTCAACACACCGGCGGAGTTCATTTATTTTTTGGTTCATCACCCTGGTCAACCTTTCCTTGGTGAGACTCAGGGTGTCGAGTAATATTTGCCGGTCGGGTAAAACCGCTTCCGCCGCAGCCGTGGGCGTCGGCATCCGCAGGTCGGCAACAAAGTCGGCGATGGTGAAATCGACCTCGTGACCAATGGCTGCAACTACCGGAATGGAGCTTGCGAAAATAGCCCGAGCAACTTTTTCTTCATTAAAAGGCCAGAGATCCTCAATGGATCCTCCTCCACGGCAAAGAACAATAACATCAGCCGACATTCTCTTGTTCACCTCTGCCAGTGCCTGGGCAATGTCGTCGGCGGACCCTTCTCCCTGAACACGGACAGGAAAGATTTCAATGGGAATGGCAGCAAAACGGTTGGAGGCGATTTTCAAAAAATCATGAACCGCAGCTCCAGCCGGAGAGGTCACAAGGCAAATTTTTTCCGCTAGAAAGGGAAGTTGTTTTTTATGTTCGTCAGCAAACAATCCCTCTGAAGCCAGTTGGGTTTTTAATTTTTCAAATGCCAGTTGGAGGGAGCCCCGACCATGAAAATCCATGAAGTCGACAATGATCTGGTATTCCCCGCGGGGTTCATAGACGGAAATCCGGCCATGGCAGATAATTTGTCTGCCATCTTCTGGCGCTTCATCGAGATAGCGCTGCTGCCCCTTAAACATAACTCCCCTGATTTGGGATTTTCTGTCCTTGAGGGTGAAATAGAGATGACCCGAGAAGGGGCGTCTCAGGTTGGAGATTTCACCGATAATGGTTACAAAAGGAAATTCCGTTTCCAACAGACCCCGAATGGAATGAGTTAATTCGGAAACGGTCTGGATGCGGGAGGAGTAAGGCGATTTTGGCATGGGCGGATCAGCGTTCAAGTTGCTTTTTTTTTATCTTAAAGGTATATGTAACCACAGTAAAATAAAGCATGCAACTATTGATGGTGGTAACAGAAGAAAGTGTGTAACTCATTTTGTAACTGTTCAGGGCGATAGGCTGTAGGCATTTAGTCCCTTAGAAATTATTTTCGTGTTATTTGTGGCAAAAAATTCAAAAACTTCTTTGAAATAAACAACTCGAAGGTCTCTCTTAGTTCGCTATCTGCCTCTACTGTTAAGGGACTTATCCTAAAAAACCTGATGTTTTATTCCACTTTAGTGGGTTAGACTGTACGAGTGATGGATTTGAGTTCGATCAGATAAAATAGTAGACTTGAATGGATAAAAATCGAATGAATGAGCATAGCGCTTTCAGCAAACGACATATCGAAGAAGTGACCCAGGCCAAACGAACCCTGCTTGATGAACTGAATTTTCCTCCTGCCGTAACCGCATTTATTCGGAAAAACAGTCGGTCTCTTCAAATTATAGTAATTTGCATATTTGCAGGAATTTGTCTTTGGTCTTTTTTTGATTATTACACTACAAAACAGAAAAATGATTCGGCCGCTCTCTTGTCCCGGGCCATGGCCGAATCCGACGATGCAAGCCGTCAGCAGCTATTAAAACAAGTCCGGGTCGAGTATTCCGGAACTGGAGCCGCAGTTTGGAGTCAGGTGGTGTCCGCCCATGAAATGATGGAGTCGGATCGTGATCAGGCCATCAGCATCTTGAAATCACTGGCTGACGGGATGAGCTCCTCTAATCCTCTTTTGCCGCTGTTGCAGTTTGATCTGGGTCAGGCTCATGAGATGAATGGAAACCCGGATCAGGCTCTTGGTTATTATCAGAAGTTAAGCGAAATCAAGGGGTTTTCCGCTGTAAGCTTCCTGGCCATGGGTCGGATTTATGAACAGAAAAATGAGCCACAAAAGGCGAAAGAGATGTATGAAAAGGCAGTCGCGCAACCTGAGCTGCCTTCCACCGCAAAAAGTCGTATTGAAGATAAGTTAAGCCGCCTGTAGATTCGTGAAGATTTTTCGAACCGCAGCCGAAATGACGGCCTGGTCAAATCAAAAAATTGTTCAGGGTCGGACAATTTGTCTGGTGCCCACCATGGGTTTTTTTCATGAGGGTCATCTGTCTTTAATGCGTATGGGGGCTTCTCTGGCCGATCATGTGGTTGTCAGTCTGTTTGTCAATCCGATTCAGTTTGGGCCAAATGAGGATTTGGAAAATTACCCCAGTAATTTTGCTCGGGATTGTGAGTTGGTGGCGGGGCAGGGCGTTTCAGTGCTTTTCGCTCCTGGTCCGAAGGAAATGTATCCTGAAGGTTTTCAGACCCAGGTGCTTGTTCGAGAACTGACCTCCTCGCTTTGCGGTAGGAATCGGCCGGGTCATTTTGCCGGGGTGACCACTGTTGTGGCTAAGCTGTTTCATATTGTCAAACCACGGATAGCTGTTTTTGGTGAAAAGGATTATCAGCAGCTTGCCGTGATTCGTCGTATGACCCAAGATTTGAATCTGGATATCGAGATCAAAGGCCATCCCATTGTTCGTGAACCCGACGGCCTGGCCATGAGTTCCAGGAACAGCTATCTCTCTGCTGATGAGCGGCAGACAGCGCTTTGCCTGTGTAAATCGATAGAAGCCTGCAGGGATCAGGTTCGGAAAGGTGAAAGGTATTCTCTCAGGCTGATTGACGGAATAAAAACAATTTTGCAGAGCCATCCCGCAGTAGCGATAGACTATGTTGCCATTGTTGATGGAACCACTCTGG
Organism: Thermodesulfobacteriota bacterium; assembly: GCA_034723545.1. GTDB lineage: Bacteria > Desulfobacterota > Desulfobulbia > Desulfobulbales > SURF-16 > JAGHCC01. The sequence continues at coordinate 44,615 of JAYEPA010000290.1, read as the reverse complement.
ATGATTGCGTAACAGTGGATCGTCATTCAATTCTGGCCTTGGCCGTCAAGGTGGGGAAGACACGACTGATTGATAACGGAAAATTGATGGTCTCGTAAAAAGTCGAAATTTAACGCAAAAGACGCAAGGGACGCTAAGGTAACTATTTAGTTTTAAAATAAAAACTTTCGCGTCTTTTGCGTTAAAAAATAGGTAACTATTCAGCTGCACCTCATCTTCGCTCATTTAGGCCTGCTTGAGTAGCACAAGTACGCTTCGCAGACCTAAATAAACGAATCTAAGGCACATCTGAACAGTTACGGAACTGTGGTTAGACCAGTTTGGTGCCCTACCTGAATAGTTACAAAAATAGTTTTTACGAATGCATCAAAATTGATTACTGAAAGTTAGAAGGAAAAATGATGTTACGCTCTATGTTGAAGTCGAAAATTCACAAGGCCACAATAACCCAGGCCGATCTTTTATATAACGGCAGTTTGACCATTGACAGTGAACTCATGGCGGCCGTTGATCTGTATCCTTTTGAAAGGATTAAGGTTTATAATATAGAAAATGGCGAGCGGTTTGACACCTATGCCATAGAAGGGGAGCCAGGCTCCGGTGTGATCGGTCTTAATGGTGCTGCTGCCAGAAAAGGGTTGGTTGGTGACCGAATCATCATTGTCAGCTACTCCCTCTATTCCCGTGAGGATCTTGTCGGTTTTAATCCGCAAATAATTGTTCTTGACGGGAATAACCGCATCAGTGAACGGATTGCTGCTGATTTTTCTTCCAGTTCTCTGGTTACCGGAAAGTAATCTCTCTTCATGTACCTGCTTGTTGCCGCCACATCCTTTGAAATGGAGTCAGCCCGCAGTTTTTTTGTGAACGAGGCTGATGTTGACTATCTGGTTTGTGGCGTTGGTCTGGTCGAGAGTACATTTTCCTTAAGCCGTTTTCTGGCTGCGGCCCGGAAAAAAATTCAGGCTGTCATTTTATTTGGCATTGCCGGGGCATATATAGACTCGGAAGCCGGAATGCTTGACCTCTGTCTTGCGGAAAAGGAGATTCTTGCTGATCTGGGGATCTTCATGAACGATGAAATTACTTTTTTTGATCGGCAGAAAATGAATGTAGAGGTTGAGTTTCCCCTGCCTGTCAGGATATTGGTCCATGCTGAAGAAATTTTGGCCGATGGAGGTTTTGTCGGTAAAAAAGGAACCTTTGTCACTGTCAACTGTGCCAGTGGTACTTTGAAGCGGGGAATGTATCTTAAAAAAAAGCATCAGGCCCTGTGTGAGAACATGGAAGGGGCTGCAGTTGTCCGGGTTTGCCAGGGGTTTCAAGTTCCCTGCGTGGAGTTGCGCTGTGTCAGTAACATGGTCATGGACCGTGATCCCTCCCAATGGCTTCTGCATGAGGCCTGTGAAAAAAGCGGTGCGGCAGCAGCCTGTCTGGTCAAAGGATTGTTGATGTGACTCTGACAATCGGTTTTTCCCCCTGCCCCAATGATACCTTTATTTTTCACGGCCTGGTACATGCTCTACTTGATCATTGTCCTTCATTTGCCAAACCGGTTCTGGCCGATGTTGAGACCTTGAACGAATGGGCCATGGGAGCCAGGCTTGATGTGAGCAAAATTTCATTTCATGCTCTGGGTCATGTGCTGGATGATTACGTCCTGCTTCGTGCCGGCAGTGCTCTGGGTAGGGGATGCGGCCCATTGCTTGTCACCCGGGCGGATCAGGCAGATATACCCCTTGAGCGGATGACAGTGGCTATTCCCGGCCGGTTGACCACGGCGGCAATGTTGCTGCGTCTTTTTGCTCCTTCATGCCGACGGTTCGTGCCAATGTCGTTTGAGCGAATTATGGACGCAGTCAGCGAGAAACGGGTTGATGGCGGGATTATTATTCATGAGAGCCGTTTTACTTACCAGCAACACGGACTTGTCTGCAGGCAGGATCTTGGTTCCTGGTGGGAGGATATAACAGGTTATCCCATACCTTTGGGCGGCATTGTGGCCCGCCGTTCTCTGGGCAGAGAAAAAATTCTCCAAATTGAGGAATGTATCCGTGCCAGTGTCAGGCTGGCTTTTCAATGGCCTGAAAAATGTCAGGTATATATTAAAAAATATGCCCAGGAACTTGATGATCAGGTGATACATGATCATATCCGCCTTTATGTGAACGATTTTACGGAAGATCTTGGTGGGAACGGTATTGAGGCAGTGAGAGAATTTATTAAGCGGGGCGTCAGGGCTGGATTATTTAACAGGTCAAATCAAAAAATTGTTGAAGAAAAATAAATAATAATTATCAATAAAAAAATGAAAAGAATAAAAGCTATGTAAATCAATAACAATCATGGTTGACAAGTTTTTAATTCATACTATATTCTTTCTTTTTTAAGAATTTGTTCAAAAAATTGTTTTTATCTGAATTTATTTAATTTTAATTTCCAAAGTCAGGAACAAGCTTATGAAAATAACAGGAGCACAGGCCTTACTGAAATGCCTTGAAGAACAAAAGGTGGACACTGTTTTCGGTTTTCCCGGAGGCGCGGTCATTGATTTGTATGATGAGATTTTACAAAGTGATAAACTGACACATGTTCTGGTTCGGCATGAGCAGGCGGCAGTGCATGCGGCTGATGCCTATGCCAGGGTTATCGGTGACGTAGGTGTTGCCCTTGTAACCTCCGGCCCCGGAGCGACGAATACCGTGACCGGGATTGCTTCCGCCTATTTGGATTCGATTCCAATCGTTGTTTTTACCGGCCAGGTTCCCACCGGTTTGATCGGCAATGATGCTTTTCAGGAGGTCGATATTGTCGGTATCACCAGACCGTGTACAAAACATAATTATTTGGTTAAGGACGTTAAAGACCTTGTGCCGACTATCCGTGAGGCTTTTTATCTTGCCCGCACCGGCCGGCCTGGCCCTGTTTTGATAGATCTTCCCAAGGATGTTATGGCCGCCATGGTTAATTTTACGGCTCCTAAACCAGTAAAAATGCGGACTTATCAGCCAACCTATAAACCTCATCCTGGTCAGATTGAAAAGGCCTGCAAGAAGATTCTTCAAGCCAAAAGGCCGGTTTTATATATTGGCGGCGGGGTCATTGCATCAAAGGCCCATGAAGAAGTGACCGAGCTGGCCAGAAAGCTTGATATCCCGGTAACTATGACCTTAATGGGACTTGGGGGCTTTCCCGGCACGGATCCTCTTGCCATGGGGATGCTGGGGATGCACGGTACCTATTATTCAAATATGGCCGTGGCCAGATGCGATTTGCTCATCGGAGTAGGTGCAAGATTCGATGACCGGGTAACCGGCCGTATTGACGCATTTGCGCCCCACGCCGAGATCATTCATATTGATATCGATCCCACCTCCATCAGTAAGAATGTTGAGGTTGAAATTCCCATTGTCGCGGACTGTAAACATGCCCTGGCTGCCATGAATACCTGGTTTGACAGGAGTGAGATATGCAATGGTGACGATGAAAAAGAAAAACATCAACCATGGCTTGAGCAGATCAGTGAATGGAAGGCCGAACATCCCTTGGGCTACGCAAAAGATACCGACAAGATCAAACCGCAGTTTGTTGTTGAGAAAATTCATGAATTGACCGGTGGAGATGCAATCATTACCACTGAGGTCGGTCAGAACCAGATGTGGGCGGCCCAGTTTTATCATTTCAATCATCCCAGAGCCTTTATGACCTCGGGCGGTCTCGGGGTTATGGGATATGGTTTCCCGGCGGCCATTGGCGCCCAGATGGCGGCAAAAGACCGGACGGTCATTGATATTGCCGGGGATGGCAGCATTCAGATGAATATCCAGGAGCTAGCCACGGCCAAACAGTATAATTGCCCGGTTAAAATTGCAATTTTAAATAATAATTATCTGGGAATGGTCAGGCAGTGGCAGGAACTGTTTTATGACAAACGCTATTCAGCCACCACCCTTGATGTTGCCCCTGATTTTGTCCTCCTGGCCCAGGCTTATGGCGCGGTGGGATTGAGGGCCACTACGCCCGACGAGGTTGAGCCGGTTATTAAAGAGGCCCTGGCAACAGATAATGTGGTTATTATGGATTTTGTCATTGACCGTGAGGAAGGTGTTTATCCTATGGTTCCGGCCGGCAAGGCGACAACTGAAATGCTTCTTGTCTAAGATCATTTTTTGTCGGTCTCGTAAAAATTATTGAAACCAGAGAGCGCATAGATCTCACAGAGGTAGCTCATTGTGACAAAGAAGTTTTTTTACGAATCCATTAAGTTTTAACAGAAGAAAAATAGGGTATTTTTTTATGAGACATACCATTTCCGTATTATTGCAGAACAAACCCGGTGTCCTTTCTCGAATCACTGGTCTTTTCAGTGGTCGGGGATTCAATATTGAAAGTCTTTCTGTGGCCCAGACCCTGGAACCAGGATTGTCATGTCTGACGTTGATGACTTCCGGTGATAGTCAGATTATTGAACAGATTACCAAGCAGCTTCATAAATTGATTGATGTGATTAAGGTAACGGATATCACTGAAACAGATTATGTGGAGCGGGAGATGGCATTGATCCGGGTTAAGGCTGAGTCCACAACCAGAGCGGAGGTTCTTCGTATAACGGATATTTTTCGAGGACGCGTGGTTGATGTCGGAACAAAAAGTTATGCTATTGAGGTGACTGGTTCCTGTGGTAAAGTGCAGGCATGTGTGGATTTACTGCGGCCTATTGGCATTCAGGAGATTGTCCGTACCGGCACGATTGCCATGACAAGGGCTATAAAATAGAAGCAGTCCGGATTTTGCGGCAAGGGTGAGCGGAGAAAGTTTTTTTTCTGCCGCTCAATACGAAAACCACAATGAACACAAGGAATGATTTCCTTATGGACTTTGTGGTTTTCTCATTTGTATGATGTTAATTTTTTCTATGTTGCATTACCGGCATAGTTACGTATAGTTATCTTTATGAAGACACCTCGCGTTCCTGTTGCTAAAGAGGGCTATCCTTATATCGGATTTGCGGCCTTGATGACATTGATTGCCGCGCTTCTGGATTATGATATATTTTCTTTAGCAGCTCTTGTATTGACGGCTTTTGTGCTCTATTTCTTTCGGGATCCCGATCGGATTGCACCCGATGAAAATGATGTTCTTGTTTCTCCTGCCGATGGAAAAATCATCTTGGTGGAAAAGGTTTTCGATGAGAGATTTGTTCAGGAGCATGTATATAAAATCAGTATTTTTATGAATGTTTTTAACGTCCATGTGAATAGAATGCCCTGTCCCGGCACCGTGACTAAGATTGTCTATTCTCCGGGAAAGTTTTATTCAGCCAATACGGAGCGTGCCGCTCTTAACAATGAATATTGCGGCGTGATCATGAAGACGAAATCCGACCAGCGATTAGCCGTTGTTCAGGTTGCCGGTTTGATTGCCCGCCGCATCGTCTGCTGGACTGAAAAGGGCGATATTTTAAAACGGGGAGAACGGTTCGGCCTGATTCGTTTCGGTTCACGTGTCGATCTTTATCTGCCGCTCAATTTTCAGGTCGAAGTTAGTGTCGGACAAAAGGTAACTGCCGGCGAAACTGTACTGGGTTATCTGGCGTAATGAATACCGGATGCCGGCAGTTGGATACAAAATAGGGAACTGTTCAGGAGTGTTCCCGGTAAGCGAGTGAAACAAGACTCCGCCAACAGATTCTTTTAGAAATGAATACACGAGACCTGTAGGAGGGAAATCCCATGCCACATAGAAGCGCAAAAGGCAATGCGATCTATATTCTTCCCAATTTGCTGACGACTTGTTGTTTGTTCAGTGGATTTTATTCCATTATACACTCAATCAACGGCAATTTTTTCAATGCAGCGGTGGCCATTCTTATTGCCGCAGTTTTTGACGGGCTTGACGGAAGGGTGGCCCGGCTGACAGGTACGACAAGTAAGTTCGGTATGGAGTATGACTCCTTGAGTGACCTGATTGCCTCTGGCGTGGCTCCGGGCCTGCTCGCTTACCTTTGGGTTTTGCAGCCCTATGGCCGCTATGGCTGGCTTGCCGCTTTTTTGTATGTGGCTACCACGGCTCTGCGATTGGCCAGATTTAACACCCATGCCGCGCAAAGTTCTGATGAGGGACCGCAGAAAGCTTTTCAGGGACTGCCTTGCCCGGCTGCCGCCATGATGATTGCCACTTCACTGCTTTTTGTCCAGTTTCTTGAGCTGGACAAAACTTTTATGGATATAACCATGTTGCTGATCGTCTATTTTCTCTCATATCTCATGGTCAGCTCTCATCCGTACAATAGTTTTAAACATATTTCCAAGGCCAAAACATTTCAAGTTCTTGTCGGCATGGTTCTTCTGCTCATGGTGATAGCCACGGAACCGCAAATTACTCTTTTTATTTTGGCAGGTACATACGTTTTGTCCGGCCCTCTTTTAGGGTTGTATAAATTACTGTTTAAGCATGATCATGAGAAAAAAGACAAGAAGATGGTGAAAAAGGTTTAGCTTTTTTTAGGTTCAGGGTTCAGGGTTCAGGGTTCAGGGTTCAGGGTTCAGGGTTCAGGGTTCAGGGTTTAAGGTTAAAGTTCAATGTTCATGGGTAACACTCTGTAATTTGAATCATTTTGAGGTTTTTACGCAAAATAATAATTATGCCATTTTGATGGCTTTTCCTTTGAGTAGTTACCGATTGAGGAATAATTAATGAAAGATAAAGAGAATCCCCGCAGGGAAAAAATATATATTTTTGATACAACTCTGCGTGACGGAGAACAGTCTCCGGGCGCAACAATGAACATGCAGGAAAAGTTTCGTTTGGCCCAGCAGCTTGTCCGGTTGCGGGTCGATGTGATTGAGGCTGGTTTTCCCATCGCCTCTGTCGGAGATTTCGACTGTGTAAAAAATATTGCCGATAATATCAGAGACGTGCAGATTACCGGTCTGGCTCGGGCGAACCGGAAAGATATTGATACGGCCTGGGCTGCCTTGAAAAATGGTGATAATCCTCGAATTCATACCTTTCTGGCCACCTCTGATATCCATTTGAAACATAAATTGAAAATGGATCGTGATCAGATGCTGGAGCTTGCCGTGGCCTCGGTGAAACAGGCGGCAAAATACACCTCCAACGTGGAATTTTCCGCTGAAGATGCAAGCCGAAGTGATCTTGATTTTGTCTGTCAGGTTTTTGAAGCGGTGATTAAGGCCGGCGCTACTACCGTGAATTTTCCGGATACAACCGGTTATGCCGTTCCGGATGAGTTCGGCAGACAGATTCGTTATCTGATGGAACATATCCCGAATATTGACAAGGCGGTGTTAAGCGTCCACTGTCATAATGATCTGGGACTGGCCGTGGCCAATTCCCTGGCCGCAGTTCAGGCCGGGGCTCGCCAGGTTGAGTCAACCGTGAACGGCATCGGTGAGCGGGCGGGAAATACCGCCATGGAAGAACTGGTCATGGTGCTCCGTACCAGATCAGATCAACTGCCTTTTTATACGGATGTTGTCACGGAACATATTTATCCTTCAAGCAAGATGGTGAGCACCATTACCGGCATGACGGTTCAGCCCAATAAGGCCATTGTCGGCGCCAATGCCTTTGCCCATGAGTCCGGAATTCATCAGGATGGGGTTTTGAAGGAGCGGACGACCTACGAAATTATGGATCCCTGCGATATCGGCTTGAGCAGCGGCAGTCTGATTCTTGGCAAACATTCAGGCCGGCACGCTATCAAGGATCGGATCCAGACCATGGGTTATGACGGATTGACCGATGAAGAATTGAACAGGGTTTTTGGCCGCTTCAAGGAGCTGGCCGACGTTAAAAAAAATATGGTCGATGAGGATCTGGAGGCAATTATCATGGATGAGATCCTCCGCGTTCCGGAAGTCTATCAGCTTATTTCTCTGGGGGCCATGAGCGGCAATAAAACCATGCCCACTGCGGCGGTTAAACTGCTTGTGAACGGCAGGGAAGTTAAGGATGCCTCCATTGGTGTGGGCGTCATTGACGGGACATTCCGGACGATTGCCCGGCTGACAGGGACAAAGAGCAGACTTCTTTATTTTGCTGTCAGTTCCATTTCCGGCGGCACTGATGCCCAGGGCGAGGTAATGGTAAGGCTGGAATGTGACGGGAAGATTGTCATCGGCCAGGGTGCTGATCCGGATATTGTCACGGCTGCGGCCAAGGCCTATTTGAATGGCCTGAATCGTTTGGCTTATTTGCAGAAGGAGAAGGAAAAGTCTGGCAGATGAGTTGCTGATAAACGCGTACCTGCTATTTATAATGAGGAGAAAATGAGCAAGACAAAATATAATGTTGCTGTGGCCGGCGCCACCGGTGCTGTGGGCGCTGCCATGCTTGATGTGCTGGAGAGAAGGAATTTTCCCATTGCTGAATTGCGTTTGCTGGCTTCGGAAAGGTCCATCGGGAAAAAATTAAAATTCAGAGGCAGGGAGATTGCGGTACAACTGCTCGGCAATGATTCTTTCAAGAATATTGATGTTGCCCTGTTTTCTGCCGGCGCTTCCCGATCTCTTGATTTTGCTCCTGCAGCTGCAGAGGCAGGCGCTGTTGTGGTTGATAACTCCAGCGCCTATCGGATGGATCCTGAGATTCCTCTTGTTGTGCCCGAGGTGAATTCCCATGCCATTGGGCAATATACAAAGAGAGGCATCATTGCCAATCCCAACTGCTCAACGATCCAGATGTTGCTGCCCTTGAAACCGATTTATGACAAGGTGGGAATTAAACGTCTTGTTATTTCCACCTATCAGGCAGTCTCAGGTTCCGGGACCCCGGCCATTGAAGAACTCAAAAATCAGGTGATGGCCTATGCCGGCGGAAACGAACTTGTGCATCAGGTTTATCCTCACCAGATCGCCTTTAACTGTCTGCCTCATATCGACAGCTTTCTTGATAACGGTTATACCAAGGAAGAGATGAAAATGGTCAACGAGACCAGAAAAATCTTTGAAGACACGACAATCGGCGTCACGGCCACCACGGTGCGGGTGCCTGTTGTCTATGGCCATTCCGAATCCGTCAACATTGAGACCCGGGAAAAGATCACCGCCGCCGAAGTCAAAGATCTGATGAAGGATGCGCCCGGTGTTCTTCTGGTGGATAACCCGGAAGAGTGTCAGTATCCCCTTGCCGTTGATTGTGCTGGAAAATTTGAGACCATGGTCGGCCGTATTCGTGAGGATGAATCCATTGCCAATGGAATTAACCTTTGGGTTGTCGCCGATAATATTTTAAAGGGTGCGGCTCTGAATGCGGTTCAGATTGCCGAAGTCCTGATCGACAAATATATTTAATGTTGAACCTCAGAGATTTGTTTTGTCTCCGGAAATTCTGTGTGTTTTGTATTGTTTCTTTTATTTGGCTTGTTTAAATGCGCATTATTGCCGGGTCTGCAAAAGGCCGTCGTCTCTTTTCGCCGTCAAAACAGAAACGAAACCTGATCAGACCGACCGCAGACCGGGCAAGGGAAGCGCTTTTTAATATCATCGCCAGTAAAGTCAATGGCGCGGTGATCCTTGACCTTTTTGCCGGAACCGGCGCCCTTGGCCTTGAGGCCTTGAGCCGCGGTGCTGCCAGTGCCTTGTTTGTCGATCAACATTATGAGGCCATCAGTCTTATAAACAAAAATCTTGCGGCTTGTACGTTCCAGGCTGTCTCCACGGTTTTGAAGCGTGATCTGGCCGGGAATCTTTCTTTTCTGCGGCAATACAGTCCAGAGCAAGGTTTTTCGATTATTTTTCTGGACCCGCCCTACAAGAAAGGTCTTGGTTTAAAAACTCTTTTGTGCCTTGATACGGGCAGTTTTGTTGCGGATAGCGGCTTGGTCATTGTCGAAGAAGATTCGGCCTGTAAGCTACCCGCAAAGGCCGGCCGGCTGACCCTGTATGATCAGCGCTGTTATGGTGAAACCGGTTTTTGGCTGTACCATTTAAAAAGAACCGAAAAAAATGTCTGATAATCAGCCTTTTAGACCAGAAGCCGATGTTTCCGGAACAATTGCCGTGTACCCGGGAAGTTTTGATCCGATTACCAGCGGACATCTTGATATCATCAAGCGAAGTCTCGTGCTTTTTGATCATGTTATTGTTGCCATCGCGAAAAATCCCGGTAAAAAGACTCTTTTTTCCATGGAAGAGCGGCTGCAGATGATCCGTGACTGTTTTCCCGAAGATAAGCGGGTTGGGGTGGCTGAGGTTGACGGCCTGCTCGTTGATTATGCCTACATGAAAGGGGCTAAAGCCATTGTCAGGGGATTACGTGCTGTTTCCGATTTTGATTATGAGTTTCAGCTGGCCCTGATGAATCGCAGGATTGAACGGGAGGTGGAAACAGTTTTCCTGATGACCGGCTTTCGTTGGATATTCATCAGTTCCAGTATTATTAAGGATGCGGCCCGCCATGGCGGTGATGTAAAGGGATTGGTGCCGGATCATGTCTGCAATAAACTGCGGGAAAAATTCATGGTAACTTCGCAATAAGTGGTAGCATACCGACAACCTTCCCCTTTAATAAAGGGGATTTTTTCGGAGAAGTCCTTAAGTTAATGACATTGGGTTGCCCGCACTTATTGAGCAGTTACTATTTATGGTGTGAAAATGGGAGGTAACTGTTCCTGTCAAGAGAGACGCTCTTTTCTGCAGAAAAGCTGGAATTGGATTAGGCTGACAGGTTATGCCCTGCTCGTCTATCCGATTTTAAAATTTTTACATTTTCATGTTCCTGAAAAGCCACGCTATGTCAAAGTCGGTAAAGTGTTAGCAGAAGGAGAGACATATTTTGATCCGGACTTTGCCCTTTTTGCCGGCCCAGAGAAAGATGTATGGGCTGTATCAAGAAAATGCACTCATCTTGGCTGTCGGCTTCATTACAGTGAAAAAGAGCATCTGCTGATCTGTCCCTGTCATCAAAGCCGTTTTACCCCCCGCGGCAAAAGGATTGCCGGGCCGGCCAGAAAAGATCTGAAGATGTTTCAGGTCGAGATGATGACTGAAAATGGCAGGGAGGGTTATGTTGTCACCCTGTGAAGGGGAGGGTTCCATGGATAAAGGAAGAAAACAGAGCATGTCGGGGGCTGCTGATTCTTCCTCTGTAAATATTGATAATCCTGTCAAGAGGCTTTTTTCTCAAGTCCGCTGGGGTGAGTATAGTCTTGTTGCCCTGGCAATCTCCGTTCTTTCCGGTATTGTCCTGTCCCTGCAGTATGATCCGGCTGTGCCCTTTTATTCGGTCAGTTCAATTGATGTTCTTGTCCCTTTTGGCCTTTTCTGGCGTTCGCTGCATTTTTATTCAAGCCAGTTTTTTTTCCTGCTCAGTCTCCTGCATTTTATAGCTATTCTCGGCCATTCCCGTCTTCAAAGCCTGGCTGTGAAAAAATGGTTATATCTTGTTTTTTCCCTACTGGTCGCCCTGTTGCTTCTTTTTACCGGTTATGTTCTCCGGGCCGATGCTACGGGTGAGTCAGCCGGTATAATTGCCGAGAACATTATTCTTTCCATTCCCCTGGCCGGAGCCTGGCTGAACAGTCTTCTCTTTTCTCTTGATGCCGATGGAGTAAAAAGGGTCTATGCCAATCATTTGATCGGCCTCAGTATCCTCTGGGGAGTTTTGTGCTGGGATCATCTCCGGCGTTTCCGTATTTCGTTGAAAGAGAACAGCGCATTTGTACTGGGGATATTTGTTGTCAGTCTGATCTGGAATGCACCCATGGAGCCGGAGAAGCTGGGTGTTTTTCATATTTCCGGCCCCTGGTTTTTTCTTGGCCTGCAGGAGTTGCTTCGTTATGTCCAGCCCTTTTGGGCCGGTGTTGTCTTTCCTCTGACTTTTTTTCTCTCTTTGTTTTTTCTGCGGCAAAAAAACGAGTGGGGCACGAGATCCCGTTATTTCAGTTTATTCTGGCTTGCTGTTTACAGTCTTTTGACCCTGGCGGCATTAATGAGAAGCTGACAGTAAACTTGATGACAAATGAATGCCACCGGAAGATTTCCCCCCCCCGTTGGTATTTGTCTTTTTAAGGGACTCACTATTGTAGAACAGGCGTTAAGCAATAATGATGGATTCGTAAAAAGTCTTTTTTTACCACAGAGAACACAGAGAGCGCAGAGAAATTATCTTTATTACAATTAGTTGTCTCTGTGGACTCTGTGTTCTCTGTAGTGAATTTTTAGTTTTTACGAGACCATCAACAAATTTAAATTCAAAATAATTTAAAAATGGACGGATTTGTATGGCAATGGTGATAGGTAGCTTCCAGGTGGAGAATATTGAGTTTGGTCAAGAGACCGCACTGCGCGATAAGAATCTTATTGTGAATAAAGAGGCTCTGCACAATTTTCTCACAATGAAGGATGACAGGATACAGTCACTGGATATCACCCTGGCCAAACCGGAAGAGTCTACTCGTATAATCTGTGTCAAAGACGTAATTGAACCGTGGTGCAAGGTGAGTGGAAACAATCCCGGTGAAGGCGTAAAGCATGTCCTGAAAAACGTTGCTATCGTTACCTGCGGCAAAATTGTCGGTTTCCAGGAAGGAATCATCGACATGAGTGGTTCCGGGGCCTTATATACGCCTTTTTCCAAAACGCTCAATGTTGTTTTGGAGATTGAGGTGGTTCCGAGCCTTACGCCTCATCAGCACGAGGAGGTTGTTCGGCTTAGCGGATTTGCAGCCGCACAGTTTCTTGGAGCCGCAGTCCGCACGAGTGAATCTGACGTTGTTGAAACATTTGACACTCCGGATGCTTCTTCTGTCTCTCCTGATCTACCAAAAGTTGCCTATGTCTATATGCTTTTAAGCCAGGGCCTTCTGCACGATACATATGTGTTCGGCCAAAATGCCCAGAAGGGTCTACCCAGACCCATCTCTCCTCTCGCTCTTTTGGATGGAGCAATTACATCCGGCAACTGTGTTTCTGCCTGTGACAAAAATACGACCTGGCACCACCAGAATAATCTGCTGCTACAAGAGTTGTATCAAAGGCACGGAAAAGAACTGAATTTTGTCGGTGTTGTTCTTACTGACGAGCCGGTCAGGCTAGAGGCCAAACAGGCATCTGCTGAAAAAACCATAGAATTGGTTAAAAGTCTGGGTGCTGATGGTGCGGTCATTTCAAAAGAGGGATTCGGCAATCCGGATGCTGACCAGATGATGCTGATTCGCGGCCTGGAAGAGAGCGGAATTAAAACCGTGTCGATTACCGATGAATATGCCGGGGCTGATGGGAGCTCCCAGTCACTGGCAGATGTAACCCCTGAGGCTGATGCCGTCATCTCTGTAGGAAATGCCAATGAAAGGGTCATTCTTCCTCCTCTGAAACGCTTGACAGGTCCTATAAAAGACCTGACTCATCTCGCCGGGGCCTATCCTCAGAGTTTGCATGATGACGGCAGCCTCGAGATTGAACTTCAGGGGATTATCGGATCGACCAACGAGCTTGGATCCCACACTCTCAGCGCCAGGGAGGTTTGAACATGTCGGCGACTTATAGAGTCCTTCATTGTCTGAATCAATTTTTTGCAGGAATAGGCGGGGAAGAAAAGGCGTCCACTGCACCCTGTCTTTTTGAAGGACCAAAAGGCCCTGGAAATCTTCTGCAGGGGCTTTTCCCTGATATGGAGGTGGCCGCAACCATTGCCTTTGGTGATAATTACGTGGCTGAGAACACAGACAGGGCTGTGCGGGAGATCCTTGAAATACTCGCACCCTTTTTTGAACCACTGAAAACTGAAAAACCAGTGATGTTGATAGCGGGCCCTGCCTTTAATGCCGGCCGTTATGGGCTGGCCTGCGGTGCTATTTGCAAGGCTGTTGCAGCCCGTTACGAAATCCAGGTGGTTACCTCCATGTTTCCCCAGAATCCAGCTGTTAATGAATACAGGAAAGATGTTTATATTACCAAGGCTGGTGAAGATGTCATGTCCATGCAAGAGTCTATGCGGAATCTGGGATCCCTGGGTATGAAATTGCTTTCCGGAGAAATGATCTTGCCTGCAAAGGATGATTATATCCCTCGTGGTCTGAGGAAAAATTATTTCCACAGTCAGCCAGGAGCGACACGGGCCATAGATATGCTTTTGAAAAAACTGAAAGGGGAACCCTTTGCAACAGAGTATTCCATGCCGACCTTTGACAGGGTAAAACCGGCTCCTGCAATAAAAAATATGGGAAAGGCCAAGCTCGCTTTGGTGACATCAGGGGGAATTGTTCCTAATGGAAATCCGGACAGGATCGCTGCTGCCAATGCCCAGCGTTTCGGAACCTATTCTATTGAGGGGGTATCAGCATTCACTCCTCAATCCCACCAGACTGCCCATGGCGGATACGACCCGACCTTTGCCAACGCAAACCCCAATCGGGTTCTTCCTCTTGACGCAGTGCGTGAACTGGAAGCAGAAGGAGCCATTGGCATACTGCATGACTTTTATTATGCCACTGTGGGCAATGCCACCTCTGTTGCCAGTGCCGGAAAATTTGGTGAAAGTATCGCCAGGAAATTGATTAGGGAAGGGGTGCAGGCAGTCATCCTCACCTCAACCTGAGGGACCTGTACCCGTTGCGGCGCAACGATGGTTAAAGAAATAGAACGGACAGGGTTAACAGTTGTTCACTGCTGCTCCATTATCCCCATATCAAAGACGGTTGGAGCCAATCGTATCGTTCCCACAATCGCCATTCCTTATCCGTTTGGAGACCCGGATTTGGGCCCGGAGGAAGAAAAAAAATTACGAAAAGATCTTGTCAAAAAAGCACTGAAGGCGCTTGCTACTTCTGTTGAGCAACAGACCATCTTTTAATGGTGTTATAAAAAATTCCATCCAGAGCAAATAGGCTCATTGTTGGATTAGCCCTGGCGAGCCTTTTTCATGGTTTTCAGGATGCTTTCCTGCACCTCTTCTTCGATCTCGAGCTCATACATGCCCATTTCCTGTTTCCACACATCTGTCGGGATATGTTCCTTGAGCTCTAGAATATGGTAGCTATCCAATCCCAAGGTGACGCCGGCAAGTGGGCCGGCATAACTTGGATCACCACTTTTGAAGGTTTGTGTCATAATCTCTATTGTCGACAGCTGATTAATGCCCAGAACAATAATAAGATTGTCTGTTCCATATTTTTCAGCGAGGTTTTTCACCTCTTCCTGAACCGCAATACCTACGGCTCCGGCGGCTGTTCAGACGAAACAGGCTGTTGATTCATAGATGATTTCAGCGCCTGCAGCCTGCAGGCATCTTCCTGTCGTCTCACCCGAAATATCATCCCGTTCCCCAAAAACGATAACTTTTTTGCCTTTTAACATGACGATTTCTCCTTATTTCAGATTGGGATTTCGCTCCAGGATAAAAGATACCCCATCCAGCAGATTGGTGCATCGATTCAAAAAAAGGCTTGCCCTGGAAAGAAACATGGCACGGTTAATCTTTCCTCGCCGCATATCCTCCATTGCATGGCCTATGTATGGAACGGCAGAGGGGATATGGCCCTGGGTCGGCGCAAAACCGGGCATCCCCACCTGATCAATCCAGCTGTTCATATCCTTTTTGTCGAGTTGCTTTGCCATGACAGCCATGGCTGCTATCTTGCGATAGTTTTTTTTAGCAACATCTCCGGAACCTGCAAATTCCATAATTTCCGGATTTTGCAGTTCAAGGGCATACCTGTCCACATCTGTGCATTGCAACCCTAGGGCTGCAAGGGGTTTCAGGAGATAATGGCGGAACACGGATTCGTCTGATGTGCTGGCTCCGATTGGCACCTTGCCGATAGCACCGTCTTCCAGTCGGATGACAGGACTTGCTCCGTCATTTTGTGTTACCAGGAAAGCAATAGACGCAAGACAGTCGTCTAGAATCTGCATTTTATGGTCAAGGAAGGCCTGAAATTTCATGCCGAGTTTAGCAAGTGATCCCCCACCGACAACTACAATTTGTTTGAATACACCAGCCTGAACAAGGGCCGATGCCGTAACTAGGGCCGACGCCGGTGCAGCGCAAAAATTCTTTATATCCATGCCCGAGGCGTTGATGCAGCCGCACATCTCGCCGATGGACTTGGCCATACCTCCACCTCCCCGCTGATAGCGGTCCCCGCATGCCTCTTCACCGCAGCTTATCAGGAAATCAATCTGCTCAGGACCTATGCCTTCACGATGCAAAAGCCATTTGACGGCCAGGGATCCGGAAGCCTTGGCGCATAAATTCTCTAATAGATAGCGGGCGACGAGGTTTTCATCATCACGTCCTTCGGAGCGCAGATCGCCCGAGAAAGTGCCATAGACATCTTTTCCGACTCGCAGCGGCAGGGACAGAGGAGAGGTCTTTTCAGCTAGCGGTTCTTCTAAATCTGCTGGAAGTACTGTGAGCTTCCGGGCAAAATCATTTAACAGGGGATGGTCAACAAGGCATTGATGCAGTTTTTGCAGAGTTGCCTTATCTGTTGAAAAGAGAGGCGGGCTTAATACATCAGCAAGTTTCAGTAGTGCAAAGAATGTTTCCTGGTTCAGTATCTCACCGAATTTCCCTTTTTTAATAGCAGATGCTTGAGCAAAATCTATTGATTTTCCAAACCAGGGTCTTGGTATTGCTGCCAGATCATCAGGAGAGTAGTTGCCAATGAAGGTTTGATTTGGCGGATAACAAACCGCTTCTTCATATGAGCGAAGATGTGCGTTAAGCTCAGCTTCGATGGCTGCATTATGGGATATTTCCCGGTAGGGTTTGGAGCCGTAAGGCATAAGACCCGGGACATGACTGAGACAATAAGCACAGTTTTTAATAATTGGTAATCGTGTCAGATCATTTTTCATTATGAGCTGTATTTAGGGTTCGCTCAAAAATAAATTAGTAATTATGAGTTGACAATGTGACATTTAGTTTGACAAGCAGCAGATGAAAAAACCACAGTAATAGCAGGGCTATTTCGAGGATTTTTTCAGCTGCTGATCGTTGAAATAAAGGTTGCAGTGTCTGCTCATAATCTTAAGTTGTTTTTGAGCGAGCCCTTAGCTGTTTTAAAACACTCTTGTCGCTTGGAGTGTTTATCACTTCATAAAATAAAAAAGGCAGAGCCAAGTTAATGACCCTGCCGCAACAGCAGGTTACGCGGAAACCGTGTGGTTATTCATGGTTCATAATTGCCGGCAGAAAGCTAGACCAGGGAAACGTGTAGGTATCTTTGATGTTTACACCGACGAACATCATGCCGCTGGTGGTGGTGGAAACAAGGGCTCCCTGTGTTTTACCCTCAGCCGATTTTCCATTCCTGATCGTCAATGTATCACCCGTATCCAATGTAAAATCGCCTGTAAAGACGCCTTTGCTGTCAGTGGACATTGTGCCGCCGGTATTTTTGATAACCGTCCCGTCCGGGAAAAACCAGGAGCCGGTCGTATTACCCGAACTGTCGATGTGGAATTGGCCCCGCGACCAGAACACCGCCGGTGTGACAGGATCAATGGCGAGGCCATACGTATACCAGTCGCCAACATTATCATCGGATGTAAACGCACCACCGGCCTTGACAAGGTTGGTCGTTTCCAGGGAGAGTAGGTCGGGGAGAGAATCAGCATTAAGATTGTGGGCGACATAGGTGCCGGTCGTCTTGCTCTGATCCATTTTCCCGGCAGCAAGCACACTGCTCGAGTTGACTTCAGTACCGGGAGGGTTCTCATAGGTTATGTTGATAATCCCGCTTATTTTGCCGTCGGTGTCCAGAGTCAAGGTGCCGCCGGTAACCGTCGCGGTAGCAAAAGGGGTGTAATACGAGTCCGGGTCGGCAGTGACAGTGCCTGCAGCATCAACTGAAAATGTTCCATAGACCCAGAAAACTTGTCCAGCCACCACATCAATGATCGCGCTATAGGCATGCCAGTCACCTTCCAGGTCCGTTTTCGCAAAGGTACCGCCGCCCTTGATAGAGAAGCCAGCCCCCATACTGGGCGGATCAGAACTACCATCAACTGTCATCAGCGTGACATAAGCTCCGTTGGTTTTGGCCTGATCAATCTTGCCATGGGGGAATATTGCCGTAGCCGTGACGCCTGGTCCCATATCTACAGAGGCAGTACCGCTCATCACCCCTTTGTTGTCAAGCATAATATTGCCGTCGGTTACAGCAAACGTATTGCCCAGCGGATCCTGGTAAGATCCTGATAAAATCTTCCCGGATGCATCCGCCTCCATCTCTCCGTAGGTCCAATAAACATCAAGAGTGGCGGGGTTCACCGTCGTATCGAACAGGTACCAGGTCCCCTCCATATCGGACGTATTAAAGTCTTCAGCAAAAACCGATACTTGACCAAACAGCAGTAAACCGACAACAGCAAACAATACAACCTTCTTCATAACGTCCTCCATGTATGTAGTTGAATGTTTCGTGTACACTGATGATTATCGTCGCAAATAAAAAAAAAAGCCGAACTGCCTTATTTTAAGGCAGCTCGGCTATCTCTAAAGGACCCGTGGCTTTCCGCCCCTGCCTTGCGACAGGTTTGGCTTTTTCTCGCATCGATTAAGCATATTTTATCTAATATTTTTGAATATACCAAACCCTGGTAGGGAGTCAAGGCAATAGCGTAGCGCCTCATGCGATATTTAAAAAAAATTACTGAAAACACCTGCGGCGTAACGATTTTTGCAATGAAAAAAATATTGATTTAAAGGGTTTTCGGGTGTTTACCCATGGAATTTATGCCTTACGAAATCGCTCTCCAACCTGTAAATAAAAGCCATAGATTACTGGAATAACCAGCAGGCAGAGCAAGGTGTGGTCACCATGCCTCCGACCATGGGGGCGGCGATGCGTTGCATGACCCTGGAACCGGTTCCCTTTCCGTACAGAATGGGTAACAACCCTGCGATGGTGGCGATGGAGGTCATGGCAATGCCCAAGCGGTACTGAGGGTCGGATCATTATTCTTGACAAAGTGGCTTTAGAAAAGATCCTGTCGCTGGGGTGTGAACGGTTGAGTTTCATCCTGTCAGGCCTAATCCTTCGCCTGTCTATGGGGACTTGATATGTCTACTGTTTCTTTTTCCACATTCTGACAATTTCATCCTCACCAAGAGGTTTCCTTCCTTTTATCCGCAGACTTTCATTCCATTGCTTTGCGAAATCATGTTGCAGGCTTACATTTATTCCTGCAGTAATGATCATCGCAATAAGTGCTCCTAGGCTGGCGAGAGCCATGTCTTTATGAGCATCCCAAATGTCACCTTGGGTACCGAGATAGGCCATGCCCAGATCACCACCAAAAAGTTCTGCAGCTCCCCATTCAAAAAGCTCAAACATCATCGAAGTAGACATCGTCAGGTCAAGTGGTAGGAAAGAGGACCAGAAACCCTTCACATTGGCAACCCGAATAAAGAGTTCCCGGATAGGGTAGGCAAGAAGCAGCCCATAGCTGAAATGTATGAGCCGATCAAAATGATTCCGCTCAAGCCCCAATACATCGTTCAACCGGTATCCGAAAAACTGTTGCGTCCATTCATTGTAAGGCACCTTTGCATAGGTGTAATGTGCCCTATTTCATGAAAAACAAGGAAAAGAAAAATCAACGTATATGAAATTCGGGAAAGGGGGAAACGCTTGTAGGTTACGGCAATACCTATCATGAAGAGGATGACCAGCACATTCTCCAGGATCCAATCGGCCCTGTCGAGAGGAGCAATGGCAAGCCATATCCACACTACGGCAAATAGGACGGCCAAAATCAGCAGGTACGATCGATGTGAGATTTTCATGATTTTCCTGCCCCGTACTTGCAGGTGTAGTTAAAATTCTATTTAAGTATTTGTGTGGAAGGTAAAAAAACTTTTTTTAAATAAGCCCGCCGAGGTCGGACAGGCGTCCGGAAACAATACGGGACAGAGGTAACCGACACTCAGATAGTAATTCAGAAACAATTTATGTAAATCTTAAATTTTAAAAATATGTTGATACATTACGATTGAGTGTATGTGGGAAATCGACTGTTTGTAAAACTTTTCGTGGTACATATGCCATGATATCATACCCACATCACATCTAAAGACCGTTTTTCAATTCGCCAAATTTACGTTGTGTTTCATCATCTCCTTTGTTGTATTGTGAAGGCACTCTTTTTCCAGGCAAAAAAAATTAAAATAGTTTTAACTTGGATTTGTTTGTTATAGGTCACAGAGTGTTTCCTGAATCCGTGAGCGTTCAACCGTCTGGACGCGAAAGCCATCAACAGTTGGCTATCGGTTCATTGTGCTGGAACTACTAAATAGGTTGAAACGTACGAGAGGATTTGATTTATGAATCAAGGGGCATTTACAGTGGACATCTTGTTTGTTCTGCATTTTCTTATTCAGATCTCCTTCATTGTCAGGGTGTTGCTACGGCCTCATCGGCAGCCGGCTTCGCGGATCGCCTGGATCGTGGTCATGATGGTCTTGCCAGTGTTGGGCATCCTGGCTTACCTGCTGTTAGGTGAAACGAATATCGGACGCCGCCGTGTGAAGCGATTGAGAAAGATCTTGTCGCGGATGCCGAATCTGTTTGACGTTGCAGGAGCAGACGCTTCGAATTTTCAGGTCGATGTGCCACAACGCCACGCACATTTGTTTCAAGTGGGAAAATTAATCAACGGCTTCAATCCTGTCGGCGGCAATCGGGCTCACTTGATGGAGGATTCAAATGCCACCATCACCTCTATAGTGGAAGACATCGATGCCGCAAAAGATCACGTCCACCTGCTGTTTTATATCTGGCTGACGGACAAAAACGGTTGCAAGGTGGTGGAGGCGCTGAAACGTGCTGCCGCACGAGGGGTCACATGCAGAGCTATGGCGGACGATCTGGGCTCGCGCCGCATGATTCATTCAGAACAGTGGCGGTCCATGCGTGAAGCCGGAGTTCGCCTGGCCACAGCACTGCCCATTGGTAATCCGCTGTTGCGGCCTCTGAAGGGTCGTATTGATCTACGTAATCACCGTAAAATCGTCGTTATAGACAATTGTATCACCTATTGCGGGAGCCAGAACTGTGCGGATCCGGAGTTTGTTGTCAAGGCAAAGTATGCGCCATGGGTGGATGCCATGATGCGCTTCGAGGGACCTATCGCCCGTCAGAACCAATACCTGTTCGCCAGCGACTGGGAGGCTGAAACGGACGAAGATATCAGCAAACTGCTCAGGGAGCCCATCCCGCCTGCTCAACCTGGAGTGCCTGCACAGGTGATAGGGACCGGTCCGACGGTCCGTTACTCCGCTATGCCCGAGATGTTCGAGTCGTTGATGTATTCCGCCCGCCGCGAGCTGGTGATCTCAACCCCGTACTACGTTCCTGATGAGTCTATGCAGGGCGGGCTGTGCGCGTGTGCCAGACGCGGAATCGATACGACCATTATCTTCCCGGCGAGAAATGATTCATGGATTGTCGGTGCGGCAAGCCGGAGTTATTACGATGAGCTACTCGCCGCTGGAGTCCAGATTTTCGAATACGTAGGCGGGCTATTGCATACCAAGTCCCTGACACTTGACGGGGAAGTCACGCTGATCGGATCGGCTAACATGGATCGCCGCAGCTTCGAACTCAATTACGAGAACAATATATTGTTTTACGACCCATCACTGACTGCCGTGATGCGGCAACGGCAGGAACGCTACATTGCCCAATCCAACCTGGTTACCAAAGAAATGGTAGATTGCTGGACTTGGCGCCGCCGGCTCTGGAATAATTTCATTGCCATGCTCGGGCCGGTGCTGTGAAGTGCTCATTAAGATGAACACCAAAAAAATAGCTGGCTGTGAGGACCTGACTTGGATATGGGTAAAAAGTGGAGCTACGCATGGAGTAACCTTTTTTTCAAGAAAAATCCTGATAGGTGGTATTAGTGACAAAGAAAATGGTTTAGGGGACATTATTTTGATGTCCTTGAGGTCTAATTACAATATATAAACATTGAACAATGATCTGATTCTGTAGGCTTCATCCAGATATTGCTGGTAGAAAAAAATATAATTACTCAAAAAGAGGAGTTTACTAAATGAAAAAAATGACATTCTTGACGCTGATTGCAAGCATTAGCCTGTTCTGTATTACACCTTCAATGGCGGGGGTAGGAGTGACGGATTCCTGCCAGGAAGAAGCGAAGGAACTTTCCGACAAAATAAGGGATAACAAGGATGATTATACAGCCGAATCTCGCCGAAAAGCGAAAGTGGAGTTGACGGCTGCCAAAACCAACCGTCTTAATCCGGCCAAATGTCGCAAAAATATCGTTGATGCCCGTTCAGAACTGACTAAAGGCAAACGAGACAAGAAACGCAAGAATTAAGCAAATCTTATCCATTATTCTGCACTCTCTGCACTTAAACGAAAAAAAAAGGACTTAGGGATGAAACCCCTAAGTCCTTTATACTACTGGTCGGGACGAGAAGATTCGAACTTCCGACCCCCTGAACCCCATTCAGGTGCGCTACCAGACTGCGCTACGTCCCGACTTTATTCTACGACAACAACAAACTTTAATCTTTTTTAACAAGTTATGTAGATGATATTTTGCAGGCTGTCAAGCACTCACTGCGGAAGAGAGTTACTTATCTTCCAGCATATTTTTTAATTCGATAAGCTCTTTTTTTAAATTATTGAAAAAACTTTGCATTTGCCGCTGATTTTTTGATTTCTGTCCCTGAACGGACTTTTTTTCTTTTTTTCTAGATAAATATTGCTTTGCACCAGGAATCGTGAAACCTTCATCCTTGAGTAATTTTTTTATTTTTAAAATATTTTCAACATCAACACGGCGATACAAGCGTTGTTTTGAAGAGGCACGCTGCGGTCGGATAAATCTTGTAAACTCGGATTCCCAATAGCGCAGAACATGCTGTTTGACGTCAACAATTTTACAGACTTCACCGATTTTAAAATAAAGTTTATCGGGAATCATGGTAGATTTTTCGTCTGATTCCAGCTGAGGACTCAATTCATTGTTATGTGAAGTCTGGTTCACAGGTCAGTGTTTTCCGTTTATTTCAACACTCTTTTGGTCTAAGTTGCCGGCGATTTTAATGCATGCGAACAAATTACACTATTTGTAACTATGCAGGTGGGCCACCAAATTGGCCTAACCACCGTTCTGTAACTGTTCAGATGTGCCCCAGATTTGTTCATTTAGAGATTCGAAGCGTACTAATGCTACTCGAGAAGTTCTAAATGAACAAAGAGGGGTTGCAGCTGAACAGTTACCACTATTTATTGATTTTTGCACGGAGATGTTTGCTTGCCTTAAAGGTAACCATGCTTCTTGCCGAAATTTCCATGGTTTCACCTGTGCGTGGATTTCGGCCAATGCGAGCAGATTTCTGGCGTACGCCAAAGGTGCCGAACTGAACAAGTTTGATGGATTCCTCTTTCAGCAGGGTCTGTTTCATGGTGGAGAAAACCTGGTCAACGAGTTCACCGGCGCTGCGTTGTGAAAAACCCAGTTTTTCATTAATGGTTTTGGCAAGATCCTTGCGGGTCAAATTTGATCTTTTCACTCTTTTAAACCTCTCGTAACTGTCCCTTGAAGCGGGAAAGGACCATATCGGTCATCTTCTGATGCGCCTTACCGACAGTCTCGTCGTCAAGCGTGCATTCTTTGGATCGGTATGTTATGGAAATTGCAACACTCTTTCTGCCTGACTCAATGTGATCGCCATGAAAGAGATCAAAGATTTCGGCATGCTCAAATAAAGGTTCATCAGCCTCTTTGATGGATTTCAGTATTTCACCGCCGCCCACCGTATCCGCCACCAAGACTGCAAGATCCCATTTGACAGCAGGATATCTGGGCAAGGGTGAGAATGCTTTTCGTCCCTGTTCAAGCGAGGAAAGTGCATCAAAATCCAGATCAAGATAAAAAACGTCCTGCCTGATACCGAATGTTTTGAGTATCTTTGCGGATATTTGACCACAATGACCGATAACATGATCATTGGTCCGCAATTCAACAATATTTCCCGCCGCTCCATAAGAAATAATTGAATCAGTAGGGAGCAGTTCAATCTGAATAAGTTGCAGTTCTCTCAGAATGGTTTCGGCGACCCCTTTCGCATCCAGAAAATCCGTTTCTTGATTTTTAAAATGAATAACAGGCGAACCCGGTGCGCGCCGTCCGCTTAAAACAGCGGTAAGACGAAATTTTTCATCCGGTAAAAGATTTCCGGCATGTGGATGAAAAACTTTGCCGATTTCAAAAAGTTTAATATCGGCAACCTGATGATTGACATTACGGCGGACATTTTCCAGCAGGCCTGGAAGCAGGGTGGTCCGCATGACATTCTGATCCTCAGCCAGAGGGTTCATTAAGCGTACGGTTTGCCTGAGGGGATCGTTTTCGGGCAAATCCAACATGTCAAAATGTTTTTCTGCAACAAAACTATAGTTAATTGCCTCGTAAAATCCCAGCGAGGTCATGATATCGGCAAGTTGTTTGCGGAGATCCCGTGCTTCATCATGCTCCGGAAAGCTCATAGGGACAACCGGAAGACTGGTGGGAATTTCATTATATCCTTTCAACCGGGCAATTTCTTCAACAAGATCGATTTCTCTTTCAATATCCACCCTGAAACTGGGAGGAGTCACCGATAAGGTATCGTCGTCAAGCTGTTTGACATCAAATTCTATTCCGCTCAGAAAGGCAGTTAGTTCCTCGCCGGTAAAATTCATACCCAGCAGATCACAGGTTCTCTGGATACGCAGATGCAGGACAGGCGGTTCTTTGATGTCGTAACAGGCGTCAATGCCATCAGCGACAACTTGCGCACCACCGTCAACAATAAGACGGACAACACGCTCAAGCGCCAAAGGCGCTCCTTGGGGGTCAACGCCACGTTCGAAACGAAACGACGCATCCGTGTTCAGTTTCAACCTGCGGCTCGTCCTGCGGATGCTGATAGGATCAAAACAGGCACTTTCCAGTAGAATTTCAGTGGTTTCGGAATCGACTTCGGAATTCGCACCACCCATGACTCCGGCAACCGCCACTGGTTTCTCAGCGTCACAGATCATGAGCATGTCAGGATCAAGTTCCCGCTCCTGGCCGTCCAAGGTAGTGATTGTTTCACCTGAAGCAGCCTTGCGAACAACAATTTTGCCACCGGTCAGTTTTTTAAAATCAAAGGCATGCAGGGGTTGGCCTGTCTCCAACATAACGAAATTCGTTATGTCGACGATATTGTTGATGGGCCGTAATCCGATGGCCAGAAGGCATTTTTGTAGCCACCAGGGCGATGGGCCGACCTTAACTCCAGTCAACAGTC
This sequence comes from Thermodesulfobacteriota bacterium, assembly GCA_034723545.1. Lineage (GTDB taxonomy): Bacteria > Desulfobacterota > Desulfobulbia > Desulfobulbales > SURF-16 > JAGHCC01. The sequence continues at coordinate 19,325 of JAYEPA010000290.1, read as the reverse complement.
TGGCCGCGTAACGGGGACAATCTTTCACGCTTTGAACATCAACTGAAAAAGGAACTCCCTGTCCAGTGAGTCGGGGCAGTTCGGAAGAGTCGACGGGCTGTTTTAAACGGCTGTTACAAAATCCGGCAACTTCGCGGCCAATGCCGATGACACTGGCGCAGTCGGGTCGGTTTGGCGTTAAATCGACATCAATGAGAATATCTTTGAGATTCAGAGCCTGGACAATATCCTCGCCGGAAGTCAGATCCTGTGGAAGTTCCATGATGCCTAGATGATCTTCACTGATGCCAAGATCACGGGCTGAGCACAGCATTCCCTCGGAAACCTGACCGCGGATTTTCCCTTTTTTTATCTTTACCCCCCCTGGAAGGACGGCTCCGGGCAGGGCAAGGGGTGACAACATGCCGGCTTTCGCGTTTGGTGCGCCGCAGACAATCTGTTTTTTTTCATCACCAACAGCCACATCGCATAATACCAGCCGGTCCGCATCCGGATGAGAACGAACCTCCAGTATCTCGGCAACATGGACTTTGTTCAATTCGTGGGAAAGGTTTTCAACAGCATCAACCTCAAGTCCGGCCATGGTAAGACGATCAGCCAGTTCAGCAACTGTCATCTTGACATCAACGTATTGTTTTAACCAGTCGAGAGTAAATTTCATTGTTTATTTAAAGTGATAGGGCAGCTGAAGAAAATGAAGAAAATGTCAAAATTGCGTGAGAAAACGAAGATCATTTTCATAATAAAGACGAATATCATTAATTCCGTATTTCAACATGGCAATACGCTCGATCCCGAGGCCGAAGGCAAAACCACTGTATTCTTCGGGATCATAACCTACCCGATTAAAAACTTCCGGATCAATGAGACCGGCGCCAAGAATTTCCAGCCAGCCGGTATGTTTACAGACCCTGCATCCCTTACCGTGGCAGATCACGCAGCTGATGTCAATTTCAGCGCTCGGTTCGGTAAAAGGGAAAAAACTGGGTCGGAAACGAATGGCTGTTTTGCTGTCAAACATCTTGGCTACAAAGACGCTTAAAACGCCTTTGAGGTCGGCAAAGGAGATTTTACGATCAACGAGAAATCCTTCGACCTGATGAAACATGGGAGTATGGGTGATATCGGAATCACAACGGTACACCTTTCCCGGCGCAATTACCCGCAGGGGAGGGCGCTCATTTTCCATGATCCTGGCCTGCATGGGAGAGGTGTGAGTCCGGAGAAGAACCTTATCATCAACATAAAAGGTGTCATGCATATCCCGGGCAGGGTGATGAGGCGGAATGTTAAGCGCTTCAAAATTGTAAAAGTCCGTCTCAACATCCGGTCCTTCCGCAACAGCAAAACCAAGTCCTTCGAAAATTCCACAGACCTCATCCATAATCTGGGTAACAGGGTGGAGTTTTCCAAAAGGAACATGGCGGCCGGGAAGGGTAAGGTCAATACCGGTCAGTTGGGTCGCCGGTGTCTGGGAGTCAAGAGCTGCAAGTTGAGCGGTAAAATCGCCTTCCAGATCCTGTTTGATCTGGTTGGCAAGTTTTCCGACTCGGGGCCGGTCCTCTTTTGGGACCTGACCCAGCTTGCGCATTACAGCAGAAAAAAGACCTTTCCTGCCTAGGTATTTGACGCGAAAGTCTTCGAGTCCACTCTTGCTTTCGACTGCTGCAAGGGATTTAGCGGCCTCATCTTTCAGGCCTAGAAGTTCATTTTCCATGTTAAAAACGAATCGTAGAAATGAAAATCAGGCTTTAAGAGGCAAGTTTGACAACTGCGGAAAAGGCCTGGGGGTCGAGAATGGCCATATTAGACAGCACTTTGCGGTCAAGCTCCACACTCGCTTTTTTCAAGCCACCCATCAAACGGCTGTAGGACGTGTTGTTTGCCTTGGCCGCCGCAGCGATGCGAACAATCCACAAACGGCGAAAATCACGTTTTTTCGTACGGCGATCCCGGTAGGCATAACAGAGGGCGCGATCAACGGCCTCTGTCGCGGTACGATAAAGACGATGACGCCCGCCACGAAAACCTTTAGCAAGTTTTAAAACTCTATTTCTTCTGCGGCGTGCTTTAAAACCGCGTCTAACTCTGGGCATTTTAAACTCCTTAATTAGTAACTGTTCAGTAGCACCTCATCTTCGCCCATTTCGGAGTCTCGCATACTCGCTTACCTGACCTTCTCGAATAGCACGAGTATGCTTCGAAGTCCCAAATGAACGAATATAAGGTACTACTGAACAGTTACAGAACGATGGATAGGCCAATTTGGTGGCCCACCTGAATAGTTACCTTAATTATTTAAAAATTCCGCGATATCCGTCTATTTTCTAGGCGTAAGGCAGAATTCTTTTGATTCCCTTAACATTAGTTGGATCGACAAGGCCTGATTTTCGCAGGTTTCTTTTTCTCTTAGTGCTCTTTTTTGTAAGAATATGACTGGCGTAAGCCTTGTTTCGCACTAGCTTGCCGGTGCCAGTAGTTTTAAAACGCTTGGCCGCCCCTCTGTTTGTTTTCATTTTTGGCATAGTAGCCTCCGGAAAGGAAGAATTGACCGAAAATTGAAAAAATCGGACAACTTCATTTGTTTATTTAGAGTATAATTTTCTTATTTTTATAATTTGTTGAAATAAAATTGTTTACCAAATAATCAACTTTTAGGCGCCACAAACATAGCCATTTGTCGGCCTTCCATTTTAGGGGGTTGGATTATGACGGCCACATCTTCAAGTGATTTACCTATTTTGTTAAGTAACTCAAGACCTAAACTGTTGGCATAGACAATTTCACGACCACGGAAACGCAGGGTGATTTTCACCTTGTTTTTGTTGTTTAAAAATTTTCGTATGTTTCTGACCTTAAAGTCTAAGTCGTGTTTTTCGGTTTTGGGTCGCAGTTTAATTTCTTTAACTTCGACGGTAGTCTGTTTCTTCTTAGCCTCAGCTTGTTTTTTACTTAGCTCATAACGATATTTACCATAGTCCATGATTCGGCATACAGGTGGCTTTGCCGATGCGGATACTTCAACAAGATCAAGTCCCGCCTCATCGGCTTGTGCCTGAGCAACTCTTACAGGCATGACTCCCAGCTGTTCGCCGTTTTGGTCAATGACCCGGATTTCATCACATCGTATCGCACTGTTGATTCTCGCCCGGATTTCCTTACCGCTTTTTTGATTCCTTCTTCTACCTTTAATACCTTTACCTCCTGAAATGGTAACTGTTCAGGAGCACCCCCATCTTGTCCCATTTCGGAGTCTACGCTTACCTGGCCTTCTTGAATAACACAAGTATGCTTCAAAGTCCCAAATGAGCCAATATGGTGCACTCATGTATGGTTACAGAACAGTGGTTAGACCAATTTGGTGGCCCCACCTGAAAATTACCTGAAATGTATGAAACTGGATGTTGCCGATTTTATTCAGATCGGCTTTCAGTGCCAATCCGGCTTTCACGGTGAATCATTTCGGCGAAATCAGCAACAGCCATGGCCGGCAGGTTTTTACCGTTTCGTAATCGGACGGTAACGCTGTTTGTTTCAACTTCCTTGTCGCCGATGATGAGCATATAAGGAATTTTTTCCAGCTGCGCTTCGCGGATTTTTAAATTTAATTTTTCGTTGCGGATATCTTTTTCAACTCTGATTCCGGCCTGTCGTAATTCATGGTAAATCTTATCAGTGAAATCAAGTTGAGCGTCGGTGATATTGAGGATTCTGGCTTGAGCCGGAGCCAGCCACAATGGAAAGGCTCCCCCATAATGTTCAATAAGGACACCAAAAAAACGTTCCAGAGAACCCATCAGAGCACGATGAATCATAATGGGCTGGTGCTCCGCTCCGTCACTGCCGGTATAGCCTATTTTAAATCGTTCCGGAAGATTAAAATCAACCTGGATAGTAGAACATTGCCAGGAACGTCCCAGAACATCCTTGATTTTTATGTCAATTTTGGGACCATAAAATACGCCTTCACCCGGATCTATCTCATAAGTCAGCCCTTTTTTCTCCAAGGCCAGTTTCAGGGCGTCGGTTGATTTCTGCCAGTTCTCCTCGCTTCCTACAAATTTTTCAGGGCGGGTGGACAGAAAAATTTCGTATTGATCAAAGCCGAAGGTCTTCAATATATGAAGATTTAAGTCGAGAATATTTAAAATTTCTTCTTCCAGCTGATTCGGCAGACAGAAAATATGGGCATCATCCTGGGTAAAACCCCTGACTCGCATCAGGCCCTGCAGAGCGCCGGTTCTTTCAAAACGGTAAACCGTGCCGAGTTCGCACCAGCGGATCGGAAATTCGCGATAGCTCCTTTTCTTAGACTGGTAGATAGCGAGATGAAAAGGGCAGTTCATGGGTTTCAGTTGATAATTGACTCCCTCGACTTCCATGGGTGAGAACATGTCTTCCACATAAAAATCAAGATGACCGCTGGTGGCCCACAACTCCCGCTTGGCGATGTGCGGAGTATAGAGAAGCTCGTAGCCGTTTCGGTAATGCTCGTCTTTCCAGTAATCCTCAATCAGTTTTCTGACCAACGCACCTTTGGGCTGCCAGAGGATCAGTCCCGGGCCAACCTGTTCATTGATGGTAAAAAGTCCAAGCTCTTTACCAAGTTTGCGGTGATCTCTTTTTTTTGCCTCCTCAATCTGGTGGAGGTATTTTTTCAGATCCTTGGGATTAAAAAAAGCAGTTCCATACAAGCGTTGCAGCATGGGTCTTTTTTCGTCACCGCGCCAGTAGGCCCCGGCAATGCGAATCAGTTTGAAGGCCCGCAAAAAACCGGTGTGGGGAATATGGGGCCCGCGGCAGAGATCGACAAAATTCCCTTGACTATAGAGGGAAACCGTTTCATCCTCGATTTCGTCAAGGAGTTCAACCTTATAAATTTCGTCTCTTTCTTTGAAATACTTAATGGCCTCGGCTTTGGGCAGAGTTTTCCTTGCAAAAGGCTCATTTGCTCCGACGATTTTTCTGACTTTGGCCTCAATGGCCTCAAAATCATCAGGCGTAAAAGGTTCCTTTCGGTCAAAATCGTAATAGAAACCGTCTGCGGTTGCCGGACCAATGGCGACTTTGATATCTTCCCCGAAAATTTCCAGGACGGCTTCCGCCATGACATGGGCGGCGCTGTGACGGAGAAGATTCAGGCCTTCTGCCGAGTCGCTGGTAATCGTCTCAAGTTCGGTGTCATGCTGCAATGGCATGGACAGATCAAGTAGATTGTCCCGGACACGGACCGCCAGGGTGCGTTTGCGTTCCTTGCTGGAACACAGCGCTTTCACCGCTTCGGCCACAGTGGTTCCTGCGGGAAAATCACGGGGTTTGTCACCCTTGATGGAAATTTGGATTTCTGCCATAATCATACAGCTTATTAACTAATAAAAACCAGAAGGCCTGAATTAAGTAAACTTCGCAACGTCCTCGGGTTGCGAAGTTTCTTAAAAAAAATGGTAGGCACGGGCGGATTTGAACCGCCGACTTCTACAGTGTCAGTGTAGCGCTCTCCCCCTGAGCTACGCGCCTACAATATTCATTGAATTTTGAATTTATCAAACGTCAAGGAAATACCAATATTTACATTTCATGTCAAGCATAATATACACATTAAGTCTCTTTCGACAGTGATG
>JAYEPA010000290.1:0-13604 GCA_034723545.1 Thermodesulfobacteriota bacterium | reverse complement strand
ATTTTCAATGAATCATCTTATTGCTATTTGCAGAAAATTTCAGCTGCCGGGCAGGGTTCTGGACGTTCGGGAGTTTGGTGGCGGCAATGTTAATGACACCTACCTGGTAAGTCTTAATTCCTGCAGCCCGGACAAGTGTATCCTGCAGCGCATCAACCACAATGTTTTTCCGCAACCTCCTTTGATTATGGAAAATATGCGGATTCTGGCAGACCATATTGACAGGGAATTGCAGGTGAAGAAATCATCCGCCGGCCGGCAATGGCGGATGATTCGAATTTTCCCCGCTATAAACTCCGCAACATACATTGAGGAGAATGGAGATTTTTGGCGGGCAATCAGTTTCATAGATCGGGCGGCAACCTATGAAACAATTCAGGATGAAAAACATGCCTATGAGGCAGGTTACGCCCTGGGACGATTTCATGATCTGGTCAGTAATCTTGAGCCCGGTCTTCTTCATGATACCCTGCCCGGGTTTCATATCACACCCCGCTATCTCAAACAGTATGATGTTGTCAGCGCCACGACAAAGATAAAGTCAACTGCGGAAATAAAGCTCTGCCGTGATTTCATAGAAAGACGCCGGCCATTTGCCCCTGTTCTGGAAAGGGCGAAACAGCAGGGAAAGCTGCGGGAACGAATTATACACGGAGACCCCAAGGTCAGTAATATTATGATTGACCAAAAAAGCGGCCGGGCGGTCAGTCTGATTGATCTGGACACCGTGAAACCCGGCCTGATTCATTATGATCTTGGTGATTGTCTGCGTTCCTGTTGCAATATTCTGGGCGAGGAAGCAGATGAGCCGGATAAAGTGTATTTTGACACGGATCTCGCCACGATGATTCTGCAGGGTTATCTTGGCGTGGCGAAATTTATCTCTTTAAAGGATTTTAACAGCCTTTACGATGCTGTCAGGTTGCTTCCCTTTGAACTGGGTTTGCGTTTTTTCACGGATTATCTTGCCGGCAACAGATATTTCAAGGTCAGCCACAAAGAACAGAATCTACGCCGCGCCCTTGTTCAGTTTCAATTGACTAGAAGTATTGAGTCCCAGGAAAAACAGTTGTTGAAAATAATCAACGGTATGCGAAACTGATCACACCAAACCTTGCCAATATGACATGGTTTCGGTTATGCTAGGCCGTCGTTTATTTATCGGAATTGATCATTTTTTAAGTAATCTATATATCATTAATTATATAATTTCAACTGAGGATAAGACAATGTCAGAATCAAATGAATTAACCGCTGTCATGGAGACGAGTAAAGGAACAATCCGTTTGCGTCTCTTTGCGGATCAAACCCCGCTCACCGTGGCCAATTTTGTGAACCTGGCCCAGCGTAATTTTTATAAAAATCTTCGTTTTCATCGTGTTCTTCAGGATTTTATGATCCAGGGCGGTTGCCCTCTGGGCACGGGAACAGGCGAACCGGGCTATCGTTTCGAAGATGAGTTTGTCGACAGCCTCCAGCATGACAAGCCGGGTGTTTTGTCCATGGCGAATGCCGGCCCCGGCACCAATGGCAGCCAGTTTTTTATCACCCATGTGCCCACGCCATGGTTGAATGGCAATCACACGGTCTTCGGTGAAGTCGTCAGCGAGGAAGACATGGCCGTGGTCAACAGCATTGTCCAGGGAGACATGATCAAGCAGGTCACCATTGAAGGTGAGACTTCGGACCTTTTTGAAAAAACGGCAAGCAGGGTTGAGGAATGGAACAAGAAGATTGACCAGAGCTTTCCCGAACTGGCCAGTTAGGCGTTTGTCCGACGAATTTTTGTAATCGTCCACCAGCACCTCATCTTCGACCATTTTGGCCTGTTTGAATAGCACCAGTATGCTTCACAGTCCCAGGTAAGCGAAGACTTCGAATGAACAAATCTAAGGCACTGGCAAACGACTACAGGAAGGAGGTTACCGTAAACCAGTATCCCTGGTGAACGGTTACGAATTTTAAGGTAACTATCATTGCATGACTCCTCTTCTTAGTTGTCAGTCTCTTTCCAAGGCCATTGGCGGTCGGATTTTATTTGAAAATATTAATCTGGTTATCCATCAGGGCGATAGAATAGGCCTGATCGGCCCGAACGGTTCCGGGAAATCTACTCTGCTCAGGATTTTATGTCAGCGTGACACCGCAGATTCGGGAATGGTTTCGATTCAGAAACATTCTCATGTCAGCTTTGTCGCCCAGGCCGATGATTTTCAGGAAGAGAAAAGCGCCACTGACAATCTTTATTTTGCCCTGCGCCGTTTTGATCTCAATGAGACGGAACAGTATAACCGGGTTCACGCCCTGCTCAGTCGGGCTGAATTTAAGGACCCGGATTGTCCGGTGCGGCTGCTCTCGGGCGGCTGGCGTAAGCGTCTGGCCATTTGCATGGCCCTTGTTACCCATGCCGATCTGCTGGTGATGGATGAGCCCACCAATCATCTGGACATCGAGGGAATTCTCTGGCTGGAGAAAATGTTGAACGCCAGATTTACTGAAACCCCGTCAGCCTTTCTTCTGGTCAGTCATGATCGCCGCTTTCTTGAAAATACCGTCAATCGGGTTGTTGAACTTTCACGTTCCTATTCGAACGGTTTTTTTCAGGTCAACGGCACCTACAGCATTTTTCTCGAAAAACGCGCTTTATTTCTTGACCAGCAGCATAAACTGGAGGAACGTCTGGCCAACAAGGTGAGGCGGGAAACCGAATGGCTGAGGCGTGGCCCAAAGGCCCGTGCTACAAAGGCCCGTTACCGCACAGACGAAGCGTACCGGCTGCAGGACGAGCTGGCCAGGGTACAGACAAGAAACAGGACCTCTTCCCGGGTGCGGATTGAGTTTGACGGCACAGGCCGGAAAACCAGAAAACTCCTTGAAGCAACCGGAATAGAAAAGCAGTTTGACGACAGACCCCTTTTTTCCGGGCTGGATCTTACTCTTTCTCCTGGCGTCAGATTGGGACTGCTTGGCAAAAACGGCTGCGGCAAATCAACACTGATGAATATTCTGGCCTCGTGTCAGGATGGACATGGCCTGCTGCCCGACGAGGGCAGGTGTGTGGTTGCCGAGGGTGTGCGTATTGTCAGTTTTGACCAGAAACGCGAGTTGCCTGATAAAGATGTGACCCTGCGGAGGGCCCTGGCTCCAGACGGTGATTCGGTTGTCTACAGGGATCGTTCCCTGCACGTGGCCTCATGGGCCAAGCGTTTTCTTTTTCGGGCCGATCAGCTGGAAACGCCGGTGGGCCGTTTGTCCGGTGGAGAACAGGCCCGTGTCCTCATTGCCGGTCTGATGCTCCAGCCGGCGGATATTCTCCTGCTTGACGAGCCGACAAATGATCTCGATATTCCCTCCCAGGATGTTCTGGCTGAAAGCCTTGATGATTTCCCCGGTGCCCTGGTTCTAGTCAGCCACGACCGTTTTTTGCTGGATTCTCTCTGCAATATGGTGCTTGGCTTTGACGGTTGTGGCGGTGTGAATTATTTTGCCGATTGTGGTCAGTGGCTTGCTGAGCTGTCTGGCCACAAGAAGCAGCAGATATCCAAAAAAGTTTCTGGTAAAAAAAAATCAGCCGAGAAAAAAACCGGTAAACTCACGTATAATGATCAACGTGAATACGATAGCATTGAGGAGAAGATTCAGGCTGCTGAGTCTGAGCTTGAGCGGCTCCAACAGCTCATGGAGGCTCCTGAAACCATCTCTTCTCCCGAGCTGCTCGCTCAATACTGGGAGGAAACCCGGAAGGCCGAGAAGCTTGTTGAACATCTTTATGAACGGTGGGATATTCTGGAAGGAAAAAAAGAAGGGCGATAATTTGTATTAACTGCAAAAAATGACAAATTTGATAAGATGAAGCCTTACAATTCAGCCACAAATTTAGATGCGTCCTTGACGCTACGCCGGCATGAGGGAATCAATAGAATATACGATTCTGTTTTTGCAGCGGATGATCTCTACAAAAAGTTAAAGATTATCTGTGACGGAGTGGTCTCAACCTTTGAGGCGGATTTCTGTCGGATCTGGATGATCAGACGGGGGGACCAATGCGATTCTGGCTGCCCCCATGCTGCAAATCCCGATGAGCGTCATTTCTGCCGTTTTCGGAATTTATGTCTTCATCTTGTGGCCAGTTCCGGGCGTTATACCCATCTTGACGGTTTTCATGGCAGAGTTCCCTACGGCTGCTATAAAATTGGCCGTATAGCTTCGGGCGAGATGCCGACATTTCTTACCAATGATGTCACCCATGATCCGCGCGTTCATGATCATGAATGGGCCGAAAAGCATGGATTTGTTGCCTTTGCCGGCTATCAGCTGCGTGATCATCAGGGTCAGGTCAATGGCGTTTTGGCCTGTTTTTCCCGGCATACAATTTCTTCTGAAGAGCACGCGATACTCGAAAACCTGGCCAACTCTACGGCCCATGTTATTCAGGTTGATTTACAACGGTTTAAGCTTGAAAAACTGGCCCGGCAGCAGAGCAGGCATCTTGAAAAGCTGCTCGCTTTTTCACAATCTCTCTGTAGTTCCAGGGACATTGCATCCCTGTATCGAAGAATCACCGTCCTTCCCCTGGATTTTCTCGAGCTTGATTTTTCAACCCTGATGCTTTTGTCCGAGGACCGGAAATCTTTAGTAGTTCGCGATACGATCGGTTTTGACAAGCCCAAGATCAGTTCATTTGAGTTAGTTGACAACCAGGGGCTTTTCTCCTTCGTGGTCCGTAAAAAAACAGCGGCCACTGTTGCTGATTTTTCCACGGAAACCCGATTTGAAATTCCTTCAGTTATTGAAGAGAAAAAAATTATTTCGGCGGTTTGCGTACCCATGATGCTCGGTGATGATATTTTTGGCGTCATGATCGGTCACACCCGTGAAAAAAGAATTTTTTCAGCAGCCGAGATTTCCCTGTATCAAAGTTTTGCCAACCAGGCAGCCCTGGCAGTTAAAAATGCATTACGAATGCAGGCATTACGACACTCTGAAGAAAAACTGCGGACAATGATTGAAACGCTTCCGAGCCCGCTGTTTTACAAAAATCTTGAGGGTGTCTATCTGGATTGTAATGCTGCTTTCGCGGAATTTCTCGGCAGACCAAAAGAACAAATCATTAATGCAACGGTTGATGAACTCTTTCCTGGAGAGCCGGCCGATATTTTTAGGCAGGCAGACATTGCTCTGCTCAAGAGCAAGAAAAAACAGATCTATGAAACACAAGTAAGGTCTGCCGATGATGCTCTGCACGATGTGCTCTTCCATAAGGCCACTTGGTGCAATCAGGCAGGAGTTGCGCAGGGGGTTGTTGGCATAATGCTGGACATCACCAAGCGAAAACAGGCGGAAAAAGAACTTGCTGCGGAAAAAGAAAGACTTGCCGTTACCCTGAAAAGCATCGGCGATGGAGTCATCACGACGGATACCAACGGTAATATTGTTTTTATTAACCGGATAGCGGAAAATATAACCGGCTGGAGACAGGCTGAGGTGGCAGGCAGGCCCCTGAATGAAGTTTTTGAAATTATTCACGCAAAAAATCGTCAACTCTGTGAGAGTCCGGTCCATAAAGTGTTGGAACATGGAGAAATCCTTGGCCTGGAAAATCATAGAGTGCTGATCACACGAGATGGAACAGAGGTGAGTATTGCCGACAGTGGAGCGCCCATCCGCAGCCGTGAGGATGAAATCATTGGCGTTGTTATCGTTTTCAGGGATATCACCAATAAACTGAAAACCGAAGAAGAACTGCTTAAAATTAAAAAGTTGGAATCAGTGGGTGTTCTGGCTGGTGGTATAGCCCATGACTTCAACAATATTCTGGCGGCAATTCTTGGCAACATCAACCTGGCTCGGCATCTTTTAGATTCGGGGGACGAGGTCTGTTCCATGCTGGAGGAGGCGGAGAAGGCGACCCTGCGGGCCAGAGATTTAACTCAGCAGCTTTTGACCTTTTCAAAAGGAGGTGCGCCGGTCAAAAAAATCGCCTCGTTGGCGAAGTTGATCAGGGAGTCGGCGAAATTTATTCTGCGTGGCAGCCCTGTAGTATGCCATTATGATATACCCGATGATCTCTGGCTGGTTGATATCGACACCGGCCAGATGAGTCAGGTTATTCAGAATCTGATTTTAAATGCCCGTAAAGCAATTCCCGACAGCGGCAGGATTACAATCAGCTGCGAAAATATCAGCGACATAGCTGCGGAAGAGGTTTTGAGTTTTGCCGAGGGCGATTACGTTAAAATAACTATCCGGGACAGTGGTGTCGGGATTCCTGCCAATATTATTGATAAAATATTTGATCCATACTTCTCAACGAGTGATAAAGGCAGCGGTCTTGGACTGGCAATCACCCATTCCATTATCAATAAACATGACGGCCTCATAGCCGTTGAGTCAGAGTCGGGGCAGGGCACAACTTTCACGATTTTTCTGTCCGCCACCCCTGACGACAGGAAGCGCCGGGAGAAAACATCTTCTCCACCCTTGCACGGCAAGGGCAGGATTATGGTCATGGATGATGAAAAGATGGTCCGTGATGTTGCCGGGCATCTCCTTGAACATCTTGGCTACAATGTTGTTTTTGCGGAGGATGGCGTTGAGGCTGTCAATTTGTACGGGAGTTTGCAGGACACGGCCGAACCCGTTGATATTGTCATTATGGATTTAACCATCCCGGGAGGCATGGGCGGCAAAAAGGCCGTTTGCGAGATTCTCCGGCTGGATCCAAAGGCAAAAGTCATTGTCTCCAGCGGATATTCTAATGATCCGATTATGGCCCTTTGCCAGAATTACGGGTTCAGGGCAGCTGTCGCTAAACCTTTTAACCTGAGTACTCTTTCTCAAACAATTCATGTTGTCATGTCATCGGATTAATGAAGTCTGACTTACCGGCCTTCCATTTTTTATTGACATTTAGATGGCAAGAGGAGGCTCATGATGTTATGTCGATAAAAGCAATAGCCTTACCTTGGTTATCGTAAAAAACTGCTGGTCCTACTAAAGCTCGTAACAACTACTTCCTTCTTTGCTCTGGTCGCAGCAACATACAGTCCAGGCTGACGGAGGTCTTTTTTGAAACTCTTCAAAGTAGTTTGAATGATGAGGCTGCTTGGGAGTGAATGTTTAATATAGGATATCTTCTCAACGACAAGGAGAAGATTGGGCGGTCCATAATTTGAGAGGTTAAAATTTGAGGGGAACAGTAGTGTAATGGTTTAGGATTATGTGAAATTGCAGAGCTTACCACTGGCCATTTACGCTAAATATCGTGGTCCCTTATTGTTCTTTGAATACACAAAACTCAACGCCATTCTTGATTCCTTTCCTTCCAATCGTCAATTCTCGATAATGCTTCCAACTCACTGGCTACGCCAGCCTCAACCTGAAGATTTAAAGCCGTAACTGCGACGGATCGATCTTTTGTCTTACTTATGATCTCATTTAACTGTGTAATTAACTCAGGGGACAAAGAACGATCCTGACCGTGCCAATGAATCTCGTAGAATTCTAATGCAGCCAACACAAGAGACTTCTTCTTGCTTTGAAGCGCTGCCGTGCACAATTCATAAGCCTCTGGAATATCATAGTAGACAGCAACCTTTCCAATGAGTTCCAGAGCCAGGCTCTTTCTTTTGCTGTTGAAAGCATCTCTTGGGATATGAAGTTGAAATACTTCTCTGGAAAAGTCGACTAACTTCAGAGCTATCATGTGTTCTTGCTTCTCCTCTATGCAGGTCGTTTTTTGAAGCAAAGGCAGGTTCTCGGTCAGACATTTTTTGTCAGAACAATCTGGCGCACAATAAAGTGCGCTGGTGCAGAGGGCCTCAAAAACGCGTCCTTCAACAAATTGCTTATGAGGCCCTCTTCCCGCGCACAGTTTTCGTTCCAATTCAAAAACTAATTCAAGTGACTCTAACGTTGCAGGATGTCGTACGAAGTAGTGTGAAAGCTCGTACGCTCTATTGAAGAGTTCCCGGTTTGTTCCCTTGATACCAGATAGAAATAGTTTATGGATTTCATTACACAGCGTTGCAAGCATCAAAATTCTCTGCCAGTTTAAGTAAATGATTCATAGCGAATGTCTTTTCATCAGCCGAACTCATGAGGTTAAATTCCCCTTGTAAAGGGTTCCATGTAACATTGTAAAATATAACAAAATTATTAGCCGATGGCAATTTCAACCAAATCAATCGTGCAATATGTTGACACTATTCCTGAGCATCGCCTGAATCACAACAATTTCATAAATCAGATTTTCTTTAACTGTTGAAATCATATCAGTAGGCATCTTCTGTTTCAGGTTTTTCTCGAAATCAAGATCTTCGATTTGGCAATATTAACGACTACTCTAAGTTCTGCGCAAAAGATACCAAAAATAATGTAGCCCAAACAGGGCAATATCCAGCCATCAGCAAACATCACCCTCCCATGGTAAAACCTATAGCCCCACCCATCACTATCGTTATTTCCGATTTGTCTCATAGGTATATGTGTGATAACAATGCGCGAGCCTTAGTGTTTGGCTATTTCTCAAAAGGAAATTCCGACACAAATGACAAGCAATTAAACCAAGGAAGACCTCGATGCAGACAAGACGAAATTTTATTCAAAAAAGCGGCCTGATAATTCTAGGCGCAGCAGCAAATGCCGGGCAGGCATACAGCTCATTGTCACCAGCAAAGCCTACAATGATTATCGATTTGAATCGATGCACCGGCTGTCAATCCTGCGTGATTGCTTGCAAGGCCCACGCAAAGACCGCGCCGGAAAAATTCAACACCCGCTTAATCACAATGGAAAAAGATGGCTCTCCTGCCCGGATTATTTTTACGCCGATTCAGTGCAACCAGTGCGACGATCCTCCCTGTGTTCCGGCATGCCCGAATAACGCCACCTATAAACTTGCCAACGGCATTGTGATTACCGACTGGGATAAATGCAAATCAAACGGAAACTGCATAGATGCCTGCCCTTATGACGCCAGGTTCAGCGATCAAAACTACTACAATAGAGCAGATAAATGCGATTTCTGCCTGGATCGTCTCCAGCAGGGTCTTGAACCAGCCTGCGTGGAAGCATGCTCATCCGGAGCACGGATATTTGGAGATATGAACAATCCCCAGGGTGAATTTGCCATCTACCAACAAAACAAAAAACTTGCTGCTCGCAAACCAGAAGAAAAAACCAGGCCGAATGTTCTTTATGTTCAGGCAGCCCAAGGCCGGGGGAACTGATATGACGAAAGAAAACAAAGCCTGTGAACACGAACCCTGCCAGGAGCGGCGCTCTTTTCTTAAAGGTGGAGGGGCTGTTCTTGCAGGTGCTACTCTGCTTGGCCAAAGTAAAAAAACTGAAGCCGGCACATTACGCACCAGCCCCAGGTCGATTCAGCAGGCCGCGCCTTTGCAGACAGACCAGGATGTGCAGGTCGTCCATTCGGTTTGTCTTGGCTGCAATGCCAGATGCGGCAACAGATCGGTGGTTAAAAACGGCAGGCTTGAAAAGTATTCAGGCAACCCCTATCATCCATACAATCACCTTGGCAACCCCATTGATTACACCACCCCGGTCAAGGAAACCCTGTCCCTGTCCAGTCCGGTTTGCGGCAAGGCCCACGATGCCCCCAATTATGTCTATAATCCCTACCGCATAATTAAACCCCTCAAACGTTCAGGCAAAAGAGGCTCAGGTAAATTTGAGCCCATTGAGTGGGAACAGATGATCGAAGAAATCTCCGGCGGCGGCAAGCTCTTTGCCCATCTCGGAGAAGAACGTCATGTTGGAGGCTTGAAACAGCTAAATAGTGACGAGCCAATTGATGCAGACGCCCTGGAACTCGGCCCAAAAAGAAATGGTTTTATTTTCGTGTCCGGCAGAATGCAGTCCGGCAGAAAAGAGTTCATTGATCGCTTTGTCAAGAGCTCCATGGGCTCCATAAACCGTATCGGTCATACGGATATCTGCGGGCTCGGCTTTAGGATGGGAAATCTCGCACTCACCGAAAAAAAACAGGTTGAGCTAAAGGCTGATCCCTGGGGCAGTGAATATATTCTCGTTTTCGGAGCAAATATATACGAGGCCTTGCAGCCTGGAGTCAATACCTATGGGGCAGCTGTTGCCAACCGGAGCTCCCAGGGTAAGGTAAAATTTGTCATCGTTGATCCCAGGGCACAAAACGCATCAACCCATGCCGAGGACTGGCTACCTGTAAAACCGGGCCAGGACGGTGCTCTGGCCATGGGCATGATCCGCCGGATGATTGAGCAACAAACATATAATAAAAAATATCTGACTGCTCCAAATCCCAAAGCTGCTGCCGCCATTGGTCATGGATGTTACGCCAATGCCAGCCATCTGGTCATTGATGATGAAAATCACGCCAATTACCGGAAATTTCTACGAATATCTGACCTGAACCAATCTTCCACCGACAAGAAAGATAATCGCTACGTTGTTCTGGCAGCCGACGGCTCCCCTGTAGCCTTTGATGCAATAAGTACTGCCCTGCTTGACAAAGAGATCATGGTCAGCGATGCAAATGGCAAGAAAATAAAAGCAAAGACCGCTTTCCGCATGATGAAAGAAGGGGTTATGCAGTATTCTCTTGCTGAATATTCCGAATTTTCCGGCATTCCCCAGGCACAGATTGAAAAAACCGCTGACGAATTTTGCTCCCATGGCACCAAGGCGGCAGTATGTCAGTACCATGGAGCAGGCAACTACACCAACGGCACCTATGCCGCCTATGGTGTGGCAATGCTCAGTTGTCTGGTCGGCAGCGTTGAAATTAAAGGCGGCTATATGACCTCCGGTGGTGGAGCGGCAAAGCACAAACAGGGACTGTATGATTTGAAGAGCTTTCCCGGTAAATTAAAGGGCAAAGGGGTGAGAATCTCCCGGGAAAAGGCGAGCTACGAAAAGAGCAGCGAATTTCGTCGCAAGAAGGAATCCGGCGGAAACGGTTACCCGGCCAAACGGCCCTGGTTTTCATTCACCAAAGGTGGTCTCAGTGTGGAGACCATGAGCAGTATTGATGCCCAGTATCCTTATCCTTGCAAAATACTCTTCACCTATTTCTATAATCCCGTCTATTCGACACCAGGCGGCTACCGTTATCAGGAGACTCTGCTTGATACCGACAAAGTGCCTCTCCATGTTTCCATAGACACCTGTGTTAACGAATCAAATCTCTATGCCGACTATATAATACCGGATGTCACCTATGCCGAAGGACATTACGGCTGGCTGACTCCCCATGCTCCAGCTCTGAAATTTACCGGCATCCGCACCCCCTGTATCGAGCCGTTGACCGATAAAACAAAAGACGATCGCCCATATTGCCTTGAGACATTTCTCATTGATCTGGCAGAAAATATTGGCCTCGGCGGGTTTGGCCCAAATGGTATTATCGACAACAAAGGCAAGAGTCACCCCCTGCATCGGGCCGAGGATTTTTATCTCCGGGGATTTGCTAATATTGCCCATGGGGCAAAGGCTCCCATGGCATCTGTCGATGAGATTAATTTTATCGAAAAAAATTATCCCCTGGCACGTTTTAAAGAAATTCTGTCGCCGCAAGAGTGGCGCCAAACCTGTTATGTCCTGGCCCGTGGCGGGGTATTTAAAAAATATGAAGATGTTTTTGACGGAGAAAAATTCAAACACGGCTTAAAACGGATCGTCCTCTACAATGAAGATCTTGCCATCAGCAGAAACTCCCTGACCGGTGAGTTTTTCCCCGGTACATTAACCTATCTGCCCCCTGCCGATTCAGCCGGCAATATACTTGCTGAAAGGGACAAGGAGTATCCCTTCACCATCATCACCCATAAGATGAATGTGCATACTCAGTCACGCACAACATCTCATCGATATGCAATGGAGATATTTCCAGAAAACTTTGTGGTAATGAATGAGGTTGATGCCGGATCTCTGTCAATAAAAGACGATGACCTTATTCGTTTGCTATCCCGCAGCAACACAGAAGGGATTACCGGTAAAGTAAAAACAAGCAAACTGATCCGCCGGGGTTGCCTGGGAATATCCTTTCATTACGGACACAGTCAGCTTGGTGCATCAAAACTCCCCATCAGTAAAGGCGAGACGGTCTTTATGGGGGGTAAAAAGGTGGTTGACAAAGATGGTCTGATTCCTGACCCGAAACTTGGAAGCGGAATTAATCCAAACATGGTTTCGCGGCTTGATGAGAATCTTGCCAACACACCCTTGGTTGATCTTACCGGAGGAATTCCTGATTTCAGCAGTACCCGAGTACAAATAATCAAAGAAGTTTAATCTCATTAATTCAAGGAGAAGCACAATGAAAAACTATTTCCACCTATTATTGATTACCGCCTGCCTGCTGATACCAGTGCAGACCATGGCTGCCAATGACAGCAGCGGCACTATAACCATGGAATTTGATCTGTCAGGCCATGACACGGCTGAAGAGGCGAAGCTCTGGATTCCTTACCCCATGTCGGACAGGGATCAGCTTATCAGTAATTTAAGCGTCAGCGGTGATTTTGCTGAATCAGCGGTTTACAGCGATCAGACTTACTCCACTCCCATGCTATATGCCAGCTGGAATAAGGGATCTGCAAGTCGCAAACTGACTTTGACCTTTCACGCTGTGCGCCAGGAGGTCGTTCGCCGGGATTTTCCTGCCAAAGAGGCGGCCTGGGATTCTGCTGATTACGCCCGTTATCTGGCTCCAACCACTCTCGGTCCCATTGGTGGGCAGGTAAAAATCCTGGCCGATCAGATCACCCAGGGCAAAACAACTGTACAGGCAAAGGCAAAGGCCATCTATGACTGGATATGTGAAAATATGTACCGTGACCCGAACACTAATGGCTGCGGACCAGGTAATGTCTGTTTACTGCTGAGCAAACCGGGTGGCAAATGTACCGATATTCATTCTGTTTTTGTCGCCCTGTGCCGTGCGGCTGGTGTTCCGGCACGGGAAGTTTTCGGTATTCGTCAGGGTAAAAAGGCGGAGCAGGACATTTCCAAATGGCAGCACTGCTGGGCAGAATTTTATTTGCCCGGTTATGACTGGGTACCGGTTGACCCGGCAGACGTCCGCAAAATGATGCTCAAGCAAAAGCTGGAACTTGGAGACGCCAAGACTAAACATTACCGGGAATACTTCTGGGGTGGCTGGGATCAGTACCGGGTGAAACTTGCCGTGGGTCGCGATCTTGTCTTAAATCCACCACAGCATGGAGATCCGATTAACACTTTTGGCTACCCATACGCCCAAATCGGCGACAAAACCCTTGACTGGCTTGACCCAAAAACTTTTAAGTACAGCTTTACTTTCCGTCAGATATAAGCCACAAACCCTGCCCTCTATCCTCAGAGGGCAGGGAACGTTTAAAATGGAACCACCCACATGATATTCCAACCATTCAGGAGCAGCTTGGCCACAGTGATGTAGGAACAACAATGATCTACACGAAAAACCAAGCGGAAAAACCAAGGGTCAGGTCTTGAAATATAAGTTTTTCGGATCAATACTCAATTAGTGTGTGTTGAGGTTGCCAGACGCAACCTCGGTTATTTACGAAGACGCGGAAACTTGAGATTATTCCTGAGTATACGTA
>JAYEPA010000289.1:0-6981 GCA_034723545.1 Thermodesulfobacteriota bacterium | reverse complement strand
ATGAAAATGTGATCGCCCTGCGCTGCGTGGACAGTGTGGATGCCATGACCGCCGACTGGTCAAAGCTGCCCTATGATCTTCTCGGTCGTATTTCAAATCGGATTATTAACGAAGTCCGGGGGGTTAATAGGGTTGTTTTTGATATCTCCTCAAAGCCACCGAGTACCATTGAGTGGGAGTAAGAGTTCACCTGCACCCCATCTATGTGCGATCAGGCCAGCTCACATAGGACTACTATAGTTCGCCAGCCTGCTTACACACATCTGGGGCAATGGTGAACTCTTACAGTACAGAGTTTCCCCAAGGATTTTAGATCTTGGTGAACTATTTACGAGTGGGAATAGGCAATGTTGAAAACCGGAATCTACGTTGACGCTGAAAATATCCGTTTGTGCGGCGGTTACGGGATGCGTTATGACGTGCTTGTCGATCTGGCCAATAGCGGCAATTCAATCATGTTGCGGGCCAACTCATATCTGGCCGAGGACCGGGAGCGGACCGAGAGCGACCCGGATTACCGCCAGAAACTGTATAATTACCATAATATTCTGCGGAAATGCGGTTTCAAGATCATCAAGAAATACGTTAAACGTTTTACCGACGAAGACGGCATAGTGACCACCAAGGCCAATGCGGATATGGATCTGGCCATTGATGCCATCCTCCAGTCCCGCAACCTGGACCGGATCATTCTGTTAACCGGTGACGGTGATTTTATCCGGCTGGTCACGGCCCTGCAGAACAAGGGCTGTCGGGTGGAGATCATCGGTTTTAACAATGTCAGCGGACGTCTGCGGGAAGCCGCCGATGTCTACATCTCCGGCTTTCTGGTGCCGGGCCTGCTGCCCATCAGCGGTGAACGCGAAGGAGTGGAGTGGCTGCGGGGAAGTGTCATCAATTATAACACCAGCCGGGGTTTTGGTTTTATTCAGCATCACCGCTTGACCAGGGAAGGGTTGAGCAATGAAACCGTCTTTTTCCACTGTTCTAAATCTACGGTGGAAAACGAGTTCCAGGTCTTTACCAATCCAATGAATATTTTTGAATTTCAAATCTCTCCAACACCAAAAGATCCAAACAGGCCCGAGGCAATGAATATCCGCCTGGTCAATGTTGATGATTTTTAGCCCCTTGGGCATGTTGTTTTCTTACATGCCTTAGTACCCGCTCAAAAAATCTACTTGCTTCAACCTTTTGGAGAATTTGTTTTTCCCGGCCTTAAATATCAATTGTTATCCATGACTCTGAAAGATGGCAGGGTTACAGATTAACGAGGATGAAGTTCTTGAGGTTCAAGAACAGTAGCGAGATGGAGATTAAATGACAATGAAGCAGCGGGTTTTTTTGTATTTTTTAGCATTTGTTTTTTGGATTCCCAACCCAGCGCTGGCGGAGGAGGTGAGCCTGAATCTTGCTGAAATTGTCACTCTGGCCCAGAAAAATAATCCGCGAATTGATGTGGCCAGGCAACAGTGCCTGCAAAGCCAGGGTATATTGACCCAGGCAAAATCAGGCTATCTGCCCCATCTCTCGGTTGCCGGTTCTGCCGCACGTCAAAAAATTGAAGATTTGACACCGGATGATGAGGATTCGGTTTACAGTGCCTCCATCAGGGCCTCCCAATTGATTTATGATTTCGGCAAGACCGGCGGGGCCATTGAGTCCAGCCGTATGAGCCTGCAGGCCTCGGACGATAACCTGTACCAGACCAGTCAGGATATTGTCTTTTCCAGCAAACAGAGATTTTACGATGTGTTGGCTTTTAGACGGCTGGTTGAGGTGGATAAACAGGCAGTAAGTAATTATGAGCAACAGCTCTACCGGGCCAAAAAATATTTTGATGCAGGAGTGCGGACAAAGATCGATGTGACCAATGCCGGGGTTGAGTTGTCCAACTCAAAACTGTCCCTTCTCAGGTCGGAGTCAAACGTGAAAACATCCAGGGTAAAGCTTGAACAGGTCCTTGGTGTTCGCCCAAATAACGGCAATTACAGGTTGACCTATATTGATGTTCCGCTGGATAAACTGGCAGAGAGCAAACAGGCTATGCCAGGATCTGTTGATGATCAGTTGGCTGCCGCATTTGTCCATCGTTCTGATGTCATGGCCGTAAAATCTTTGATCCAGGCAGCCAAGGCGGAAATACGAAAGGCCAAAAGCGGGTATTTTCCCTCTGTAAACGCTAATGCGGGCTATGAGGAATACGACACCGACCTTTCTTCAATCTCAGATCAGTGGCGCTTTGGGCTGGATCTCACCTGGGAACTTTTTTCCGGTTTCCAGACTGAAGGGGAGATCGTCTCAGCCAAGGGAAAATTCCAGGAGCTGAAGGCTGCGCTGAGAGATCTTGAGCTTGCTGTTCGTCAAGAGGTGACGGACAGCTATCTCCGGGCCAATGAGAACAGGGAAGGGGTGGATATTGCCAATGAAACCCTTATCCTTGCCGAAGAGAATTTTCATATGGCCAATGAACGCTACAAGGCAGGCCTCAATGATATGATCGAATATAACGATGCCCAGCTTCTCCTTTCCCGGGCCCAATCCAATCTGATTGTTACCTATTATGATTACCTGACAGCCCTGGCTCGCCTGGAACTCGCAGTTGGCGTCACACCGGAACTTGAACCGAGAGACGCGGAAGGGCGTGAGCTGTGTGAGGTAATGACGAATTAGGAATTAAAGGTTTTTCTGATCAGATCATATACCGATAATTCGTAATTCGTCATTTCAAATTCGTAATTGTTTTTTTAATCCAAGGATTTTTGATGAAACGAAAAAAGATCAACATATTGCTTTCAGCATTACTGTTACTGACGTTTTCCGCCTGTTCCGAGGAAAAGGCAACGACTCCCCCTCCTGAACCACCTCCTCTGAATGTCGAGGCAATAATCGTCAAGAATGAGCCGATCCCAATCTGGCTGGAATATACCGGCAAAACAGAGGCCAGCAAACGAATTGCAGTGCGGGCCAGGGTGGCCGGCATTCTTGAAAATGTACTTTTTACTGAAGGTAACCTGGTTGAAAAAGGTCAGAAGCTTTTTGAAATAGAAAAGGATTCATTTCGGGAAGCCCTGCAGCAGGTCAGGTCAAAACGAGATCGTGACCTGGCCACCCTTGGTCTGGCCATTGCCGACGTCAAACGGTATAAACCTCTGGTGGCGGAAGGCCTTGCCCCACGGGCCACCCTGGAACAGTATCAGGCGCGGCGGAACGAGTACATTGCTGTTGTGGAAGGTGATAAAGCAGCCATCCGCAACGCTGAGCTGGATTTAAGTTATACCGATGTTGTTGCGCCCATCAGCGGCCGTATCAGCCGACTTCAGGTGGATGTGGGCAATATTGTCGGTTTTTCTGAAAAGACCCTGCTTACAACCATTGTTTCCGATGATCCCATGTATGTCTATTTTAGCCCCACTGAGCAAGATTTTCAGATCATGCGTAAGTATGGTTCCGGTGCGGCTCTCCAGGCGCGGGTCCGAATCCCTGAAACACATGCGTATTTAAAACGCGATTTATTGAAAGGCCATATCAGCTTCAGCGATAATCGCGTTGATTCCATGACCGGCACCATCACCATGCGGGCCACGGTTGATAATCCCGACCACGACCTGCTCGAAGGAATGTTTGTCTATGTTGAGGCCTTTGTCTCGGATCAGTATCCCTTCATGGTGGTGCCGCCCCAGGTTGTGCTGGAAGACCAGCGCGGCAGTTTTCTCTATATTGTTGATGAAAACAGCACGGCGAAACGGGTTGATGTTGAGCGTGGTTATGAGGGTCGCCACTATTTGCAGATAGAAAACGGCTTAAATGACGGGGATAAAGTTATTATTTCTGCAATCCCGAAGCTTCGGCCTGACATGAAGGTTGCGGCAACGGATGTTACTGCCGATAAGGGTGTTCAGGCGGTTATGAGGAAACAGCAGATGGCTAAGGAGCAGGAGTAACCATGTTATCCGTCTTCTTTATAAAACGTCCCATTTTTGCCATGGTCATCTCCCTGCTTATTGTACTGGGTGGGGCGGTGTCGATTTTTATCCTGCCCATCCAGGAATATCCCGATGTTGCTCCTCCTACGGTTGTGGTCAGCGCCACCTATGTGGGAGCCAATGCCTATACTGTGGAGGAAACCGTTACCCGGCCTCTGGAGGATAAGATCAACGGGGTGAACGGCATGATCTACATGGATTCCTCCAGTACCAGTGCCGGTACTGCTACGATCAATGTCTATTTTGAACCGGGCTATGATCTGGACATCGCCGCCGTTGATGTGCAGAATAAGGTTTCCATGGCCACTCCGCAGTTGCCTGCCGAAGTACGTCAGCAGGGGGTGATCGTCGATAAAAAATCCCCATCCATCATCTGCTTTGTGGCCATCAGTGGTGATGAAAGCTATGACGAAAGTTTTCTCAATAATTACGCAACAATCAATATTCTTGATGAGTTGCGCCGCGTCAAGGGAGTAGGCAAGGCGGAAATCCTGGGCGAGAAGAAGTATTCCATGCGGGTCTGGCTTGATCCTGACCGGGTTCAATCCATGGGTCTTACCCCGGCTGAGATCATCTCCGCCATTCAGTCCCAGAACAGGCAGGCGGCTCTGGGTAAAATCGGTGCGCCTCCCACTTTCAGGGATCAACAGATTGAGTTTATTCTCACCACTGAAGGCCGACTTGATCAGGTCAGGCAGTTTGAAGACGTGGTGATCAAATATAAAGATGACGGTACCTTGGTGTACCTGAAGGATGTGGCTAGTATTGAACTTGGTTCGGAAAAGTATGACTGGAACGCCTTGCTCAATACAAAGCCGGCTGCCACCATCGGCATCTACCAGCTGCCCGGCTCAAACTCTCTGGAAATCAAAAAACAGATTGCCTTGAAAATGAAGGATCTGGAACGGCGGTTCCCGGATGGCGTCGAGTATGGAATTCCCTATGATACCACCCTTTTTGTTGAGGTTGCCATCCAGAATGTGGTACAAAATCTGCTCATTGCCATTGCACTTGTTGTTCTCATTGTTTTCATTTTTCTTGGCTCCTGGCGGCCCACCGTTATTGCTTCAGTTTCCATTCCTGTTTCTTTGATCGGCTCCTTCGGGGTCATGCAGATTGCCGGTTTTTCCATTAATTTTCTCACCCTGTTCGGTCTCATCCTGGCCATTGGTATTGTGGTGGATGATGTTATTCTGGTGGTGGAAAATGTCGAACGGATCATGGAGGAAAAACCTGAACTGACTGTTCCGCAAGTGGTGAAAGAGACCATGCTTGAGCTCATTGGACCCATTATTGCCACCACTCTTGTTCTGGTGGCGGTTTTTGTGCCGGTGTCCATGATGCCCGGACTGACCGGTGCCATTTACCGCCAGTTTTCCCTGACCATCAGTTTTGCCGTCATGATCTCCTCGCTCAATGCCATGACCCTGTCCCCGGCCCTTGCCGCCATTATTATCAAGCGTCGGCCCCAAGGGCAGGAAAAGTTTATCTTTTTTCGTAAATTTGACCGGATGTTTGACTGGATCACCGAGGGCTACACCTCCATCGTTCGTCTGCTGATCAAGCTGCGCTGGCCGGTTGTCTGCGTTTTTTTCGGTCTGTTGGTGGCAACCTGGTACATCTTCAAGATCACCCCCACCGGCTTTGTTCCTGAAGAGGATAAGGGTGCTTTTCTGGTTATGTTGAATCTGAAACCGGGAACCGCTATTGAAAGAACCGTGGATGTGCGAGGGGAGATTGAGAAGCAGATTCTTGAAATTCCCGGAGTGTCTGATTTGATCATGATCGACGGCTATAACATTCTTACCGGCACCCTGGACTCAAGCGCCGGGGTTGGCTTTGTTACTCTTGAACACTGGAAAGAGAGAAAGTCTCCTGAGTTGACGGTTGAGGCAATTATCGGTGCTGTCAATAAAATCGGAACCACCATTGGCGACGCCAATGTCGCCGCCTTTAACCTTCCCGGCATCCCGGGGCTTGGCACTGTGGGCGGTTTTGATCTGCGTCTGCAGGATTATCTGGCCGGTGACATCAATACCTTTGTCGGTCATACGAGTAATCTCATTGCAGCGGCGAATAAAGACCCACGCATCGGCATGGCCTACACCACCTATGCCCCGAATTATCCAATGCTGTCCCTTGATATTGACCGGAAGAAGGTCAGTGCTCTCGGTGTGGAGATGTCTGAACTGTTTTCCACCATGCAGGTTTATCTTGGTTCTTATTATGTCAATGATTTTAGCAAGTTCGGTAAGGTTTTCCGGGTCTATCTCCAGGCAGATAAGGATTTCAGGAGTTCCCCCCAGGATATTAACAAGCTTTTTGTCCGAAATACCAGGGGAGATATGGTGCCGCTGAGCGCACTGGTGTCCGTCAATTTTATGACCGGGCCGCAGAATCTTGCCCATTATAATATGTATCGTTCCATACAAATTAATGGTGTGGCGGCACCGGGCTACAGTTCCGGCCAGGCCATGGCTGCCATGGAGGAGCTTGCCGACCAGGTGCTTCCTGCTGATGGAACATTCGGCCTTGACTGGTCCGGCATGTCCTACCAAGAGCGACTGGCCGGCAATGCCCAGGTTTTTGTCTTTGCCTTTGCCATTATTGTGGTCTATCTGGTCCTCTGCGCCCAGTACGAGAGCTGGATTCTGCCCATCATGATTCTTGTTTCCGTGCCCCTGGTCATGCTGGGCGCCCTGCTGGCCCAGAATTTTGCCGGCCTTGATAACAACCTCTTTGCCCAGATCGGCCTGGTGCTGCTTATCGGTCTATCCTGTAAGAACGCCATTTTGATCGTGGAGTTTGCCAAAGAGCTGCGTGAACAGGGTCAATCCATTTTTGATGCGGCCTTGAATGCCGCCAAACTCCGCTTCCGGGCCATCATGATGACTATTCTCTCCTTTATCTTCGGCGTTTTACCCCTGGCCTTTGCCGCAGGGGCAGGTGCCATGACCATGAAATCCATCGGTACCGTGGTCCTCGGCGGTATGGT
>JAYEPA010000288.1:0-6986 GCA_034723545.1 Thermodesulfobacteriota bacterium | reverse complement strand
AGTGAACTCACATGATATCTGTTTCCGCAAAAGCTGATGGCTCAGTGCGGATAAGATCTCTCAGGCATGATCCATATGTTCTTTAACTTACCCAACTTGTCGCTTCAATACCAGAGTAAAAATGATCTTTTATACTCCGAGCGTTTCTAAGTTATGTAGCCCTTGGGGAACTATTACGAGATAAATATGAAAACAACTTATGATGTGATAATTATCGGTAGCGGCATTTCCGGTCTGGCCACGGTCCATTTTTTGCAAAAAATGCGTCCTGATCTGCGCGTCTTTCTCCTTGAAAAGTCGGAGCGGGCCGGCGGAGCCATTCAATCTTTTTCCGAGGATGGATTTCTGGCTGAGTGGGGACCCCACGGTTTTTTGGACAATGTCAAGGAAAGCCGGGAAATTCTACGCGATACCGGTCTTGAAAAAGAAGCCCAGCCCGTGCCTCTTGGAGATTTTCGCCGCTTTGTCTGCCATCGGGGAAAACTGGTCGCTTTGCCCCAGAAACCTCAGAGTATGCTGACTACGCCGCTGCTTTCAGTGAAAGCGAAGCTTCGGCTGCTCGGTGATCTCTGGATGAAGCCTTGCCAGGAAGATCAGACCATTGCCCAATGGGCCGAGTATCGTTTTGGCAAGGGAGTGCTTCCCCTGGTGGATGTGGCGGTGATCGGCACTTTTTCCGGTGATTACCAGCGTCTCAGTATTGATGCGGTCATGCCGGGCGTGCGGCGGCTGGAGAAGGAGCATGGCTCCATTTTTAGAGGACTGAAAGCAAAAAAAAAGAAGAGTAAAAGATCCGGTCCCCTGCCGACCATGAAGAATTTTCCCCAGGGGCTTGAACGGCTGGTTGAGGTTCTGGCCCGGGACAGGGAGATTGTCTTTGACAGTTCAGTCCGTCGGCTGAACCGGCAGGATGACGGGTGCTACCATATTGACACGGGTAAAAAACGATTTTCGGCTCACAATGTAGTCATGGCTCTGCCTGTCAATCCGGCTCTTTCTCTGTTATCTAAGCTCAGTACCCCTCCTGTGGCCGCTATTCCCGTATCACGTATTTTTAATGTCGCTTTGGGGTTCACCGACCGGGCTCAAATTCCTTACGGGTTCGGTTATCTGGCTCCGGAAAGGGAAAACCGTTTTGCCCTGGGCGCTCTTTTTTCATCCCAGATGTTTCCGGGCCGGGCTCCGGCTGGTCATGTGCTCCTTGAAGCCCTTGTCGGCGGGCGCCGACATCCGGAAAAACTGGAACTGGCTGATGAGGAAATCATTAGGAGAGTTCTTGATGATCTCAAACAACTGATTGATCTGCCCGAGCCGCCGGTCTTTGCCAGGGTTTTGAAGCCTGCCGGAGGTATTCCGCAGCTGGAGATGGATCATCCCCGCCTCCTTGAATGGCGCAGGACGTTGGAGGACAAAGAAAAGGGATTATACATCTGCGGCTTTGGCTGGGACGGCATTGGAATCAATGATATGACCAAGTCGGCAAGGAGGGTTGCCGAGGCGATTGTGGCCGGTGGAGGTGGTAAAGCAGAGAAGGATGCGGTAAAAGGGGTCTATTTTTGAGCGATTTCGTTCAGTTTTGCATTTATCTAATTGCGGGAAAACCCTGAAGTTAAATGGGAAAAAGGCATTGACTGATCTTTCTGTTTCACATTCACGTTTCTGTCCCTCTTAAATGCTGACAGGTGCTACTGAATAGTTACGGATTTTCTTCTTTCCTCAAGCTGGATATCAAGAAGCTTCAGCTGTTCAATTATGTTCTGCAGATTTTGATTGTCTGCTGTCAGCTGCTCTCTTTCCTTTTTTAATGTCGAGGTGTCGCTTTTTAGCCTCGCTCTATCTTTTTTTAAGGCATTATTCTTGGCTTTCAGGGCATGATTTTTGGCTCCTATTGTCTCAATCTCCCGGAATAACGACAGAAGGTACTGCACGTCATTTTTTTTTCCTGCCTCGGGATTGAGCCGGATATAGCTTTCAAGATTTTGCAAGGCCTTTGGGTAATTTGGTTGTCTTTTTTTGTGGTGTGAGTAGAGGAGGGAAAGATAATAAAATGACTCTGCGGCAGTCTCTGGATCTGGTTCATCAGCTATGACCTTTTCAAGACGGACGATTTCCGGTTCAATATTTTCACTTTCAACGGACAGGTAGTAGTGGGGATAGGTGTTAAATAAGGATTTGTCAACACAGCCGCTTGTAAGCAACCCGACACAGGACAACAGGAGAATGAATGGTCGAAAATTTGATTTTAGTGGCCTGCAATGTTTCATTTCCCACCTTGGCCGACAAGCTTGGGCCGGAAACCGGGTTGTTGTCTTTTCTGACCTCTGCGATTGACAACGAATACGCTGCCCGGGATCGACTTGGCGTGTTTTTTTAATTCTGCGGCAATCTCCCCGATTATTAAATGATTTGTCGGACTCTGAGGGTCGACGTTCACCACTGCGATTGAAATAGTCATGATAGGAAATCTCACCTCCAGTCCCTGTCGCGTATTACCGACAATGTAGCCTTTTTTTCTGTCTTCCACATTATAATAATCGGGAACCATTCGGTCAAATTCTTTGATAATAGTCTCGCATATTGCCCTGTGGTGACGTCGATTGACAATCGCGGCAAAATCATCTCCGCCGATGTGGCCGACAAAGTTGTCATCAGAGTTATACTTGGAAACGGTGGATTTGATTAATTCCGCTGTCGCCTTGATGATTTCATTACCCTGGGCATATCCGTAGCGGTCATTAAATGATTTGAAATTATCCAGGTCCAGCATGCAGAATGAAATGTTTTTATTTGTAGCCAGACGGTTTTTAAGAATATCTTCAATGGCTGTTCCCCCAGGCAGTCTGGTTAGGGGATTTGCGTCCCGATGGATCACTTCCAGAAACGCCAATTGTTGAGCCATGTCACCAAAAGAGCTGGCGAGTTCCCTGAATTCGTCTTTGGTGCCGACGTTGGGGTAATGGTCAAAATGTCCTTCCGATATCAGCTTGGCGGAAGATTTCAACTGTTGGATTGAGCGGGAAATACTGCGGCTGATCAACGATATTGCAACAAATCCCAGGACGAATCCCAAAAGGGCCAACAGTCCCGTGGTCCGGAATGCTCTCATGCCGATGGCGCTGGCACTGATTATTTTTTCGTGCTGGTTTTGTCGGCCGATTTTTTCAATATGCTGGATAAGAACAAGAATCTCGTCCAGTTTCTTTTGTATTTGAATGTCGTATCTTGGGACAGGACCTGCTGCTGAGTTGTTTAGTGATGCAAAATTTTTTGTATACAGCTCATTCAATCCATAATGAAGTGACGCCAACAGTTCGATGGGAATATTTTTATGGTTTTCCAGGGTCCGGATTTGGTCTACAAGCGAATTGAAGGCATGGCTGCGTTGCTGGAACAACTTGAGTATCTGAGGACTCCCCAGAATCATATGGCGCCGGCCATACGCTTCCTGGGCCAGAAGATTATCCACTAACTTATCTGTTGTCAGGAGGAGAACGGTATCGTTTTCCACGATGTCTTTATTGATTCTTTCAAATTGGTTGAGGCTTTGCAGAGATAAAACGGCAATTGCGATGATCGCCAGCAGAATAGGCATGTAGCCAAGAATCATTTTTTCCTTGATGTTGAATTTTTGTAAAGTGTTCATTAGTTGACATCTCTGATTATTTTTTTGAGCAGCGGAACAAGTTTTTGGCCGCACAGAATTTTTATATTGCCTAGTTGACCTGCAAAAAATATGCCAACGTCTCCCGTGTTGTCTCCTCTATGCTGATTTACGGTTTGTCATGGCAACAGGCAAGTCCTTTTTCCAAGCCAGGAGTGTCGCATCTTTTTCTATTAAAATTATGACAGATTTTGATGAATTGTTAAAAGGAAAAATTAGACAAATGCACTGTAGAAATATATTGAAATTTTGTAACTATTCAGCTGCACTTCATCTTCGCCCATTTTGGTCTTCTCGAATAGCACCAGTATGCTTCAAAGCCCAAAATGAACGAATATAAAGCACATCTGAACAGTTACAGACCGAGTTTTTCGTAATATTTTACCTACACTGAATAGTTACGAAATTTTTTAGCTGAACACTGCGGGGAAAATAGAAAAGAAAAGGCGTCGAGGAAGTTTTTGTGAAAAAAATTAAATGAAAATTTTTGCAGGATCAGGAGAAAGATCGTATGGTCGAGCCCCGCCAGATAAATTCCAATGAGGCTGACATAGATGTTCTTTTCTCCGCGCCATTCTGATGGATGGCTGGAACGATTCGTTTCAATCTGTATTCATTGCTTGCGAAGATCGTAAGCGTTCAACAGCACCTCATCTTTGCCCATTTTGGCCTGCTTGAATAACACCACAGTATGCTACGCAGTCCCAGGTAAGCGTAGACTCCGAATGAACAAATATAAGGCACTGGTAAACACTTACGGCTTTGTAATTTACCGAAACCCGTGGTTCTGGTGAACGGTTAACGAAGATCTACAAAAATTGTTTTTCCAGCCTGGTGGAAATAAGTTCGATTTGGCCCCGCACGCTTCCGGATCGTGCGATTTGATCGGAGATGACCCGAACGGAATGAACCACGGTTGAATGATCCCGGTTAAAGGCTCTGCCAATATCGGCCAGAGGCTGGTTCGTGTATTTACGGGCCAGGTACATTGAAATCTGCCGAGGAAAGGTAATAGCTTTTTTTCTGGATTTGGAGCAGAGGTCGTTAATGGTAACCTTGAACTGGCCGGCGATAAAATTACGGATGACTTCGGCGGTCAGGTCATTGTGGCGACCAATAATATTTCTCAGGGTTTCCTTGACCAAAGTAAGATCAGGGCGGGTTTTGAGCAGGCCGCATTGAGCCTTGATGCCGACAATGATACTTTTGATTTGGCGAATGTCGCCCTTGACCTGTTCGGCCAGGAACAGGATCTGTTCTTCGTTGAGGGGAAGCTGGCAGTTGTCGGCTTTTCTTTTGATAATTCGAATACGGGTTTTTTGGTCCGGAGGGTTGATGGTAGTGATCAGTCCAGAGGTCAATCTGGAGCGGAAGGCAGAGTCAATATCAGGAATATCCAGCGGGGTCATGGAGCTTGTCATGATAATCCGTTTCCCTCGATCCATAAGATGATCCAGAGTTTCCGCCAGTTCACTCTGGGTCTTGGGTTTGCCGCCCAAGGTGTGAATATCTTCAATCAGCAGAATGTCGCAGTGGTTTTGGTATTTCTTTTTAAAGCCGTTCATGCTGTTATTTTGAATCGCTTTAACCATTTCACCTGTGAGTTGCTGGGCAGTGAGGTATTGCAGTCGTGTTCCCGGCGAGTGATTCAGGATATGGTGGGCTACGGCATGGGTCAAGTGGCTTTTTCCCAGGCCGGTGTCGGCCTTGATATAAAGACAAGGTCCGAGAGCCGTATCATTCATGGCCATTGCCTCGCTGGCGCCGTGGGCAACAATATTGCTTTCTCCGACTATGAATTCAGCAAAGGTGTGGCGGGGATGCAGGGCCCGGATGCATGACTGCGCTTTGGGCATGGTTGGCAGGCGCAGTTGCTCGCTCCCGCCGGTGAGCAGCGGCCTTCGACTCGAACCATCAACAGTGAACCGGATATTGAGATTCTGCCGGTCAAGTTCCTCCAGGCAGCTCTTGATTTCGGTCAGGTAATTATTTTTAATCCAATTACAGAAAAAAGCATCCGGCCCGGCCAGTTCCAACCCCTGACTGTCTTCATTAAGACAGCAGATTGGCTCAATCCAGAGCGAATAAACGCTGTTTGACAGCTTTTTAGACAATTTATTTTTTATATTATTCCACAACATTGTATGTAAGTCGAAAAGAAAGAGTTGAAAAAAAGTACCCGGAGTCAGTTTGAGTGTTGGCTAGTTTTATTCAAGAAATAGGGTGGCTGTCAAAGACGGTTAAGGCGGATTTTTAATCCTGATTCCTAGATTTATCAACACTCTGCAAAAGCCTGTATGGCATGGATGTTGCCGGAGGCGTCTTTTAATTTGTTAAAAAAGCGTGCTTTTTTTGTACCCACGAAAAGGCCTGTGATTCTATGGTTTTATGAGGATTTTGTTAGCTTTTTTGCTGTTTAATTAAATCGTTAATCTCGTCTTTCCTCGTTTTTCCTGTTGATTTCTGCTTTTTTCTCTTTTTTTTTCCATATCGGATACTGCAGCCTCGTATTTTTTGATTTTTTCTAACTGCCACCTGGAATCAGGGCTGAAAAAAATTCAGGCAACCAGGCGGAGACTTTCTTGACTTCAAACATCGTTCACTCTAAATTAATAAAAATTTAGTTTTGCCAACTATGGAGTCCCACCTGAATAGTTACCAAATTTGTTGCCAACGGTGAAAATATGATTAAACGTTTTTCCATCTCTCTTGATGAAAATTTGTTGGCGGAATTCGATGATTTTATCCTGCGCCGTCAGTACAGTAACCGATCCGAGGCCATCCGTGATCTGATTCGTAAGTCTTTTATTAAGGACGAGTGGGAGGCTGGCAAGGAAGTTGTCGGTGTGATTTCATTGGTTTACGATCATCATCAATATCAGCTCCAGGAGCGGATCACTGAATTGCAGCACGGTTTCCATCATCAGATTGTCTCCACGACACATATTCATATGGATCATGATAACTGCCTGGAGGTGGTTATTATCCGGGGCAAGGCCCGGGAAGTTCGGGATCTGGCGGAAAAGTTGACTGCGATTCGTGGGGTCAAAGACGGAAATCTGGCCATGAGCAGCACCGGTGAGGACTTGCATTAATCAATTTTGTCGAATTCATAAATCGGATTCATAAATATGATGCGGCAGGTGCTGGTTACGGGAACCAATCACCGTGCCTGTCGGGTTTGCCTGGGAAAAGAGAATGGATGTTCATCAATTAAGAATATTTGTGGCCGTTTATCAAAATAAAAGTTTTTCAAAGGCCTCGCTGAAACTCTCCATCAGTCAACCTACCATCAGCGAACATATAAAAAACCTGGAAAACGAAC
>JAYEPA010000287.1:0-7000 GCA_034723545.1 Thermodesulfobacteriota bacterium | reverse complement strand
CCGTGGATCAAGGGGAGACCTGCTGGTGAAGATAGCCGTGCAGATTCCAAAAGAAATCAGCGACGAGCAGAAAAAATTGATTGAAGCGTTAAAGGAAACAGGGCTGTAGCCCCTGCGTGGCCCGCCTGACGGAGAAAAAGATACTTTTTCCCGAGCTCTCAGGGTCCGCTCAAAACAGAATCTTCAAAAAGCGAGCGGACCAAAAAAGCTTTCATCATCTACACTCGTTCACCGCTGATCCGCTCTAACGCCTCCAGGTACCTGGCGCCGGTTTTTTCAAGAATCTCTTTCGGCAACTCCGGGGGTGGCGGGGTCTTATCCCAATCCAGAGACGCGAGATAATCACGAAGAAACTGTTTGTCAAAGCTCGACTGACCTCGGCCGATGCTATATTGATCCTCGGGCCAGAAACGGGAAGAATCCGGGGTCAACACTTCATCAATCAGCATCAGTTCCCCCTCATACCAACCCAGCTCAAATTTGGTATCGGCAATAATAATCCCCTTACTTTTGGCATAATCAGACGCTTTCTGATAGAGGGTAATGCAGATATCGGCAATTTTTTCTGTTGTCTCGCTCCCTACCAGTTCCGCCATTCTTTCAATAGAGATATTTTCATCATGGAGCCCCTGCTCCGCCTTGGTTGACGGGGTAAAGAGAATTTGCGGAAATTTCTCGGACTCCTGCATTCCGTCAGGTAGCTTAAAACCGCAAACCGTGGTGTCCCGCTGGTAGGCCTTCCAGAAAGAACCGGAAATATAGCCACGGACAATGCATTCAACCGGCAGGGGTTCCGCTTTTTTCACCAGCATGCTGCGGCCCTGAAGTGTCTCCCTGTATGGTGCGCAGGCCTCGGGATACTCATCCGGATCTACGCTGATCAAATGATTGGGCACAACATCCTTGAGATAATCAAACCAGAACAATGACAACCGGGTTAAAACCTCACCCTTATGGGGGATGGGATCAGCCATGACCACGTCAAAGGCTGAAATACGGTCGGTTGCCACCAGGAGCAGCTTGTTCTCAACCTCGTAAATATCACGAACCTTGCCACGGTTGAGCAGTTTTAAATCCGGGAAATCTGTCTGTATAAGTTGTGTCATTTTTTATCCTTTGCCGACAAAAAAATCGGCGTTTTCATTTATGTTTCCAATAGACTGAGTCAAACAACATTCTTCAAATTCGTAATTAACCCGTTTCAAGAACGATGAAACCATTTCTTAACCTCATTCGGAGAAAAGAGCTTGACCACGGGACGGCCATGGGGACAGTGGGAAAAAATATCAGCCTCGCACATCTGGTTGACCAATTCCCTTCCTTCCTCAGGCAAAAGGGCATGGTTGGCCTTGATGGCGCCCTTGCAGGCCATAGTGGACAGGACGTTTTCCGCGCGGGTTACTTGTCCACCGGCAGCCTCATCACCAAAAATATCAAAAATACCGCCAAGAATCTCGCTGGGAGAAAGATGGCCAAGAATGGCAGGAATCGCCTTCACCACATAAGATTCGCCACCGAACTCCTGAATTTCAAGGCCAAGTGCGGCAATGTCAGCGCCAAATTGCTTAAGAATACGAATCCGGGCCGAGGAACACTCCACTACTTCCGGAAAAAGCAGGGACTGACTGGCAAGTTGGTTAGCCTGATACTGTTTATTTAATTTTTCAAAAAGAAGCCGCTCATGGGCGGCATGCTGGTCAATGGCCACCAAGCCCTCATCCGACTCACAGAGCAGATAGGACTTGAAAATCTGGCCGACATAACGCAGCCCGGGAAATTGAACCCCTGGAAGCATTGATGTTGTTGAGGTTTTCTGATTATTGACCGCGTCGGGCTGCGACTCTTTTTTTTTCTGACTACTTTCGCGGGACGAAGAAAGTGCGAAAACTCCGGAACTCTCCCGCGTCTGAGCAGACAGCTTTGCCTTTTGTGAAGAAGAAAAATGGCCTGAACCATCCAGGCCGGTTAATGAATCAGAGACAGGAGGAGACCACGGGTTGACAGGTTCTCCTGCCCGTGCAGGCTTTGATGGAGTTGGTGGTAAAGCAGGCGCTCCAAATACCCTGTGTTTGATGCCCTCCTGCGCTTTTTTGATGCCATCACGGACAGCAAGAACGACATGCTGGTGAATGACATTGGCCCGATGGAAACGAATTTCCTGCTTGGCGGGATGAACATTCACATCCACCATGCCGGGATCAAGATCAAGGAAAAGAGCACCGGCCGGCCGGTGCCCCTTAAGTAGAAAGCCATGCAACCCCTCGGCAACAGCATGCATCACCATCCGGTCCCGGACAGCGCGGCCATTGACAAATAACCTGAACTTTGCCGCCGTGCCAACGGATTCATCCGGAGGCAGCAGAAAGCCGGAAACACGAAGATGATCCTGCAGGCCGCTGTCAATCGCGACAAGATCACCTCTAACCCGGGGCGCCAGCAGCCGCTTCACCCTCACTTCAAGGCTGTCGGAACCGGCAGAGAGACGCAGGATCTCCCGATTGGCAACAGAATAAATAAATCCAAGCTCGGGACAGGCCAGGCTGTAATTTTTAACGACTTCTTCAATATGGAAGAGTTCGGTTCGGACACTTTTCAGAAATTTCTTCCTGGCCGGCACATTACCGAAAAGATCGCGAACCTCAAAGACCGTGCCCCTGGCACAGCCTGTCTCATGCACTTTGTTCAACCGGCCGAAAGCAATCTCCGCTCTGGTTCCGAGTTCCTGATCCGCCTGCCGGGAAAGAATGGTCATTCGGGAGATCGAGGCAATACTGGGCACAGCCTCTCCCCGAAAACCCAGGCTTGCAATCCGGCCCAGCTGCTCCAGCTTCACAAGCTTACTGGTGGCATGCCGCTCCAGGCAAAGCAGAACATCATCCGCGTCCATGCCCATCCCGTCATCAATCACCCGGATAAGCCGTGTCCCTCCTCCCTGGATCTCCACGGTGATATTTGCGGCATGGGCATCAATGGAGTTTTCAACAAACTCCTTAACCACCGAGGCCGGCCGCTCAACCACCTCACCTGCGGCTATCTGATTGGCCCAGTTTTCAGGCAGAATCTTGATTTTGGACATGGATGCGAATTAAAGGGGTAAAGGGACAGAGGGACAGAGGGACAGAGGGACAGAGGGACAGAGGGACAGAGGGACAGAGGGACAGAGGGACAGAGGGACAGAGGGACAGAGGGGCTGAGGGGCTGAGGGGTAGAGGGACTGAGATAGCAAAACTATGAGACTCCGAAGAACGTAAAGTTTTTTTATTAAAAAACATCAATTACTGACCTCTTCAATTTAAACCATTTGGTAATATGCACGCCCAATGTTCATAAACAATTAGCGCAATTAAACATTTTACCAACCCAGAAAATTACGGTAAGCAGTAGGCAATTAAAACTCTTTGCCCCTCTGCCCCTCTGCCCCTTTGACCCTCCCCCTCACCTCAAATACGACAAAATATTAATCTCCAACCAGCTTCCGTCCCACCACTCCAGCGGATCAACAAAAATACCGTTAATGAGCATACTGAAGTGAAGATGATCTCCGCCGGTCATGCCGCTTGTGCCGCTGGAACCCAGAAGATCGCCTTTCTCGACCACATCATCCTTGACAACCTTGATCCGGCTCATATGGGAATAGAGACTAAACACTCCTTGGCCGTGATCGACAATCACGGTATTGCCGTAAATTCCCACATAATCGGTAAACACCACCCTGCCGCTGTTGGCGGCCTGGATATCGGCATGGCGCACCGAGGCCAGGTCAATGCCTAAATGAACCTGCTCATCAATTTTTTTCCCCTGATAAAAATAGGTGCGCTGATCCGCAAAGCCAGCCCGGTTACTGCTTTTGGCCATGCGCAGGAAACTGCCGTCCCACAGACGCTCCGGCACGGAAACCGAGCACACCTCCTTGAAGTTTTTGTTGTTGGCCCGGCGAACGTCATTGTTGAGAAAAAGATACTTGTCAAGAGGTGAGCCGGACATTTCAGGATAATACTGGCTGAATTCGGGAATCTTCAGGCTCAGGAAACCATCGGTGATATTGAGTTTGTCCCGTTTATATTTCACCTTTCTCAAAATCATGCCAAACGGGGCCATGCCGATATTTCCGGCCCCGTCTTCGGCCAGAACATGGGCATCGTCAATCTTTTTTGTATTCCAGGGTAGACCGATCATGGCGCCAAAAAAGGTTTCACCCTTTTCCGCCAGGGGAAAGCCAGGGTGG
Source organism: Thermodesulfobacteriota bacterium (assembly GCA_034723545.1). GTDB lineage: Bacteria > Desulfobacterota > Desulfobulbia > Desulfobulbales > SURF-16 > JAGHCC01. The sequence continues at coordinate 2,775 of JAYEPA010000287.1, read as the reverse complement.
AAATTTCCATTGACGATTACCCCATGACGTCCCGGTGGTTCGGTGGTTTGGTAAGTCACAAAACCACAACCGCCCGGTTTGATATATTGGGGTGAATTCTGCCGGATAATTTTTGGTGGTGTCGTATCAAGGATAAAGGGAAAGATGCGCCGGGTCTCATTGCCGCGTAAAAAATTCCAGAAGGAAAAATCACGGGCCACAACGACAAGCTCGGCACTACCATCTACCAGATGAAGAAGCGAGCTGTCCAGCAGCACATTTTCATCAACCCGGTCCGGTCCGGCTGAAAGAACCAGATACCCTTTCCGTTCAAAATCATGGCCGGCAAGCTTGGTTTCCCGGCCGGACTGACGTAGCAGAACCTCTGTGTGGCTGATACCGCTTCTTGCGTCGGTAATCTCAATGGAAATCTCCTGCCGACTGCCAATGAGGCCCACATCGGTCAGCAAATTGATTTGCGGCATCTCCCGTTCATGGAGAAAGAACAAAGCGGCCACAGCGGCAAGTAGCAAAACAAGGGGAACCAGATAAAAAACAAAAGATCTCTTCGAACGACTGCTCCTGATTCTTCCCAATGACTGACGTCTCATACTCAAACTCCATCTAGATTCAAACTTATGCAGCCTAAGAGTTTCTCTCTCAGATTTGCCAATAGCCGTATTTTCAATATGTTGCCGAGAAGGAGCAAGCAGCAAACCTTCACGACCTTCAAAGGGACAAAGAAGCTTGAATTACGATTTTTCAGTCTACCTGTCCTTGTTTAGCATTGCCTGGGGCACATGCCTTTCAATCAGCAATTTGAAATCAGGAAGTTTACGCACCACAATATTCCACACAGTATCGATATCGATACCAAGATAATCGTGCACCAGTATATTCCTGAGCCCTGATATTTTATACCATTCAACTTCTGAATGGGCATCCTTGAATTTACTTGAGAGATGCTGAGTCGATTCTGCCAAAACTTGCAAATTTCGCAAGACAGCGTCCTGGATCAAGGCTGATTCCAGAAATTTCTCATAATCGAATCCTTCCACGTAGGTTTCAATCCGGTTTATACACTCTACGATATGAATCAAATACAGTGTATCGTCCTTCACAGTGGCTTGGCCTCTTTAATAATTTTATCCCTAATGTACCAATGAAGACCCTTTTCGGTCACGACGTCTACCTTACGACCAAGAAGCTGTTCAAGGTCAACCAGTAGTCCTCCCAAATCCAGCAGAGATCTCCCCAGATCAAGATCCACTAAAAAATCGATATCGCTGTCCCGACCTGCTTCTCCCCGGGCAACCGAACCGAAAACACGAATGTTTCTAGCCCCGTGGAACTCAGAGATCTGAAGTATCTCGTTTCGTTTATTTTTTAATAGCTTGTCAGATTCCACCAACCATTCCTTTTTTTACCAAGGCTGTCCTATGCAATTTTGACAAATATTCCGGGATTGTCTTCCAAAGTAGCACCCACTTAAAACTCAAGACCTCCTACTTTACTCACTCCAGGCAAAGATGTCATTACGAATGTAAATCCAGTTTGCCGGAGCGTCAAGGACGAGGTAACTATTTCAAAGATAAAAAAAATCTTGTATTGTTCCAGAAATGGCCTGAAATTTTATCCTGAACATCTAAAAAACCAATCCAAATAAACCCGTGAAAACCTTTCATACCATCATTATCGGCGCAGGTCCAGGCGGTCTTGCCTGCGCCGGAAAGCTTGCCGAAAACAACATCGATGTTCTGGTTCTGGAACGAAAAGCCAGAGTCGGCCCCAAGGTCTGCGCAGGCGGCATCACCTGGTCAGGGCTTGTTCAGCGTTTTCCGGACGAATTGATTGAAAAAACATTTCACCACCAACATGTTCGCTCGGCCTGGCAACAAACCGTTATCAGCGCTCAGGATCCCATTGTCGCCACGGTCAACCGTGAGAACCTGGGCCAATGGATGCTTGACAAGGCCCGTCAGGCAGGAGCGACAGTATTGCCCTCCTCACCGGTCAAAAACATTACAGAACAAGAACTTACGACCCTGGACGGTACGACCTACCGTTTCCGTCATCTTGTCGGCGCGGACGGCAGCTCTTCTCTTGTGCGGAAATTCTTAGGTCTCCCCTCTGAACAGAGAGGGCTCGGCATCCATTACGATGTTAACGGTGAGTTTGACCAGATGATCTGGCATCTGGACCCCGACTTTTTCGACTACGGATACGGTTGGATTTTCCCCCATAAGACCGGGGCCTCAATTGGTGCCTATGTCTGGAAAAATGACCCTGGCCCAGGACTTCTTAAACAAAAATTAGACCACTGGATCAAAAAACATGGTATTGATACCAGCTCAGCCCGGCTTAGAGCGGGCCTGATCAATTCTGATTTCCGTGGTTATTGTTTCGGCAACATGTTTCTGGTGGGTGATGCCGCCGGCCTGGCCTCCGGGCTGACCGGCGAAGGAATCTATCCGGCCATTGTTTCCGGGGAAACCGTCGCCTCACTGCTTCTGGGTAATGGACAAAAAACAGACTGTCTTGACAACATTATCAAAAAACAGCGACGACACGGCCGGCTGATCCGATTGGCGTCCACAAACAGACTGCTGAGCAAATTGATGATGGAATCATTTATCCTGGGACTGCGGATGGGGATATTTAACTTTACTGATCTTGAAATGGCATGAAAAAAAAGAAAACACTTCTATACAATAGTATCTTTCTGGCCTTTTGCGGGGGGATGTTTTTGTTTCTCTGGAACGCGCCTGAGGAAACAACGCCGTTTCTCCCCCATGA
>JAYEPA010000286.1:0-7030 GCA_034723545.1 Thermodesulfobacteriota bacterium | reverse complement strand
ACCTCCGACAGCGTCTCAAAGTTGCCCTGGCCCTTGCTGATGATAAGATCAGCCTGGTTGAATGCCTCCCTGAATTCCGCTGAACAGCGGGACAGGGGGGTGCCGGGACAGTTAGTACCGTTTGAGATGATTTCACATTGTCGGTCCAGACCGCAGAACAGCGCGTCTTCACGTAGGGCGTCGTTAATGATTGGTTTCCCCCTGACTGCGAAAAGAATCTGGTGGTCAAGCTGTTCGATCACCAGGCTGTCAAAGGCCACCTCGCCACTGTTATCACCAAGATAAAGAATCTTCTCCGCCCTATTCAGGTCTTCACATAATTTCTCATAATCGTTTAATACAAGTTCCCTGGTCGAACACTTGTTGATGGTGTCCAGGATGTCAAAGTCGTGATGGGCGCCATAATCGATGATATTGCCGGCAATGGAATATTTGATGGCGGTGAACAGAGGTACGTCCGATTGTTTGATTATGTCGCGGATGTTCTTCTGGAGATTCAGGGCAAGTTGGTTGCTTTCCTTTTTCAGCTCGGCAAAAGGATCCTTGCAACCTGAAATTTCGGCAATCAGCTCATAGACCGGAGTTGCGTTTTCCGGCGGTGTGCGGCTGAAATCCAGTTCCGATAATAGTCCGGCGGTTCGGGCCATGATTTTTTCCTGCACCTGCAACGATGAAGTGCTGAGGCGGGCGGTATAAAGTGCCTGTTTCAAAAAGCAGGGCATGCAGTCAAGGTAGGTCAGCATTTTTGTTCCGATTCAGAGGTTATAGTAAATATTTTTTTCTGATATTACTCAATGCCGTAAAGATATTGGCTTTTATATGGTGGTCGCTGTTGTAAAGTTGCTGCAGCAGCGTCCGAATGCTCTCCCGTTTTGATAAATGTTCCCTGGGACAGGAATGAGTCACGGCGGAAAGGTGAAGACGTTCTCCGGTTTCCAGGATCTGTTTTTTTTCGAGCAGGGCAAGAGGACGAATGATTGAAAGGTTGCCGTCAAAAAGTTCCTGGCGCGGGACCATGGTGCTCAGGTTGCCGCTATAGAGCATATTGAGAAAAAATGTTTCAATGATGTCCTCTTTATGGTGACCCATGGCCAATTTTGAGAAGTTTTTATTTCTGGCCAATTCAAAGAGATGGTTGCGCCGTTTCCTGGCGCAGGCAAAACAGCAGCCTTTATCCTCTTTTTCGGGAATATCCGGAAAGGATATTTTTTCCATGAAGTAATCCAGTTTGAGAAGATCAAGCTGTTTTCTGATATGGGTGGTATTTTCCGGGCTGAAGCCCATGTCAAGATGCACAGCTGTAAGCTGGTATTGAATGGGTGCCTTTTTTTGCCAATTTTGCAGAACCGCAGCCAGCACGAGACTGTCAATTCCTCCAGAGACCGCTATCAGGATCTTGTCGCCATCGGCAAGCATACGGTAACGGTGCATGGCCTGGCCGATGAGACGATTAGTCTTTTTGTTCAGGAACAACACAATGAGTTGATAGCGGCACGAGCCTGGAAGTTGTCAGACAATGGGCAATCTCTGAAGTTGATATGAAAATTTCTTGCGGAGCCCGCAGAGACATAGAGAAAAATTTCTGTGAACTCTGTGCCTCTGTGCGGCCATGGCCATTATTTGAGATATGGACAGGCGCCAAATTTTTCTTTTATTCCTTCCCTGGCCAGATCTTCAGCTGTTATCCATTTGAAACCACGTTTTTTTGCCTTTTTCAATGTGAAGATGTTGTCGGTAAGAGGTACCTGAGTTTCTTCAAAAACGCCGTTGCAGAGGATTTGAGGGCCGTCGCTTTTAAGGAGTTTATATTCAAAGGAAACCGAGGCCGGGGCCTCCACGGAATATTGAGTTCCATCTCGTTCCCGGAAGCGTTCCAAGGTAATGAGCAGCACTGCGTCAGAGTTCATTTGTGAAGAGACAAATCTGGCCTGAGAAAAGAGATTTCCTTGATGTTTACCGAGTAACGACTCCATTTGTTTGTTTGAAATGAACTGGAAGGATATTTCCGACTGGATACCGGCAAAGTATTGCGTTAACAGGCTGGTCATCGTATAGACACCGGCCTCTAACTGGTTTTTTATGTCATCGTTGAAATGATGGGCAACCTCGACGGTCTGAACAGGAAAAATAGTGATCGTCTTGATAGAACTTATCGCCACTTGCTCCTGCTCTGGTTCAACAGCGGCGCAGGATGTCAGCAGTAAAAGGACGGCCAGCAGGATAAAATTAGGAAAAAATGGAAGGTTACGATTCACGTCATCACCTTTTATTTTGGTGTTTTTTGGGTAATGTTAATGTAGAAGGTTCCCTGATAAGGCAGAAAACAGGATGCCCTTACAAAGTGCCTTTGGATGAAAGAGGACCGCTTGTCCTTGACTCAATCATGGTGGCCTGATCCAGAGATCTGCCGAGCCCCTTGAAAATTGCTTCAAGGATATGATGGGTATTGTCGCCGTAATCAACCTGAATATGCAGGGTTATGCCGCCATGCAGGGAGAAAGCACGCAGAAATTCGCGGACAAGCTGGGTGTCAAAGGAGCCGACTTTTTGATCCAGTACCGGGGTTTGCAGATGCAAGTGGGGCCGGTTTGAAAAATCCAGCGCCACCTGGGCCAGTGTTTCATCCATGGGCAGAAGACATTGGCCATAACGGCTGATACATTTAAAATTGTCCAATGCATCATTAAATGCCCGGCCAAGACAAATGCCAATATCTTCCACCGTATGATGGTCGTCAATCTCGGTGTCCCCGGTGGCATTGATTGTCAGGTCAAAAAAACCATGTACGGTTAAAAGAGTCAGCATATGATCCATGAACGGCACGCCGGTCTGGATATCGGCTTGTCCTCGGCCGTCAATATCTAAAGACAGGCTGACTTGTGTTTCTTTTGTCTGTCGGTTGATCCGGCTTATTCTTTTTCCGGAAGAGGCCATTGTTTGCTCCTGAATGAATTTCTATTGGTAGAAAATAATAAAAATAATAATTTTTTATATATTTTAGCACTTTAACAAGGAGAGGCTTACAGTGTAAATACTCTTTTTGAAAAAAATGCTTAATAGGTGAAAAAGATACTCTAAACAGTTATATTCCGAGATTAATTAAAGTTGTGTGTATGCATTTTTTAAATAGTGCTTGAACGGAAAGTACCCATCCTAATGTTAACACGGGTTACAGGCGATTCTTTGTGGCGAAGATTTGTCAAAAAGCTTTTAGCAGTTAACAACTAACAACTAACCGCTAAAATCTTCATTTTGAAATCTGACCTTAACATCTTGAACAAAGGTTGTTTTTGGCTTTTCGTGCAAAAATTAAATAACGGTTATTCCTGCGAATCGGCACAGAGAAAACGTTATGGATTCTGTACCTCTGTGAGAGACTTTCATATAAACTAAATATCAAGTTATGCTGTATAAAAATCGTAGAATCAGCACGATAAGTTAGAATTGCCCACTCACGTCATTCCGGCATGTTTTTAGCCGGAATCCAGGATGAGGTGTGTGGCTAGTTTCTGGCTCGAAGTCTGCGCTATCTCCGGCTAAAAACATGCCGGAATCATGATATTATTTTTTTATTGACAATTATTGCGACAGCCGGTTATATTCTCTGTCTTTGAATAAATTGTTAGCGGGAGTAACTCAGTGGTAGAGTGCAACCTTGCCAAGGTTGAAGTCGCGAGTTCAAATCTCGTTTCCCGCTCCAGAAAATTCCAAAAAGGTTCGAACATGCTTCGAGCCTTTTTTTTCATTTATCAAACCCTTATTCTGTGTCGATACAGTTCGCAGTAATGTATTTGGGTGAGAAAAGTCAGTTGAGGATAAAGTTCGATGAAAACGTATTTGACGCCGGTCAACGAGATTGAAAAAAAATGGTATATTGTTGATGCCCAGCAGAAGGTTCTGGGCAGGCTGGCTTCGGAGATTGCCATGAGACTTCGTGGTAAGCATAAACCGAATTATTCAACTTTCCAGGATACTGGTGATTATATCGTCGTTGTTAATGCCGAGAAAATCAGATTAACAGGTAAGAAGTGGAGCGATAAAGTTTACTATCGTCATACCGGTTATATTGGTGGAATTAAATCACAGACCGCTCAAGAGGTTTTGGAAAAGAAACCTGAAGAGCTGATTAAAATGGCTGTCAAAGGTATGCTGCCGAAAAATACATTGGGCCGGACTCAGTTACAGAAACTGAAAGTGTATGCTGGTAAGGAACATCCTCATGCCGCTCAGCAGCCTGAAGAGTTGACTTTCAAAAGTCTTTAAAATGACGTCATCCGCCTCAATGTGAATTTTGCAAGGGGCGGGTGCAGACGATTTTTTTTGTTGCCGGTTTTAAAATTATTTAATTGAGATGGAGATATAAATGGCTGAAACGCGCTATTATGCAACTGGAAAAAGAAAAACAGCCGTTGCCAGGGTATGGTTAAAGGCCGGTCCCGGTGACATCGAGGTAAACAAGCTTTCCATGGCTGAATATTTTGGTGGAAATCACGACCCGAAAATTGTTAAAAAGCCTTTTGTTTTGACGGATACAGTCGACACCTTTGATGTTTTTGCCACCCTGAAAGGAGGAGGCAAATCCGCCCAGTCAGACGCTTTGAGACATGGTATTGCCAAGGCCCTGCTCGAGGTTAATGAGGCCAATCGCGTTACTCTTAAAAAGGCAGGTCTCCTGACCAGGGATGCCAGGCAAAAGGAAAGAAAAAAATATGGCAAGAAAGGGGCCCGGGCCAGCTTCCAGTTCTCCAAACGGTAGCATTTTTTTATCCCTTTGTTTTTTTGTACAACAGAACCTTTGTGACGATGTTGCAGGGGAATAGATAACTTATTAGGAAGTGATGATTTCTTGAATCGTTGCTTCCTATTTTTTTGTCAAAATTCCAGCTGAAACTTTAAAGTTCAAGGGTTCAAGGGTTCAAGGGTTCAAGGGTTCAAGGGTTCAAGGGTTCAAGGGTTCAAGGGTTCAAAGGTTCAAAGGTTCAAGGGGCAAAACGGATTCAGCATCTTTGATGCAGATACAAATTTTTTTAAGGTGAAATATTTATGATACGAATCGGAATTGTCGGCGCTTCGGGCTATACCGGAGTTGAACTGGCACGGATTCTCTCCCATCATCCGGAGGTGGAGTTAAGTCTAGCCACATCCAGGCAGTATGCGGGGCAACCCCTGTCCCAGGTGTTCCCGAATCTGAGGGGAATAGTTGATCTTGTCTGTGAAGATGTTCAGGTGGAGGATTTGGCACAACGGGCTGATTTCTTTTTTCTCGCTGTACCTCATCAGACTGCCATGAATTTTGTCCCTGTGCTGCTTGAGGCCGGGAAAAAGGTGGTTGACCTGAGCGCTGATTTTCGTATTCATGATGCAGGGGTTTACGAACAGTGGTATCAGACCCATACGGCGCAAAATTATCTTGGTGAGGCGGTTTACGGTCTGCCGGAGCTCTATCGCGAACGGATTGCCGGTTCCCGCCTGGTGGCCAATCCCGGCTGCTATCCCACCAGTGTTATTCTCGGTCTTGCCCCACTTTTGAAAAACCATCTCATTGATCCACAGACCATTGTTATCGACTCAAAATCCGGAACAACCGGGGCGGGACGCAGCGCTAACACCGCAACCCTGTTCTGTGAGGTTGCCGATGGTTTTCGCGCCTATAAGGTGGGTGAGCACAGGCATACTCCGGAGATAGAGCAGGAGCTCGGTCTGTTGTGCGACCGGGAGGATGTCAACGTCACCTTTGTTCCTCATCTGCTGCCCATTTCCCGTGGTATTCTCAGTACCATTTATGCTTCCACGCGAAAAGAGATCAGTCAGAATGATGTAGATCAACTGTACGCCGATTTTTATGCAAATGAGCCTTTTGTCCGGGTGTGTGAGCCAGGTTCGTTTCCGGCAACCCAGTATGTCCGGGGCAGCAATTTTTGTGATATTGGTTGTAAGGTTGATGCAAGGACCGGACGTATCGTGGTTGTCTCGGCCATTGATAATGTTGTGAAAGGGGCAGCTGGTCAGGCTGTGCAGAATATGAACCTGCTCTGCTCCTTTCCTGAAGATCTCGGTTTAAGGCATATTCCTTTATTTCCGTGACCGTAATTGATCACAGGGCACCACATCTGCTTCGGAGTCTGGCGCTTACCTGTCATCTGGCCTGTTCGCGTAGCACCAGTACAGCCTCACAGGCCTCTTTCGCGCATCTGCAGCACCCTGTAATCAATTACAGCGTGGGAGGAAGCGTACAGTACTCATTTTACTCCGTGATTGGTTACACGTGACCAGGCGTAATATCAAACTGACCATTGCCTTTGACGGCAGGAATTATTCCGGCTGGCAGCGCCAGCCGGATCAACCGACGATTCAGGGCTCGCTTGAGAAAAAAATTGCTGTCATGACCCGCGAGGAGATTGTTCTCCATGGCGCCGGCCGCACGGATGCCGGTGTCCACGCTTTAGGAATGGTGGCCAATTTTACGACGGACGCGCAAATTCCCTGCCCAGGTTTCATGGCCGGGCTGAACAGTCTGCTGGAAGATGACATACGGATTCTTGCTGTCGAAGAGGTGGATTCTTCCTTTCATGCCCGACACAGCGCCACGGGTAAGTGTTATTTTTATCGGATGGATCTCGGTGGGGTCATGTTGCCCACCAGGCGTCTCTACAGCACTCATGTTAAAACGATTCTTGATGTCGTCAGCATGGAAAAATGTCTGCCTTTTATTTTTGGCAGACATGATTTTTCAAGTTTTGAGGCGGCCGGATCCAGGGACCCCTCCATGCCGGGCAGGGGTGCAGTGCGTGAGATTTATTCAGCCTCTTTTCAACGGACAAATGAAACGCGACTTTGTTTTTCAATTTGCGGTGACGGTTTTTTGCGCCATATGGTGAGAAATATTATCGGTACCTTGCTCGAAATTGGTAAGGCAAGGTTGACGGTGAACGGTTTTAGAGATATTGTAGCGGCAAGGGACAGATCAGCGGCCGGTCCCACGGCGCCGGCCAAGGGTCTTTTTTTACGCGAGGTTTATTATTGAGTCCGG
>JAYEPA010000285.1:0-1613 GCA_034723545.1 Thermodesulfobacteriota bacterium | reverse complement strand
TCTCTTCTGGCCCTGCTGGCCACGCTGGAAACTTTGGAAGAAGATTTTCCCGATGTGGATGAAGATTTGTTGCCGGCCGATGAAATAGAGTTATAACCATGAGCAGCTTTACATATCTGCTTGATACGAATATCCTGTCTGATCTTGTCCGACATCCTGCCGGAAAGATCATGCAACGGATTGAAGCCGTTGGTGAAGCGCGGGTTTGTACCAGTATCGTGGTTGCCGCCGAGCTCCGTTTTGGAGCTTGCAAAAAAGGATCACCGCGATTGACAAGCCAATTGGAAGCTGTGTTATCCGCTTTGGATATTCTCCCTTTAGAGCAACCCGCCGATGAGAGGTATGCCCGGTTACGTACAGCCTTGGAGAAAGCGGGCACGCCAATCGGTCCCAACGACATGCTCATCGCCGCCCATGTACTTGATCTTGGACTGATTTTGGTGACGGCCAATGTTAGAGAATTTTCAAGTGTTCCAGGTTTAATACTGGAGAATTGGCTTACATAGAAACAAAACAAAAAAATATCATACAATGTTATCTTTTTCTTCTCTCCAGCATTTTAAGGGGTTCCCCAGGAACATCCGCCGGAAACTTTTTCGGGATATCATATCCCTGGTTCTCATCATCAGCTCGGTATTGCTGGCCATCACCCTCTACCATGGAGCGAAAATCCGCCACGAGGCCTCGGCGACCATTATTGCCGACGCCACCACCATTGTTAAAAAACGTTTCAGCCGTTTTGTCGAGCCCATTGAAACCTATCTTGCCATGGGTGCGGAATGGGGGAAATCCGGCGTGCTGAAGGAGATGAATGTACAAGAGCTGACCCGGATGTTTATCCCCATGCTGGCCATCTCCCCTACCATTTCAGCACTTATGATCGCCGATTCCACAGGCGAAGAATTTTTTTTAAAACGGGACAAAGGTCAATGGCTCACCAGGCTTTCCTCCGAAGACACAAAACCGAGACAGGCATCCTGGCAGGAATGGCATGACGCGAATCATCCTCTTCGTGCCTGGACAGAAACAATCGACTTTGACCCCCGACTGCGTCCCTGGTTCACCGAGGTTCAGGGCAGAGAACGGGGACGACTAAACTGGACGGAGCCATATCATTTTTTTACTGAAGGCCGAACCGGGGTCACAGCCTCCATCGCCTGGCAGCATCCTGCCCAGGAGACTTTTTCGGTCATGGCTCTGGATCTTCTCGAGGATGACCTTCTCGCTTTCCTGAACAGTTTGCGTATTGGCGACCATGGCCATATCACTCTCATCGAGGAGGACGGCTCCATCATCGCCCATAACAAAAGCGACAGGCTTAAGGATCAGGACGTCCGAACCCCGGTGGCCCGAGCCGTTGAAATCTGGAACTCCGGAAATCGCCAGGAGACCTCCGCCCTTGAATTTCGTGTCAACGGCCGCTCATGGTGGGCCGGATTTACCCCCTTGAATGAGGAGAAAGACGCAGCCTGGATCATGGTGATCATTCCGGAAAGCGAAATGATGAGCGACGTCAGAAAAAGCTGGCAAAAAATCGCCCTCATTGCCGTGTCCGTTCTTGTCTTGGGATTCGTCCTTGCCCTGCGGCTGGTCAATAAATACAGCTACCAGCT
>JAYEPA010000284.1:0-7060 GCA_034723545.1 Thermodesulfobacteriota bacterium | reverse complement strand
TTTTATTCCCAGCATAAAAATTATTCCTCAATTCCATTTTCCCCACCCACAAAACATCAATTACTGTGCACCAAGTGGATCAGTTTATTTGAGCATAGATGGGTCAGTTTTCATGAGCGTTGAAGCTTTTCTTCATTTGCAAATGAGTGAATCAGTGCACACTTGCTTTTGGTCTCTTCTATTACATGTGTTGCGGTCAGGCATAAACCAGGAGCAACCATAATGCCACTTCCAATTATGGAATGACGCTCATCATCAATAAAGCCAAGAGCAACTGGTAGGCCATTTAGTTCCCATAACGAAGCCTCACAAAGGCCGTTATAAGCCTCAAAAGCTGGACGTCCCCATTTGCAATTCCGATCCAAGGAATTATTTATGGGGTATTCGATTTTTGTTTGAATCTTATTGGTCACATTTTACCTGTGTATCTTGCTTAGTTGTAAGTGGTTGCAAGAGTATTTGGGCACACTTAACGTCCGCTATCACCGGCCCGCCACAAGTTTAGCAACCAACTTTGTGCGTAGCAAAATGCTGAATTAAACACCAGAAAACGGGCGTGCTCGCGGGTCGGGTGAATGGCATTGTTCTCTTTTTGATTGTCGAAAGAATGCTTTTGCCATAAATGATTGTTGAAAATTAAACTAATGCGAATGTACAACCTGACTGAGCGTATCGCTTACCCATTTGTTGAGACTTTTACCGGCATGAGCGGCAGTTGCAGCAATTTTACCATGTAGGGAAGAATCAACCCGAACCATAAACTTTCCAGAAAATGGCTTGTTGGGTTCTCTACCAGATGTTTTACAGCTCTCAAGGTAAAAATCAACTGCCTCAAGAAAAGCCTCTTTCAATTCAGTAACAGATTCACCATGAAAACCAACTGTGTCTCTAATGCCGATAATGTTCCCGAAAAGAATATTGTCATCAGGATCAAATTCAATTTTGGCTGTATAGCCTTTGTAGTTAAGTGTGTTCATAGGGTTACTCCTGCTCTATTTAAAAAATCAAAAGCATTTCTTACTTGGTACCGCTTGGCTTCTTTACTAGGATGTGGACGATGAAAATCACCTTTTTCGCTATTTAGGACAAAAGATACTCGCGAGCCATTACCTTCAATGACAGTTGCACCTAATGCAATGAACAACGATTCGATTTTTCGCCATTCAAGATTACCAAGTGTGGGTGTCGTGGATATGGCTTTTAAAGTCTTCCGATGTTTACTATTCATAGCCATAACGATACTAACATGTAGTATCAAAGTCAAGGGCGTTCAATAATAATTATTTTCTTAGACTATAGGCAGATTTAAAGAAACGTTGCGAAGAGAACGTCTTAAATCACCGACTGGCCCTAGATTCACCGGAAATATTGGGCGTAGCACAATCCTAGATAAATCTCAGAAGATCGCGCGTGTGAGCCAGTCGGGTGCATTTTTTTGTTAGCCTTTTTTATATCTTATTGGGTTATGGTTATTCCCAAGGGTTTAGCAAGCTAACGCCACTAATTTCCATATCTGTCGTATTCCTGGTTAAAAAACCAAGGGTCAGGTCTTGAAATATAAGTTTTTCGGATCAATACTCAATTGGTGTGTGTTGAGGTTGCCAGACGCAACCTCGGTTATTTACGAAAACGCGGAAACTTGAGATTATTCCTGATTCTTTTCGACAGAGAAGGATCAAGAAATCAGCTGAATTATATCTCCCTGCGACAACCCTTATACTTTCCCGGATGATGACAATTTGCTGGGGGATATTATAGCACAGTTTTAGCATAACCGGCTTTTTCAAGCTGAATTACCGGTCGAAACATTCCGCTTCGTCGGAAGTGCTTAAATTTGTCAATAGATATTCAGCCGGAGGATGACGGCAGTTTATTTTTGTGTTTTTTCAATCCCAGCAGCAATTCCAAGGCGGTCTGCCTTTGGCTGGTGTCCTGTTGCCGTACCGCCATCGCCAATGCCCTTCTGGTGCCGACAAACACAGCCAGCTTTCGCGCTCGAGTCAAACCGGTATAGATCAGGTTCCGGTACAGCATCTTGAAATGCTGGGTCAACAGCGGGATGATCACCGCCTGGAACTCGCTGCCCTGGGATTTATGAATGGTAATAGCATAGGCGAGATCCAATTCGACGATACTTCCCTGCTGGTATTCAACCTCGCGGCCATCAGGGAAAAAGGAAACGACGCAGGTCAGGTTTTCATTGTCGATCCGCACGATTCGGCCGATATCGCCGTTGAAAACATTCAGATCGTAATTGTTGCGGCGATGAATCACCCGGTCTCCCTCGCGGAAGATTCTTTCGCCGACCTGCAGCTGGCCCTTCCCCTGCCGGGGAGGGTTGGCCGCCGCCTGAATCACTTTGTTCAAATTGACAGTGCCGAGGCTGCCCCGGATCATCGGAGATAATATCTGGATCTCGCAGTCCCGGCCATAATACTTCGGCACCCATTCAAGATAAAGTCTGGTGACGACATCAACGGCTGCCAATCCGTAATGCAAAGATGACCAGGGATGAACCTTTTTGAGAACGGCTTTTAACTCATCGACATGACCCTTGGCATTATACAGACTTGCCAGGTTAACGTGGCTGAATTTCCGGGGAATGGTGAAGTCATGTTCATAGGGTGAGGCAATCATTTCCTCTGTCCGAAACACAAAGGGGCTACTGTCACCGGTTGTCATCCCCTCAAGCTCCGAGGTTTGCAGATCAAGATAGCGCTTCGCCCTGGCAATAAAACCGATCTGCTCCCTGGTCGCCTCATCCGTATCAATAAAGAGACAATCCGTTCCGCTCCGCCAGATCTGCGGTTCTTTAAAAGGTGAGCCAATGGCCGGGATTGTGCCGCTATTAATCTGATGGGCATAGCGGATAATCATCGATTCCTTTGCCTGACGGAACACCTTGGTTAACCGGAAGCAGGGGATGGTCGCCGACGAAATCAGATCCCGCAACACATTGCCGGCGCCAACCGAGGGCAGCTGGTCGGCATCGCCGATAAACAGCAACTGGCAACTGTCCGGCACAGCCTTCAGCAGTGAGGCGCTAAGGTTGATATCCAGCATTGAACATTCATCGACAATCAGAAAATCCGCCCGGAGTGGCTGCTCCTCATTTTTCTGAAAGCTGCCCCGTTGCCATTCCAAAAGCCGGTGGATGGTCTTGGCCTCCCGACCGACAACTTCACCCATTCGTTGAGCGGCGCGACCAGTAGGTGCGGCAAGCAGGACTTTTTTCCCCATTGCCTCAAGCAGTTTTACGGTTACCAGGGTCGTTGTGGTCTTGCCGGTGCCGGGTCCGCCGGTCAAAATCGAGAACCGGTGGCCGACCACTCCTTTCACCCCATGAGCCTGCTCATCGCTCAGAGAGATGGAGTTGGCTTGGCAGAAGCGGCTAATCCAGTTCCCAATCCGTTCTTGGTCCAGGTCGACACTACCAGTCATGGCGGCGATCTTTTTGGCTACGTATGCCTCATCGTAGAACAGGCTCTTGGAGTAATAGCACTCCTCTTCGATGTTGTCTTTATTGGGGAGGATCCGCACCCGGAGATGATTTTCCTCCTTCATAGTTGCCAGAATTTCCGGCAGGCGGGATCCCAGGTCCATTTCCAGCAGCTGTTTTACCTGATCATTTATCTGGCTGGCAAAAAGATAACAGTGCCCCTGTTCACGACTGGCGGCGAGAACGTGTTTGATGGCGGCGATGATCCGTTGCCGACTGTCTGGGGCCAGGCCGATACTCAAGGCGACCTTATCGGCCGAAAAAAAGCCGATGCCATAGAAATCATTGGCCAGCCGGTATGGATCCTCATTGACAAACTCAATGGCTTTGTCACCATATTTCTTATAGATCCGCACGGCAAAGAGGGTGCTGATGCCATGTCCCTGCAGAAACATCATCACCTCCCGGATCGCCCGATGCTCCTGCCAGGCGTCTTTAATCATGGCCAGTTTTTTTTTGGCAATGCCGGGGACCGCGGTCAGACGGTCAATTTCATTTTCAAAAATATCCAGGGTGTTGTTGCCGAAGTGGGCAACGATCTTTTTCGCTGTTTTCGAACCGACTCCTTTGATCAGGCCGGAGCCCAGATACTTTTCAAGGGCGGCGCTGGTCGCCGGCTTTCGCTCGATGGCGGTGGTGGCCTTGAATTGCCGACCGAATTGCGGATGTACGGTCCAGGCCCCCTGAAACTCCATGGTCGCCCCGGCAAAAACCTTGGTCTGGTGAACCGTCACCGTTTCTTGGCTCATGGGACTGTTAAAGGGTTGCACCCTGAGGACAGACCAGCCATTGTCCGGGTTGTGGTAGGTTACCCGCTGAACAATGCCTTTAAGGGTTTCGGTGATAGTTCTGGTCATGTAACAACTTTCAGAGCTTCCGGAATACCGGTTAGCTGTTGTGTGTTAAGTATGTATTAGACGCTCGATAATGCAACATGAAGAATATTTATTGACCGTCTCCCAAAAAACGTCTGGAGAATGGAAATTTGTCACAGCCTGACCAGATTCCTATAATAACGGCGGGTTTATAAAACTCTAACCTTTATGATTTCGTAAAAAGTCAAAAACACCTATAAATCGTCATTCCGGCGAAAGCCGGAGGTAGCGAAGACCCCGGTCCAGTGTTTTCAGTTGGTTATGGATGCCGGATCAGATAAGCGCCGACTTCGAGTCCGGCATGACGAATTGAGAACTTTTCACGAAACCATCAAACTTCAGTGACAGTCATTTATCTTGAAAAAAGTTGTTTCCATTTCCTGCATCAGCAAGGGAAACAACCGAAATATTTTCAGCAACAGGATAGGACTCTTTACCAGGATAGATCACATAGAGATGAGACAACCCCAGGTCGGCCACGACAATATGCATGGATTTACTGATCTTCGGTGCCTCGTTGAATTTAAATTCAACCCCGTATCTTTTCCCACCTTTTGAAAAAAACAGATCAACTTCTGCCCCGCTATGGGTAGCCCAAAAGTATGGTTCGGTTGATCCAACGATCTGAAGGATCTGTTCCAGTGCAAAACCCTCCCAGGAGGCACCAAGTCTGGGATGACCCATGAGATGATGATGGTGCGGGATGTCAAGCAGGCTATGCAGGATTCCTGAATCACGAAAATAAATCTTCGGGGCTTTGACCTGCCGTTTGCTGATGTTCTCAAACCAGGGTTGCAACTGGCGAACCATGAAAGTACCGGTCAGGATGTCAAGATAGGATTTGATTGTCTTGTCGGACAGGCCCATGGATCTGCCAAGTTCGGAAGCGTTCAGGGTTTGTCCGTGGTAATGGGCAAGCATTGTCCAGAAACGTCGCATGGCCTGGGCTGGGATGGAAATACCCAGTTGCGGTATATCCCGCTCCAGAAAGGTGCGGATGAAATTTTCCCGCCAGGCCAGGCTGTCCTGGTTTGATCCGGCGAGAAAGGAAAGGGGGAACCCTCCCCGCAACCACAGTTTCTCCAGGGATTCTTTCCCGGTCTCTTCAACATTGAAGCCCGACAGCTCAATGAATTCCGTTCGTCCAGCCAGGGTTTCAGACACATTTTTTATAATATGGGGGGATGCACTGCCGAGGATTAAGAACTTTGTCTGATTATCAGGTCTGTCCACCAGCACCCTGAGCACACTGAAAAGTTCAGGCATTATCTGTATTTCATCCAGAATAACCAAACCTTTGAGAGAGCCAAGCATGAGTTCAGGATTTTGCAGTCTCCGCTGATCCGGTATTGACTCCAAGTCGAAATACGTCGTCCCATGTTTATCGCCAAACAATCTGACCAGGGTGGTCTTCCCGCACTGCCGAGGACCAAGCAGGGATACAACCGGTGCTCGGCGAGTGGCAGCATCAATCTCATTTATATATTTTTTACGTAATACCATACAATGCTTTTAAACATGAAAAATCGGAAAGTCAATCCGAAATTTCAATGATAGCGATTGCCGACCATAAAAAAACGTAAATGTTACAAGGACTGTGGTTCCCGTAAGTTAGTGCCCCGGTGAACGGTTACAAAAAATCAGTTTGATGGGCAGACGGAAGTCCTTAGCCGGAATCCAGAAAGTAGCCACACACACCATCCTGGATCCCGGGTAAAAACATGCCGGGATGACGTAAGTGGGCAACTTTAACTTATCGTGCTGATTCTGCGTTTTTTTATACAGTCTACCCAGAATCTTGTTACTTAGAAGTGTAGGTAAAATATTACGAAAAACTCGGTCTGTAACTGTTCAGATGTGCTTCAGGTAAGTGAGCTATCGAGACTCCGCTCGTTCATTTCGGAGTCTACGCTTACCTGGGGCTTTGAACGGTAAGCGGAGCGAAGCGTAGACTCCGCACTGGTGCTATTCGAGAAAACAAGGTAAGCGTAGACTCCGAATATGGGCGAAGATGGAGTGCAACTGAACAGTTACCTTCGACATTGCTGGCATGGGCCTCACGATGCCGGTAGAATAAAGATCCCCGTAGTTTTCTGTGGTTTTAGCCATAAAATGGCCAAAATATAATATTCTTGAATAATCTGGTGGTTAAAAATATAACCTGACATAGGCTGGTTACAGTCAAAAGCAAATGCTTGTCGTTAAAATGTTCTCTGGATTTTCCTCATACACTTTTTGGTACCATTTAAAGTTTTCTTCAAATTGATACTCTCTAATACCTGCTAGGCTAAAAGAGTTGACGCGAAGTGCCCCTCTCAGTATTATGTATTTTCACGATTCAACCATGGATATACATAGACAATGATTCCAAGAACAATGGCGGAATACGCCGCATCGGCCTTTACAAAATACCCGGTGGTGACGGTCACCGGTCCGAGGCAGTCGGGAAAAACGACCCTGGCCAAAGCGACCTTTGCTGATAAACCTTATGCCAACCTTGAAAATCCGGTTATCCGCCAATTTGCCGAAGAAGATCCGCTGGCCTTTCTAAACCAGTATCCGCAAGGGGCCATTATCGATGAAATTCAGCGCGTTCCCGATCTGTTATCCTACATCCAGGTGATTGTAGACGAAAAACGCAAGAACTCACTCTTTGTCCTGACCGGTTCGCAACAGTTTGAATTGA
>JAYEPA010000283.1:0-7133 GCA_034723545.1 Thermodesulfobacteriota bacterium | reverse complement strand
GCCTGGAGGTGGTTATTATCCGGGGCAAGGCCCGGGAAGTTCGGGATCTGGCGGAAAAGTTGACTGCGATTCGTGGGGTCAAAGACGGAAATCTGGCCATGAGCAGCACCGGTGAGGACTTGCATTAGTCAATTTTGCTGGATTCATATGAGATAACGGGTACCACCTGAACCTTGAACCTTGAACCTTGAACCTTGAACCTTGAACGAGATGAGATCCCGTGCAAATTTCAGCCGAATGTCTAGAAAACAGCATCAATTTTACGATGATTTAACGAGGTCTGTTATATGGATGTTCATCAATTAAGAATATTTGTGGCCGTTTATCAAAATAAAAGTTTTTCAAAGGCCTCGCTGAAACTCTCCATCAGTCAACCTACCATCAGCGAACATATAAAAAACCTGGAAAACGAACTTGGCTTTTTGCTGTTTGACCGGCTTGGAAGGACTATCGAGCCCACCCAGGCGGCAGAAATTATCCTGCCGGGAGCTCTTCAGGTGATTGATGGTCTTGAAAAGATAAAGGATTCTCTCAAGATAAGTGGCCGGGAGGTCAGCGGGCATCTGGTCATTGGCGCCAGCACCATTCCCGGCACCTATATGCTTCCTGTTCTAGCCTCGGAATTTAAAAAGAAATATCCGGACATCTCTTTTGAGATCATTATCGGCGATACCGGCAAGATTGTCGAGATGGTGGAGAGTCATCAGTTGCTCCTCGGTGTGGTTGGCGCAAAAATGAACTCAAAAAAACTGCAATATGAGCCCTTTTGCCAGGATGAGCTGGTCTATGGGGTGTCTCCGCATCTGGTTTCCGGGGAAGAGGGCGGTATTGATGAAATTCATAGAATCCCTTTTCTCATGCGGGAGAAGGGTTCCGGGACCAGGCGAAATATGGAGTTGTTTTTTGGAAAATTGAAAATCGATATCGGTAAAATGAATGTTGTCGCCGTGCTGGGCTCAACCGCATCAATCAAGGAGGCCATGAAGGCAGGTCTTGGCGGTTCTGTTTTGTCCCGCAAGGCCATTGAGGAGGAACTTGTCGCCGGCTCTCTTGTGGAAATGAAGTTGGACGGCCTGCGCATGGAGCGGAGTTTTTATCTGACCAAGCTCAAAAAACGGAGCTTGCCCGCGTATTACAATGTTTTTGTCGATTATATTGCCGGTTGAGGCGGATCGTTTATAAATATTCCCCCCACAGACCTTCCCTGCTTATCTTAAAGAATTTCCGGAAAAAATAAGGTGAATGGTGCAACTTTTTGGCCAAATGGGTATGATAAAGTGTTGTGTGGAAAGGTGGAGAACCATTTAGTGCCTTACCCCTGAAACTCTGTAATAAAAAACAAGAAATAAAAAAAATTACTTTTAAAATAAAATACTCGAAGGTCTCTCTTCGTTCGCTATCTACATCTACTGTTAAGGCACTTGCATCCGCCAGGCGAGTACTGAAAAGAGTCCTAAAAAATGAGATGTTTTCTTCCGCTTTAGTGGGTTAGATATGATGATCAAGAGAAAAAAAACAAGGCAGATTCATATCGGTAATGTCCCCATTGGCGGTGATGCGCCAATTATTGTTCAGTCAATGACCAATACCGATACCCGGGACGTTGAGGCAACCGTTGCTCAGATTAAAGGGCTGGAAGCGGCCGGCTGTGAAGTGATTCGGGTGGCGGTGCCTGAGCCGGAGTCAGCCCGGGCCATTGGAGCGATCCGCGAGCGGATTGACATTCCCCTGATTGCCGATATTCATTTTGATCATCGCCTGGCCGTGGCCAGCATGGAAAACGGCGCCCAGGCAATCCGGATTAATCCCGGCAACATCGGCGGGCCGGACAAGCTTGCTAAGGTGGTTCGGGCGGCCAGGAAATTTAAGGTGCCGATTCGGGTTGGTGTTAACTCGGGTTCCGTGGAAAAGGAGATCCTGGCCAGGCACGGCCATCCCACGCCGGCGGCTCTGGTGGAAAGCGCTCTGAAGAATACCCGTCTTTTGGAAAAGCTTGATTTTCATGAGATAAAAATTTCCATTAAATCATCCGATGCCCTCGCCACTATTGAGGCCTATCGGCTGCTTTCCGAGCAAACTGATTATCCCCTGCATCTGGGAGTGACCGAGGCCGGAGGACTGATCGGCGGAACGGTCAAATCGAGCTTTGCCCTGGGAGTTCTTTTTTTGGACGGCATCGGCGACACCTTCCGTGTTTCTCTGACCCGCGATCCCCTGGAAGAGATTCGGGTCTGTTATGAGCTTCTTCGTGCCCTGCATATCCGCCAACGCGGTCCCGAGCTGATATCATGTCCTACCTGCGGCCGCTGCCGGATTAATCTCTTCAGCCTGGCCGAAAAAATTGAACAGTATGTTCAGACCATTACAACTCCGCTGAAAATTGCGGTCATGGGTTGTGTGGTGAACGGCCCGGGTGAAGCCCGGGAGGCGGATCTCGGCGTTGCCGGCGGGAATGGCGTAGGAATCCTGTTCAAGAAAGGCAAGCTGTACAAAAAGGTCTCCGAAGACGAGATTTATGATGTTTTTATTGAAGAATTAGAGAAAATGACACAATAGGAATTCAGCCGCCAGAGTGAAGGCAAGCCATGGCGCTGATATCGAATACGATAGAATAAAAGGACAGACATGCGTTTCTCAAAATTTCTTATTCCCACTTTAAAAGAAACTCCGGCTGAGGCCGAGGTGGTCAGCCATCAGCTTATGCTTCGGGCCGGATTTATCCGTAAACTGGCCTCCGGAATATATTCGTATCTTCCCTTGGGGCTGGCCGCAATCCGGAAGGTTGAGCAGATTGTTCGTGAAGAGATGAACCGGGCCGGTGCCCAGGAGTTGCTGCTCCCCATGGTGCAGCCCGCTGAACTCTGGCAGGAGTCCGGCCGCTGGCAGAAATATGGACCGGAACTGCTGCGCTTTACCGATCGTCATCAGCGCGAAAACTGCCTGGGGCCGACCCACGAGGAGGTCATCACTGATTTGGTGCGGATGAATGTTCATTCTTACCGTGAGCTACCCATCAATCTGTATCAGATTCAGACCAAGTTTCGGGATGAGATCAGGCCGCGGTTCGGACTCATGCGTGGCCGGGAATTTATTATGAAGGATGGTTACAGTTTTGATGCCACGGATGATTCTGCTGGTGAAACATATGAAAAAATGAACAGGGCCTACCATCGTATTTTCAGCCGTTGCGGCCTGAAATTTCGGGCGGTTGAGGCGGATTCCGGCACCATCGGTGGCAGTTTTTCCCGTGAGTTCATGGTGTTAGCTGATACTGGCGAGGATACCATTGTTGTCTGTAAGAACTGCAGCTATGCCGCCAACATGGAAAAAGCAAGGGCCATGGAAAGTCCCGCAGTCGAGACTCCGGATCTGCTGGCCATGGAAAAGATAGAGACTCCGGGAAAACGTAAGGTGAAGGCCGTTACCGAGTTTTTGAACATATCAGCGAAAGAATTAGTGAAAACACTTGTTTATCTGGCTGATGGCAAGCCGGTTGCTGTCCTGATGCGTGGCGATCACGAGGTGCAGGAGGTCAAACTGCAGAATCTGCTTGGCGCCATGGAAGTTGAGATGGCCGACGACAGGCAGGTGTTTGATGTCACAGGTGTTCCCACCGGTTATCTGGGCCCGGTTGGTTTGAAAATCAAGGTTGTTGCGGATCTTGAAGTGATGAAAATGAGCAATTTTGCCATAGGGGCCAATGAAAAGAATTTTCACTCTTTGAATGTCAATGTCGGCCGTGATTTTGAGGTTTCGGAAATCGCTGATCTGCGTATGGTCACGGCTGATGACCATTGTCCGTCCTGCGGTGGCGGGCTTGAGTTAACCAGGGGGATTGAGGTGGGGCATATCTTTAAGCTGGGCACTTCCTACAGTCAGGCCTTAAACGCAATTTTTCTCGATAATCAGGGGCAGGAGAAGCCTTTTGTCATGGGCTGCTACGGTATTGGCGTCAGTCGTAGCGTGGCTGCGGCCATTGAGCAGAACCACGACAAAGACGGCATGATTTTGCCCATGCCTATTGCCCCTGTCCAGGTTATTTTGCTGAATCTTTCCACAAAAGATGAAGAAATTACCCAGGCGGCTGAGGGGCTTTACAAAGAATGTCTGGCCAGAGGTATTGAGGTTCTCATGGATGACCGTGATGAACGGCCTGGAGTTAAATTCAAGGATGCCGACCTCATCGGTATTCCGATTCGCCTGACAGTGGGTCGGAGTTTCAGCAAGGACGGTGTCATTGAAATTCGCAGCCGGCGAACCGGTAAGACTTTTACCATGCCGTTGCCTAAAACCGTGGAAAAGTTAAGAGAAATGATTGATTCTGAGATGGTTGTCGATCCCTCCCTGTAATTTATAGTCAATTGCCAAGGCAATGCTGTTAGCTTAAGGATGAAAGTTTCAAAAGGAATTTTTTTGCCACGAAATTCACGAACTACACAAAAAATATAAGAAAATATTTTGTGTTTTTTCGTGGAGTTCGTGGCTGAAAGTAAGATTTTTTGCTTAAGTTAACGGGATTCTATTTCAAATAAAAAATGTCACAATTATCCGAACAGCACAGCAACACGACATCCGTTGATCATGTTCTTGCCGAGGCCGGGCAGTATCTTGAGAAAAAGGATCTGGACACTCTTCGGGGTGCCTATGAGTATGCCGCAGAGGTCCACGGCTCACGGTTGCGGCCCAATGGTGAACTCTATATCTCCCATCCTCTGGAGGTGGCCCGGATTCTGGCGGCCATGGGGCTTGATGTGGATACCCTGACGGCCGGCCTGTTGCACAGTGTCCTGAAAGAGCCCGGGGCCGACGTTTCTGAAAAGGTACTGGAAGAAAAATTTGGCCGGGATGTGGCTGTTATTGTTGCCGGCGCCACGAAAATCGAAAATGTCAAGTTTAACTCCAAGGCCGCCTATCAGGCAGAAAATATTCGCAAAATGCTGCTGGCGATGTCAGCCGACATCCGGGTCCTGCTGGTCAAGCTGGTCGACAGGCTCCATGATATGCAGATTATGGATATACCTGAAGAGACCAGAAAGGAATTTGCCCAGGAGACGCTTGACCTCTATGCCCCTTTAGCCAGCAGGCTGGGAATAGACTGGATGAAGCGGGATCTTGAAGATCTTTCCTTTGCCTTCATCCATCCTGCTGAATCTGCCGATCTTGTGGCCAGGATGGAAACATCCACCATGGATCGGGTCACTTATGTCAACGAGGTCAAATCCCTGCTTTCCAGGAAGCTGAAGGAGTTCGGCCTGCATGATTTTCAAATACTTGGCCGGCCAAAGCATCTTTACAGTATCTACAAAAAAATTATTGCCCAGAACATTCCCCTGGAAAAGGTCTATGACAAGGTCGCTTTCCGGATCATTTTGCATAACGTCCAGGACTGTTACGAGGCTTTGGGGATGGTACATGCCTTGTGGCAGCCTATTGACGGCCGATTTAAGGATTTTATCAGCAGTCCCAAGGCGAATATGTATCAATCCCTCCATACCTCGGTGATTGGACCCTCGGGAGAGTTCATGGAGATTCAGATCCGTACCGAGGAAATGGACAGGATTGCTAAAGAGGGCATTGCCGCCCATTGGGCCTATAAGGAAGGAACGGCGATTTCCCGGAAAGATGCCAAAATGTTTCAATGGCTCAAGCAGTTGATCCATTCCCTTCAGGAATTGAAGGATCCCGGGGAATTTCTGGAGACGGTCAAGGACGAACTTGACCAGGCTAAGATTTACGTTTTGACCCCGAACGGTGATGTCAAAGAGCTCCCGGAAGGGAGCAGTCCCCTGGATTTTGCCTATGCTATTCACACTGAAGTCGGCAATACCTGCAGCGGCGCCAAGATTAACGGCCGCATCGTTTCCCTGAAGTATCGTTTGAAAAACGGCGATGTGCTTGAAATTATGACGTCCGTGAGCCAGCATCCCAACCGGGGCTGGCTGTCGCTGGTTAAAACAAGCCGGGCAAAGAGCCGCATCAGGCATTGGCTGCGCCAGGAAGAACTGGAAAATGATTTTAAGGCGGGCCAGGAAATCTGTGACCGGGAACTGCGCTCCCATGGTCTCAGTCTGAAAAAATTCATCAAGACCGGGCATCTTAAAGAAGTGCTGAAAGCGCTTTCCTGTAATTCTCTCGAAGATTTGCTCAGAAAGGTAGGCTCGGGCAGGATCAGTACTGGTCAGATTGTTGATATTCTGCTACCGGCGGAGATCAAGAAAAACAGAAGTGATGAAGAGCTGGCCAGAAATATTCAGAAAAGAGATGAAGAGAGCAGCCATTCCGGCGCAAAGAGCGGGGGTAATGGGATTGTCATAGATGGAATTGATGATATGCTCGTTAAAATCAGTCAGTGTTGCCTGCCAATGCCGGGAGACAAGGTTATGGGGTTTATTACGACCGGTCGGGGAATCACGGTCCATAAGGCAAACTGTCCGAATCTTCTGGCCACTGATCCCATCCGTCGTATCGAGGTCAGTTGGTCCAGCGATGATCAACCGGCTCACCGGGCTCAAATCCAGGTTGTCGCCACTGATCGGAAGGGGTTGCTGGTCTCGTTGTGTGATTCTTTATCAACTGATAACGCCAATATCGTTAATGTAGATGCCCATACATCGAAAGATAGCCGGGCCATGCTTAATCTGGTGGTGGAGGTGGATGATCTGAGTCATCTGAGCATGGTGTTACAGCATCTGCGCCAGGTTAAAGGAGTGCTGGAGGCAAGAAGAAGGTAGTGGTCTGTGTAGCTATTCAGCGTAGGCTGGAAATTACCCTTTACTCCGTAGTGCAGCTTCTAAGTAACAAGATTTTGAGTAGCCTGTATAAAAAACGCAAAATCAGCACGATAAGTTGAAATTACCTTTCACGTCATCCCGGCATGTTTTTAGCCGGGATCCAGGATGGTGTGTGTGGCTACTTTCTGGATTCCGGCTAAGGACATGCCGGAATGACGATATAATTTATTTTGTTACTTATAAAATAGATGCCGGGATCTTTACCCCGGTTGCCTTGCTGAATAGTTACTGGTCTGTTTAATTTTGGAATGCGGATTTCGAATGAATTTTTAAGGAGGGGAAATCCGCGATTCCGTAATTTTTTACAGAAGCATTGATCTTTTATGCATCAGCTGCAACTCT
>JAYEPA010000282.1:0-1657 GCA_034723545.1 Thermodesulfobacteriota bacterium | reverse complement strand
TCCGGCAAAATCAGTATCATTTAGACTTGAGGCCTCATCATCATATTGGAGACTGTTTTCAAATCCGCGGCCATAGCAGATGCGTACTCGTCCCGGCCAGTTATCCATGCCGAAAAGATCGGAGTAGGCATAGCCCACGGCAATACCGTCAAATGGCCAATCCATATAAGCAGTTGGAGTTGCCAGCCGTTCATCTATATCATGCCCTAATCGTACCTGGGCAGCAGGTCCGTCCGTTGTCGGCCGGCGACCTATTGAAAACCAGATTGGCTGGCCGCCGATATTGTTCCAGTTGACAAAGGCGCGATCCACCCTGAGGGTCGAGTCGCTTGGCTCTCTACTGCTTGTGCCGTCAAAAGAAGGATAACCGAAGGTGGTTAGACCGGGTGGCAGGGTGTTAGTGCCCCAGGCTTTATACATGGCCAGACGGCCCTTGAATTCCACGTTCTCAGTGGCCTTGACCCGCATGTTCAAACGAAAACGATTTGTGAATAGGGTGTCGTTTGTCATTTCATCATCACCAAATTCTGGAGCGACAAGACCGCCTCCAGCCATTACTGCGCCAGCATTTGTCATTGGTGCAGTCACCAGATCACCACTGTAATAGTCCATCCTGGCCCGGAAATCGCCATTGAGCTTAAACCGCGAGGCCAGATCCCATTCCTCGGATTTTTCTTCATAGTCGTCAAGGAAGTCTTCCTGGTCTTCCTTTATGACTACCTGCTCTTCCTTCATGGACTCCATCTGGGCTTTCAGTTCCATCAGCTGCCTGGTCAACGCATCGACCTTAGCCTCCAGCTCATCAGGTGTCGCCGCAGCTCCAGCCGCTCCGGCTGATGCAACCGCAGGCAAGGCCAGCAGTCCGGCAAGAGCCAGCATGGAAAATTTTTTTAGCATCTTTCTCCCTCCATGTTAAAAGTGATTTTTAAAGGATCGTGACAAATCACAACCCATTTCCCCCAATAAAAGAATACTTGTTAAGTATTCTTTTAAATAGGTCTACATCCCAAAATTTCTTTTGTCAAAGAAAAAGCATGAATCATTAGAGAAATACAGGAAAGATTTGTTACTGCCGGGCTTGTCGGGCTCATGGCTCATATTCGGCGGTCCCGCAGGATTCAAATTTTGAGTTTGGATGCTGATTTGATGCCTCAATGCCTTCAAATTGTCAATTTTTTGCGGCTTTATTCCCTTGAATTGAAGAGTGTAAGGATTTTGTGTAAAAAAATGTTGCCTGCTCTGTATGCTGTGGTAAATATGTCAGAAAATTTTATTGAATAATTTATGTAACTATTCAGCTGCACCCCATCTTCGCCCACTTAGAGCTTCTCGAGTAGCATTAGTACGCTTCAAATCTCTAAATGAACAAGCGGAGTCTCGCTAACTCGCTTACCTAGGGCGCATCTGAACAGTTACAGACCAAGTTTTTCGTAACATTTTTATACACGCTTCTAAGTAACAAGATTTTGAGTAGCCTGTATAAAAAACGCAAAATCAGCACGATAAGTTGAAATTGCCACTCACGTCATTCCGGCATGTTTTTAGCCGGGATCCAGAAACTTGCCACTGACTCCATCCTGGATTCCGGCTAAAAACATGCCGGAATGACGATATAATTCTTTGTTACTCTTATAATAAACGCCGGGATTTTACCCCG
>JAYEPA010000281.1:0-7239 GCA_034723545.1 Thermodesulfobacteriota bacterium | reverse complement strand
ACGGGCAGGCTGCGAACGATCTCAATTTGCTCGGGACCAACATCGGCCTGATAAGCCCAGATACCAACCCCGGCTGCGGCTGCCGCAGCCAGGGTTTCACAGTAAAGCGGATCGATTTCAACGGCCGGTCTGAATCGGACCGCGTCCATTCTCTGCACACAAAAAATCAGCACCGCACCCCAGCCCTTTTGTTTCAATGCCATTAATTCCTGAAGATGCCTGCGCCCCCTCTCGGTGACAGCGTCCGGGAACATGGCCGTGCCATCCTCCACCAGGGTGCAATTTTTCACCTCAATGTAAATCTTTTTTTGTCCTCGACGAACAAGAAAATCAAGGCGGCTCTGATCGGAGACTTTGACCTCACTCCTGATTTCGTCCAGAGTGCCCAACTCCTTCACCAGGCCTCTCTCCATTGCCTCACGAACCAGATAATTGGTGCGGCGGGTATTAATTCCCACCCAGGTTTTATCAACCATTATCATTTCAAGAGTATGGACATATTTTCGTTTCAGATTATCCGACCTGGAAAGACAAACTTTATTGCCCGGCGTCAGGCAGCCTCTCATGCTTCCCGTGTTCGGGCAGTGAACAGTCATCTCACCGCCGTCGGGAAATTTCACATCCACGAGAAATCTTTTATATCGCCGCAGAAAAGTGGCTTGTTGCATTTTTTGTTCAAATTTCATAGAGATATATCACTACAGAGACAATGCTGATGTTGCATAAATTGCAAAAAAACTTGACAAATGAATCCAAAAGGACAAGATAATAAAGTATATGTAAATTGTTAAGAGTGTGCCATGTATATTTAGTGCCTTACGTCTGAACTTTTGCGAAAAAGATAGAAACTCGGGAATTACTTTTAAAATAAGGTAGCTATATCTACCGCCAAGGCACTTATCCTAAGAATTCTAAGTCCACTTCCCCTTTAGTGGGTTAGGCTCTTTTTAGCGAAGCGGATCAACGACAATGGAAAGGAACAGGATAACAAAATACATATCCCTTGCAGCTCTGGTGCTCATGGTGACTGTTGCGTCCACCGTTTCTGCCTTTGACTTTTCTTCTCAGACACAAACAGAGCCCGGCAGCCTGTTTTTCAAGCACGGCAATCAGTTTGTTGTGTTGAAACCGGCCCACAACACTCTTTCGCTTCCAACTTTCAACAACTTTTTCCCGGCCACTGCGACACCGAAATTTCAGTTTTCATTCACTCATAATTATGACCAGCCGTCAGGTTCTCTTTCTTCACGTAACAGTTCCCCCGCGCTGATGGCCCCTTTGGGAATGCCTCCCCTGCACCAATCGGCTTTCATACCACGTGCAGAGTATCACCAATTCAAAGCGGGCGGCAACATGCAGCTCGGCCAGTTTTATGTCTCCTCTGAGTTCACCTGGGATATTACTAATGTTGAACTGAATGACACAATAATGGAGGAAAAAAGTACCGAGACCTTCTCCTTTGCCTTTGATACCGGAAAAAAATGGAAAAACACGCAAACCGGCCTGATGTACTATTACTCCTCTGGAGAAAAAAACCCGTTGCAGCTGTCTAACCAGCAACAATCCGGCCCTGGTTATATCCTGAACGGCGCAAATAACGTCATGTTGCCGTATGGTTCCGGAAACATGACGGATCTGGCGAATTTCGTCAAGAAAAGTGGGATTCAGGCCCTTATTCTGCACTCGGATCTTGCCTTATCCGACCGTCTCCGTCTCCATGGCGGGCTGATTTACGCCATGGGAGCCGAAGATCTGGCGGACATGAATATTTACGGCCTTGAAATTGACATTGGCGCTTCCTACGCCATTTTTAACAATCTTCTCTATGAAATTAATTTCGGCTATCTTGATGCAGGAAGCATAATGAAACAGTTCAATGATGCAAATGATCCTGAGGATATGTTTCTTCTTACCCACCAGCTCACCCTGGAGTTTTAGTAAGCGTTCACAGGCACCGCATCTTCGCCCAAACAGGGCTGCCAACATAGGGCCACTATAGCTGACTGCCCTGTTTGAACAAATCTGCAGCACCTGTGAACGCTTACTGAATAGGAGCTTGTCCAATAATTTTAGTCTTCGGTGAACTCTACGATTTTGAATCAATCCGGTTACAGTTGCCTTTTTTATAAAAGATATTGCTTAGGTTGTTTAGGCTGAAGGCTAAGAGCTAAATACCTATCGACCTGAGCAGATCCTACAAAATATGAAACCTGCGGATATCCCGCAGGTTTTTTTGTTGCCCATGATACAAAAAATACCTTCAGCAAAATTCTCTTATCTTACTTTTGCCAACCTTGCTCAACAGAAACTGAGCCATGGTGTGTTTTTACGAGCCGGCGGCGTCAGTCCTCCTCCGTATAATTCATTGAACATCAGCTACCACGTTGGCGATCAACATAAAAATATTCAAAAAAACCGGCAGAAAATCCTTGCCGCACTTGCCATGCCTTTTCTGGTTTCGTCAAAACAGGTTCATGGAAAAAAGATTCATCAGGTAACGGAAACGCCGACAAAAACGGAGAGTGAGGTTGACGGCTATGATGGTCTGCTGACGGATGTTCCCGGGGTTGCTCTCATGATCCAGCAGGCCGACTGCCAGGCTGTGCTGCTTTATGATCCGATCCGTCCCGCTGTTGCCAATATCCATGTGGGCTGGCGGGGCAGTGTTGCTGATATTATCAATGAAACAATTCGTATTATGAAAAAATCTTATAATACCAGGGCTGAAAATCTTCTGGCCGCAATCAGCCCGTCCCTGGGAAGCTGTTGCGCGGAGTTCGTGAATTTCCGCCGGGAACTGCCCCGTTCATTGCATGGTTACCAAACCAGACAAAACTTCTTTGATTTTCCGGCAATCAGCCGGGATCAGTTAACCGGGGCCGGAGTCCTGGCAAAAAATATTGAAACCGCAGGAATCTGCACGAAATGTGACCCTAACTTTTTCTCATATCGGCGCGAGACAACAACCGGTCGCAGCTGTTCAGTGATAGGCCTGCGATGAATGCCCGTTCAGCAGCACTGAATATTCTCTGCCAACAGGAGGAGAGTGGCCAGCCTCTTGATATGCTCATGGAGCAACAGATCAAGAAAGAAAATCAGGCTGATACGCGGGACACAAATCTTACCATGGCACTGGCCTATGGCGTGCTGCGGCAGCGAAGATATCTTGACGATGCAATTGCGACTTTTGCAAAACATCCTCTGCGAAAAATGAAACCCAAGACTCTCCAGGCTCTGCGGATCGGCGTTTACCAGCTGCTTTGCATGGAGCGTATCCCCGCTTCGGCGGCAATCAACGAGACAGTCCAGGCTCTGAAGAAGGCAAAACAGCCGAAATGGCTGATAAACTTTGTCAACGGCGTCCTGCGTAACGTGGCCCGCAATATGGATCAACTCCTTAAGGCAAAAAAAGGGCTGCCTCCGGCTGTCCGGGAGAGCCACCCGGACTGGCTTTATAAACGCTGGAGCCGGCGATATGGCGATGAAACCGCTCTTGAAATCTGCCGCAGCAACAACTCTCTTCCGATCCTGACCCTGCGGCTGAACAGAAAAAAAATCTCTTTGCCCGAATATATGGAAAGACTGGCCGGTGCGGGAATTCAAGCCAAACAGAGTGATATTATCGAGGAGGCCCTTCACCTTGCCGGTTACAAGGGAGCCATTTCAGCTCTGCCCGGATATGACCAGGGGTTTTTCCATATCCAGGACGAGGCGGCCCAGCTTATTGTCTCTCTTTTTCAACCCTTTGAACCAGGCCGCTACCTGGACAGCTGCGCGGGTCTGGGCGGCAAAACAATTCAGCTTGCCGAACTGCTCCCGGGAAAAAGTACACTCACGGCTGTTGAACCAAATAAAACACGGTTGCGTCACCTGCAGGAAAACCTCACGAGAATGAATTTCTCCGCTGATGTCTCCATTTTTCAAGGCGGCATTGAGTCTTTTCAGCAAAAGGGGGGGGAACCCTTTACCCATATTCTTGTTGACGCTCCCTGCTCCGGTCTGGGTGTCATCAGACGTCACCCGGACATCCGCTGGAACCGACGGCCGGAAGATCTTCTTTCTTTTCAAAAAAAACAGCTTTCTCTGCTCCAGACGGCTGTTGCCATGCTGGCTCCCGGCGGCATCCTGGTCTATGCCACCTGCAGCATGGAACCCGAAGAAAATGATGAGGTGATCCGCCATCTTCTAAAAAATCAGCCGGAGATGTCTGTTGAACAACCGGCAATTCCCGCCGGAGCCAATGATTTTCTTGATGAACAAAACTTTTTACGGACCCTTCCAGCCCAGCTTCATGACGGCTTTTTCGCAACAAAATTGCGAAAAAAATGACCATCTGCCCCTTTGAACCTCTGACCATCTGCCCCTTTGAACCTCTGAACCTCTGAACCTCTGAACCTCTGAACCTCTGAACCTCTGAACCTCTGAACCTCTGAACCTCTGAACCTCTGAACCTCCACAAAAATATGGAACCAAAACAAATCTGTATCCGTGGCGCCAGGATGCATAATCTTAAAAATATTGATGTAGATCTACCGAGAAACAGCCTGGTGGTCTTTACCGGACTGAGCGGTTCGGGCAAATCAAGCCTTGCCTTTGACACCCTGTATGCCGAAGGACAACGGCGCTATGTCGAATCTCTCTCCACCTACGCCCGCCAGTTCCTCGGCCAGATGGACAAACCCGAAGTCGATTCCATTGAAGGTCTGTCACCGGCAGTCTCAATTGAACAGCGGACAACGAGTCGTAATCCTCGCTCAACGGTTGGCACGATAACGGAAATTTACGACCATCTCCGTCTCCTTTTTGCCAGGGCTGGACACCCCTTCTGCCCGGTCTGCGGTGAAGAAATCAGACCGCAGTCAATCGAGGAAATGATCAGCATTCTGCTGGCCCTGCCGGAAGGATCCAAAATTATCCTGTTGGCGCCCCTGGTGGAGGATAAGAAGGGAGAGCATCTGGAAATCCTGAGCCGACTCCGCAAGGAAGGTTATGTCAGAGCCCGGATTGACGGAGAGATCCGCAGTCTTGACCAGCCCATTGAATTGAAAAAAACCCTGCGCCACACAATCGAGGCGGTTGTGGACCGATTGGTTATCAAACCAACCCTGGGAAGGCGTCTGGCTGAATCCGTCGCCGCAACCGTAAAGCTGAGCGATGGTCTTTTGCTGGTCAATTTTATTGAAACCGGTGAGAACCGCCTATTCAGTGAGCGGGCCTCCTGCCGCAAATGCGCGATAAGTATGCAGGATCTGTCACCCCGGCTTTTTTCATTTAACAATCCCAAAGGGGCCTGCGAGGAATGCGGAGGGCTGGGAGTTAAACAGTTTTTTGATCCTACTCTGGTCATTGCCGATCCCAATATGAGCCTCAGCCAGGGAGCAATCACTCCCTGGGGACGCCGTTCAGCGCGAAGCTACAGCAGCCAGATCCTCGAGGCCATTGCCCGACATTACGGCTTTGACCTTGAAACGCCTTTTCACAAACTCCCAAAAAAAATTAAGTCCATCATTCTTTACGGTACCGGCCGCGAGGAAATATTTTTTCATTATGTCCGCCACCGGAGAACACAGACTTCAGAGACGCCATTTGAAGGGGTCCTGCCGCAACTGTCACGTCGTTACCATGAAACCGGGTCGACAGCCGTTCGCGAAGACCTGGGCCGCTTCATGAATGAACAGACATGTCCCGCCTGCCAGGGCGCCAGACTGAAACCGGAAGCGCTGGCCGTCCGCATCGGCCCATGGAACATTGCCGCGCTGACAGCACTCAGCATTGAAAAACTGGCTGCGGAACTGCCCGCAATCAATTTTTCCGCCCAGGAACAGATCATTGCCAGCCGTATTATCAAAGAAATCAAGGACCGCCTGTCTTTTTTGCTTGATGTCGGCCTTGGCTATCTCTCCCTGGAACGGACGGCTTCCACTCTTTCCGGCGGCGAGGCTCAGCGCATCCGTCTGGCCTCACAGATCGGCTCAAGACTGGCCGGAGTGCTCTACATCCTTGACGAACCAAGTATCGGTCTCCATCAACGAGACAATGAACGTCTGATCGGCACACTTGTCAACCTGCGGGATCTCGGCAACACTGTTATTGTCGTCGAGCATGACTCGGACACTATTATGGCGGCCGATCATATTCTCGACATGGGGCCTGGAGCCGGCGTCCACGGCGGAAAAATCGTTTATAACGGCAGAGTTAACGGATTGCTGAAAAATAAAAAATCACTGACCGGCGGCTATCTCTCCGGCCGCATGGCCATTCACGTGCCGGCCAAACGACGGAAGCCGGTGTCAAAATCAGCCTGGCTCACCATCCGCAAAGCCTGCGCCAACAACCTGAAAAAAATCACGGTCAAATTCCCGCTTGGCGTTATGACCTGCGTCACCGGGGTCTCGGGTTCCGGAAAAAGCTCTCTGGTGATTGAATGTCTCTTCAAAGGCACAAAGATGTATTTTAACCGCCGTCGAAGCATGGGCGGAAATTTTACCAGGATAGAAGGACTTGAACGGATTGACAAGGTCATTGATATTGACCAGAGCCCCATCGGCAGAACTCCACGCTCAAATCCAGCCACCTATACCGGTGTCCTCACCCCGGTCAGGGAGCTGTTGTCCCGCCTGCCCGAGGCACGGGCCAGGGGCTACAGGCCGGGACGCTTCAGTTTTAATCTCAAGGGCGGACGCTGCGACTCCTGCGATGGTGACGGCATGATCAAAATCGCCATGCATTTCCTGCCGGACATTTATGTCACCTGCGAGACCTGCGGCGGCAAACGATATAACCTGGAAACCCTTGAGATACGCTATCGAGGCAAAAACATTGCCGAAATATTGGCCATGAATGTGGAAGAAGCGTTGGAGTTTTTCAAAAATATCCCGCCAATCAAAAACAGGTTGCAGACGATGGCCGATGTCGGCCTCTCCTATATTTCTCTAGGGCAATCATCTGTCACCCTGTCAGGCGGGGAGGCGCAGCGCATTAAGCTGGCCAGGGAGCTGCGCAAACGCAGCACGGGAAAAACACTCTACATCCTGGATGAGCCCACCACCGGCCTCCACCCGGCTGATATCAAACATCTATTGGAAGTTTTGCAACGGCTGGTGGACAATGGCAATACAGTGGTTATCATAGAGCATAATCTCGACGTCATCAAATCAGCAGATCATATTATTGATCTCGGTCCGGAGGGTGGCGAGGGTGGAGGACGGATTATTGCCACCGGCTCGCCGGAGAAGATCG
>JAYEPA010000280.1:0-24004 GCA_034723545.1 Thermodesulfobacteriota bacterium | reverse complement strand
CGGACTCCCTTCTCGGTACGCTGGGATTCGACCAAACGGTAGGTGTAATATTGAGATCCGTCCTTCCTGCTTTTGATTGATGTTCTTCGAATAAACATGGAAACGAGATTGGCATAAAAAACGTTTCAAGCCAACCCTTTTATAATTTTATGGCACTATACGAGAGGCTAAATTTGCAACTTGTTGATATCACAGTATTTTATTTTTAGCGCATTTCGAAAATTCAGACACTTACGTGATGTTTGAGAATTGTTCGCACAAAGTTGGGCTAATTTCGCGAATGCTGCAGTTGCTGTGGTGTTTGAGACGCAGTATCTCTCGTATCTTTCGCATAGATAACCTCTTTCTTGGCATGGTAAACCTCCCTGAATTATTCATTCAAAAAGGTCTTCTCTACCAGTTAGTTCTATGCGTCGCTGTATTTTAAAACTCCTGTCCGAAATACTCTGGAATCACTGTCCGGATTCAAATGGAATGGGTGTCCAGAATCAAATGGAATCGGTGTCCGGAATGCTCTGGAATATGCAATAGAGAAAAATTAGAGAAATATTAGGTTATCACCAAGGTGTTTTCTAACAAAAAACAAATCATTTTTTAACTGAACTCAAACCTGTTTGTCGTACAAATGGGCTTATGACTCGGTGGCAAATAATCTGGGCTTTCCAATTCGTAATTGTACCACATTTGCAGCACATTTACGGCTGGCATTACCCAAGTTATTTCTTGCCGGGCTCTTAGCACTAAGTCACGGTGATTACAGCAGTTAACCATTTTCTTTGATCATAAGAAATCAATATCAGTTTGAGGAGTTACAATGAACAAATCCTGTTTTAGATTTTTAAATCGTAAAATTATTAGTGCAGCTCTTGCATTATTTCTTGCAGGGGGCATGCAAACGGTTGAGGCCAACGCCAGATCTACCTGCCCCCCCATTGACCAGTTTTTCAATCACCCGTCTGTGAAAGAAAAAGGGAAATCATTTAAATCGATTGCTACCTTCGATGTTATGGCAGAAAATGGATCTGCTGTTGCAGAAATTATTGATGTCTCAGGTAATGGCAAACAACTGGTTTATACAGACAGCGAGAATGAAGCGATAGGTTTTGTCAGTATTAAAAATCCTGCCGTACCAACGGGTGAAGGGACTGTTTCTGTGGGAGGAGAACCTACAAGCCTGGTGGTACTGAAAAGATTCGTGCTTGTTGGTGTTAATACTTCGCTCTCAATTGACCAACCTTCCGGGAAATTAGTCGTTGTCAATCGTTTCAGCAGGTCCATTGTTGCTGAATATGACCTTGGTGGTCAGCCTGACTCCATAGCCCTTGCTCCTGACAAAAAAAGAGCTGTCATTTTACTTGAGAACGAACGTGATGAGGATCTTGACGATGGAATTATTCCTCAGAACATAACCGGTCAAGTACTGATCGTTTCACTGAAAAAAAGAAACCCCAGGCGTTGGACTATCAAGAGTGTTGACTTGAAGCCTGTGGCGGACAGTGCCTATGCCGGTACCGATTTGGAACCTGAGTTTGTTGATATTAACAAAAAAAATCAAGCAGTGGTTACTTTCCAGGAAAATAATCATCTTGCCATTATTGATATCGTCACCGGTGAAGTGGTTAATCATTTCTCAGCCGGATCAGCGGATTTGGAAAATATCGATATGTTAGAGGATGACCTGATAATATTGGATTCCTTCTCAACTAAACGTCGCGAACCGGATGCTGTAACCTGGATTGACAATGACTCATTTGCCACCGCCAATGAAGGCGACTATAAAGACGAATACGGTAAAAGCGGTGGTAGTCGAGGTTTTACCATATTTAACCAGAATGGATATATAGAGTATGAATCAGGATCTTCTTTTGAACATCTCCTGACTTCGGTTGGTCATTATAATGAAGGACGCTCAGAAAATAAGGGCGTCGAACCTGAATCAATTGAGTTCGGAGTGTTTGGTAACAGAAAATTTAAAAGTGATTTTTTGTTCGTTGGCTCAGAACGAGGAAACGCAGTCGCTGTATATGAAATGCAAGACGAAATTCCCGAGTTTATACAGGTTTTGCCCACAGGTATAGGGCCTGAAGGTTTGAAAGCCATTCCACAAAAAAACCTCTTTGTAGCATCCACTGAAAAGGATGAGGCAAAGGCAGGGATTCCAACCATGATTAACATTTATCGCTTCTCTCGCGGTCAAACGAATTATCCTATGATTGCCTCCGAAATGAACGATGGCAACACAATTCCATGGGTGGCCCTGTCGGGTCTGGTTGGAGATCCAGGCAACCCGGATCTTCTCTATACCGTCAACGATTCTTTTTTGGCAGAAGGGTTTATTTACACCATTGATGTTTCATCGCATCCAGCTACGATTATCAACCGCTTGCAGGTAACAGAGGCATCCTCTTCTCTTGATCTTGAAGGCATTGCTATGGGGGATGACGGATATTTCTGGGCAGCCAATGAAGGCAAACCGGGGATTCGTGAAAATGCAATTCTCAAGATCAACCCGGAAAACGGTGTTGTGGAAATGGAAATCCACTTGCCGCCTGAACTTGCAAACAATGCTATTAAAAATGGTTTTGAGGGGATTGCCGTAACCGGTTTTACCGGTGAGGAAATAATCTATGTAGCTATCCAGCGTGCCTGGCCGGATGCTGGTGATACCGACAAAAAGAACACCAGGATCGGTCGTTACGACGTGGCTGCTGATCTGTGGAGTTTTGTTCACTACCCCCTTGAGCAGGAAGGGAATGGCGGCTGGATAGGGCTTTCAGAACTTACTCTGCTTCCAAATGGTGATTTTGCAGTAATTGAACGGGACAAGGGATGGGGAAGCAGTACTGGTTTGAATGCCGAACTAAAATCAATCTACACCATAGATTTGGCTGAAGCTGAGTTCTATTCGGCCACAGAAGAATTAACGACCATTGAGAAAACGCTATTGGTTGATTTGTTACCCGAGATGGATAAAAGAAGCATATGGACAGCTGAGAAGTTGGAAGGATTCGCCGTTGCTGCAGATGGTAAAACCTACTGTATAACGGATAACGATGGTCTTGATGATGCACCGGGCGAAACGATTTTCTTTAGTCCCGGCGATATCGAAGACTTGCTTGACCGATAAACAGTATCCTCCCTGGAATTATTTTTCCGTATTGGAAAACCGTCACCTCCGTCCGGGGGTGGCGGAGTGATTCATGTTGATTTTCTAACCTGCTTTTAACCTCAACTAAATAATTTTATTTTATATTTGCGTCTAATAATTAATGACGGTGCTTCATGTATGGGGTGCTGTTCAATATTACAAAATGGAGGAAATATATGTTACCTAACAGAGCTATTATTCTTACAGCTGCTTGCATTATGAGTGTTTCCATGGCTTTTGGAAACACAGCCATTGCAGGTGAAGTCCAACACCAACGGATGAAGGGAAAAACCAAGAATCGTTTAAAAGTACAGTTGGGACCTCGGCCTTTTTATCTTATCGAGAATATGGATGAGAGCACGAGAAAGGAACAGAAACTAAAAACAAGACTTGAGCAGTGCTCTGAAAATAACTTCAGGAAAACTGATTTTTCCATTGGCCACAGAGGTGCGCCTTTGCAGTTCCCGGAGCACACCAGAGAATCATATGAGGCTGCAGCACGCATGGGGGCAGGGATTCTGGAGTGTGATGTAACCTTTACCCAGGATACTGAACTGGTTTGTAGACATTCACAATGTGATTTGCACACCACCACCAATATTCTAGAGATTCCTGAACTTGCTGCTAAATGTTCTGAACAGTTCACTCCAGCGGTTATTGATGCAAACGGTGAGCTTGTAACACCAGCATCAGCCAGATGCTGCACCAGTGACATCACTTTGGAAGAGTTTAAAATGTTGTGCGGGAAAATGGATGCGAGTAACCCCTATGCAGTCACTCCTGAAGATTATATGCAGGGAACTGCTGATTTTCGTACAGATCTTTACTCAACCTGTGGCACTGTACTCACCCATAAGGAAAGTATTGAATTGTTCCTGGATCTTGGGGTGAAAATGACTCCGGAACTGAAAGAACCCAGCGTGAAAATGCCCTATCTTGGCTATTATACACAGGAAGATTACGCCCGTCAGATGATTGAAGAATACCAGGAGGCAGGAGTAAGGCCGTCCAAGGTATTTGCACAATCTTTCAATCAAGACGATGTTCTGTATTGGATTGATGACTATCCTCCATTCGGCAAACAAGCGGTTTTTCTCGACGGCCGCTACAGTGATCCCAGTTTTGATCATACCAAACCTGCTACCTGGAGGCCGAGCATGGAAGAACTGACCGAAAGAGGAGTGAAGATTATCGCACCTCCAATGTGGATGCTTCTGAAGGTAAACAAAAACGGAAAGATCGAACCGTCAAAGTATGCGAAACGGGCAAAAGCCGCAGGGCTTGATATCATCACCTGGACGCTTGAGCGTTCGGGGCTACTGCAAAATGGAGGGGGATGGTATTATCAGACCACCAGTGAGATAATCGACAATGACGGAGATATGATCAACGCTCTGGATGTACTGGCAAATGAGGTTGGGGTAATTGGGGTTTTTTCTGATTGGCCTGCAACTGTGACCTATTATGCTAATTGCATGGGGCTCAAGTGATGTTGAAGACTTGATTTAAAAAGAAAAAAATGGGGGACGAGGCAGCGCACTTGCCTAAGCTGCAAAACTCATAATCTAATTAAAAACTCCGTGGACACGAGTTTTTAGTGTTGCTATATCTGAGGACAAGAACAGGGTATCCCCGGATCAATTTTATATTGATCCGGGGATTTCTCATT
Source organism: Thermodesulfobacteriota bacterium (assembly GCA_034723545.1). Taxonomy (GTDB): domain Bacteria; phylum Desulfobacterota; class Desulfobulbia; order Desulfobulbales; family SURF-16; genus JAGHCC01. Next base: position 19,187 of record JAYEPA010000280.1, on the reverse strand, counting down.
TCCGGGCATGGTATTTTTATGAAAGGAGAAGAAAAGTTAAAAAATGTTACCGTCAGATCATCCATCTGCATTTCTTCCAGTTGATCCCTTGGAATGCCCGATGTGCCATGCCGAGATGAAGATTATCAACTTCATCAGCAAATCTCAGCCGGAGGTGATTCGGAGATAAGCGAGGAACGAGACTTCGAAATTCTTGAGCATTTGGGCCTATGGGAGGAGAAAATTCGTCCGCCGCCCAATCCACCCCCAGAGTCTCCATTAGAGGAAACAAACACGGATGAACCATTTGATGATGGCTGGCCCGGTTATGAGGAACAATTTATCTCGGTGCGTTAAGGCCAAAGAGCCAAGACCGCGAAAATTCCAACAGCCGGCAAACAGGATAAGTACGTCCTTTTCACAGTGGTTTTTACCAAAATTTTACCTGTCCCTGCCTTATTTGCCTGTCACCATAACTTTATAATGCAGATTTTCTCTTGACACCAATTATTTGAACGGTTGACTGTAAATTTTGAGATTGCAAGAGGGGTGGTAATCGTAATTTTGCCCTTCCGGGCCAATTGCTGAAAAAGCAATTTCTTATCATCAATTTCATATTGAGCCACCTTACCGGAATATCGGGGGTAACACTATTTCAATACAAAATCCAAATTGAATTTATTGTAAGGTGTCAATTTGTTGAAGTGCTTCCATGGATAATGCTGTATAAGGCAATGCCTCCATGCGTTTCAGACCGATTGGATAACCGGTAATTCTACAATACCCAAAGCTGCCATCCTCAATTCTGTTTAATGCGGCATTAATTTGTTTAAGAAGCTGTTGGGATCGCTCCTGGGATTGTATTTCATGATCAATTGCCACCATCGCGTTGCTATTATCAAGGATGTCTGCACCGACTGCCCTCATGGATTTGATTTTTTCTTTATTCTGGTAAATTTTTTCTACCATACTCATTTTCAAGTTGATCAGTTTATTTTTAAAATAATTCAGCCATGCTTCATCCATGTAAGATTCATCATTCAGACAACATTCATTCACTGTCAATCTTTCCACTTCCATGTTGCTCTCCTCTATTAATAAAATTAATTTGTAATCCAGGAATTACATACAAGCTGTTGTGTATCTGACCAGTTGCCATCAATCACCTACTGGGAGATCTGTTTTGCAACATCCGGATACCTTCTTTTAATTTTGCCCTTCCGGGCCAATTGCCGAAAAAGCAATTTCTTATCATCTCCGCTATCTCGTGGTTACATTTTTTCACGGGAAACCGGGCCGTTTTTTTCACTCAGGCTTACTATGCATAACGAATGTTAACGTTATATTAAGAACTGATTAAAAAACCGTGAGGTCTGTTGAAATATTTTTTCTGAACTGCAGAATATTTATCAAGACTTGAAAATTTGCTAATCAAAAGTTAACACACATCCCATTTATCTCTGTCAATCAGGGAAGCGGGACAGCTCTCTTCACAACTCCATAGGGCCTGTAAAAAAATAACACTGGACGCAAAGATCAAAGTAAAAAAGGATGGAGCTCCACTGAATCAGTTTACGTGATACTTTCAGTCTGGTGAGTAGAAGACGGTCTATTCTATTCATTCGAGTGTTCATGGATTTTGGAGAAAATCTCATTGATCTCTCCAGAAAAATATAGAATAGATGGAATAAAAGACCGCCATCAAACTGTTAACGGATACCTGTTCAATGAAGACCATCACCGAAAAACTCCAGGGCATTGTCCACCGGGTCACCTATCATACATGGCGATAACGGCTGGTCTGTTCTCCGGGTTCTGCCGTTTAACACCCCGGGGCAGCAGGAAACAGTCACCGTTCACCAGACTAAGGTTTTTGCCGGGGCAACCATGGAGTTTCGTGGCGCCTGGACAATGCATCCTAAATTCGGTCGCCAGTTTCGCGCCATAGAGACCATTGAAAAAAAACCAGCCAGCGCCGCTGCCCTGGAAAAATATCTGGGTTCCGGCCTCATCAAAGGGGTCGGCCCGAAAACAGCCAAAAAAATTGTCGCCCATTTTGGTAAATCCACCCTTGAAGTTTTTGAAAAAGATATGGAACGGCTCCTTGCTGTTCCCGGGATTGCCCAAAAAAAATTGCAGATGATTTCAAAGGCCTGGGAGGAGCACAGCAGCATCCGCGAGGTGATGATGTTTCTCCAGTCCCATGGCATCAGCACTCTCTTTGCCGTCCGCATTTACAAAGATTATGGTAAGAACGCCATTGAGCTTGTGACGGAAGATCCCTCCCTTGCTTTCGGTTAGCGTGGCCCGACCCCATCCGAGATCCGCCGAGATCCGAGGAGAAGGAAGCAATCAAAACCTTCTTTGCGGGTAATTGTCGAGTTGGCATCATCAGCGATAGGTGTACCTGAATATATCCAAAAAAAGGCCAGGAACAAGTGCCGCAAGTGGCTCAATATGCATCTGAAACTTTCAGGCTATGGCCGACCGATAAAGAAAAAAATACAAGATGTCATTGGGGAATTGAGTGAGTTGGATATAAAGGCAAAAGAGACGGTCTGGAAGTGGATCGAACCTCTGATGAACAAAAAATCAAATGAGGAATGTGTTACCTCGTTTTTGTGATTTTGTTCGAATTTTTATTACGCACTTACAAGTAAATAGATGCAATAAGACACGTGGTGATTTCTCAAAATAATTATCATATAAGGATGTTAGGATAAGGCATACTCTCCAGTATGCCTGTCAAAAATACCATTTATTTAGGTAAAAAGAACCAATATCCAAATACTGCCTGCATTCAGCAAAGAAATAAATACTGCTGCTGAACCGAGATCTTTTGCCCTTCCTGACAGATAATGAAGTTCCTGGCTGATACGGTCAACCACTGATTCTATTGCCGTGTTAAGGAGTTCAACCATTAGTACAAGCATCAGACTACCGACAAGTAACGATCTCTCAACACCATTATTCCCAAACCAAAAAGCAAGGGGAACTGCAATGGCAAACAAAAAAAGTTCCTGACGGAATGCGGTTTCATGTTTTACGGCAGATTTGAATCCGGAAACGGACCAGCCAAAAGCCTGAATAAAATGAAGCAGCCCGGTGCCTGAATTCTGTTTATTGAATTTTTCTCTTGTCATAAACTTTTCCTCTAAATGTATAGGGTCGAAATTATTCAACCCCTTCAAAGTTAGGAAATTATACCTCAGGGAGTGGGTTTTCCAAGCAGCATACTCAGATAGATACGGCATGACATGAAGAAATGCAAAACACAATAATAATCTAACAAAGTTACAATGAAAAAATAACGAAACACTTATGGATTTCTAATAAAGTATCTCTAAATATAAGGAAACTTTAAAGGAGTCGCCTTATGCCACCACTTTCTTTTCGTTCAATTTGGATTTCGGATGTTCACCTTGGCACTCGTCATTTGCGTGCTGATTCATTACTTCACTTTTTGCGTTCAACTGAATCAGAATATCTCTATCTGGTTGGTGATATTTTTGATATCTGGCAGTTGAAAAATCGCTGGTACTGGTCTGCTGTGCATGATCAAATTGTCAGCACTGTGCTGGATAAGGCAGCACAGGGAACAAATGTCTATTATTTGCCGGGAAACCATGATGAAAGCCTTCGTCGATTTGAAGGAACAAGTTTCAGTGGGGTGACAATCAGCAGCAAGCTTGTTCATGAGACCGCTGGCGGCAGTTCCTACCTTGTCATGCATGGTGATTCCTTTGATTGCGTGGTGCAAAACAACAAATGGCTGGCAGATATCGGAAGTTCTCTCTATGGCATGATCCTCAATGTCAACCACTGGTACAATCTACTGCGCCTTAAGTTTGGCAAAGAGTACTGGTCTCTTTCAGCCTTCCTCAAACATAAAGTCAAAGACGCAGTTAACTATATTGGCCGATATGAGGATGTTTTAGTCAGTGAGATCCGGGCAAACAAGGTTGACGGGCTGATATGCGGCCATATCCATCATGCTTCCATTAAAATGATGGACGGCTTTTTATATAGCAATGCCGGTGATTGGGTGGAGTCCTGTACTGCACTTGCTGAAAATCAAGATGGCACCTTGGGACTGATTGAGTGGAGTGGGTCTGATCCGGTAACAGAACTTGTCAATAGTGGATATGAAAAAAATACTTGTCGCGACAGATGCCTGGCACCCACAAATTAACGGGGTGGTAAGAACATTAAGATCAACAATTCATGTATTAAAAGAACAGGGTTATCAAGTCAGGGTTTTTTCTCCGGAAGGATTCCGAACGATACCCTGTCCCACGTATTCTGAAATCAGATTGTCTCTTGTTGGTAAACGATCGGCTCTGGGAATTTTACAGGAATTTCTCCCGGATGCGGTTCATATAGCCACTGAAGGACCAATCGGCTGGGCCATGTGGCGTGCATGCCGCAGTCTGGGAAAACCTTTCACAACTTCCTATCATACACGCTTTCCTGAATACATTCGCATGCGAATACCGATTCCCCTTTGGGCCTCTTATAAAGTAGTCCACTCTTTTCATAGCAGTGCAGTAAGAACCATGGTTGCAACACAGGGTCTTGAAGATGACTTACGATCACACAAATTTTCAAATCTAGCCCGCTGGTCTCGAGGAGTTGATACAGAATTATTCAAGCCAGGAGATAAGAATTATCTCTCCAGTGAAAGGCCTTTGGCCATGTTTGTTGGTCGGGTAGCTGTTGAAAAAAATATTGAAGCGTTCCTCAAACTGGATATGCCGGGAAGTAAATATGTTGTTGGAGATGGCCCGGCAATGAAAAGTCTGCAGAAAAAATACCCGGAGGTCACATTCACCGGTGCAAAACATGGAAAGGAACTTGCACAACATGTTGCAGCAGCAGATGTCTTTGTCTTTCCCAGTTTAACAGATACCTTTGGTGTGGTTTTACTTGAAGCTATGGCTTGTGGTGTCCCTGTTGCTGCTTTTCCTGTGACAGGTCCTAAGGATATAGTTCGTAACGGGGTAAATGGATGGATGTCAGACGATCTTAAAGAAGCCATTATAAAGTCTCTTGATGTTCCCTCTCATGGCTGTCTTGAATTTGCCAGGAAATATTCCTGGGAACGATGCTCTGCACAGTTTCGTGACAACCTTGAATTCCAAGCCAGTTGATAAATAGCAAATCTTAAAAGGTGATTTTTGTAAATCCTGTTTTCAGAATTAGAGAGCCTTGAGGGGTGTAAGAACGTGAACTTTCACTACACAACCGCGTCATTTACCGTATCTCCCGTACCCAGGGCTTTGTCATGTGTGGCTGACTTACCCAGAGACTCGGCCTTATATGACATTTCTGTCCGTCGGCTCATAGCTTTGCATTCCGGCTTCCTTCAGACAAACCCTCGCGAGATCGCCCTTGCCTTCAGCTAGTATTTATGTTTCTGTAATTAAACAGAAACAGGGTTCACATACAGGGGACTTGAACCCCATTAGTTCACACCCATGCCGGGCGTACCACAAATCGTTCCAGCGGAACAAAAAGGTTCCGGGCATTGCCGTTTGCTTGCCACGCTATAAACTCGTCTAAGATTCAGCCATCTCGGCACGCCCTTTTTTTGTCCGCTAAACTCAATCGTTCGGCTTCCAAAACAGGCATCATGTCCATAAAAATGCGGCGTTAAAATAGCCTGATAATCAAGTATGTTTCTGTTATTATACCAACATGATACATTCGATTCTGCCTAGTTTAAGAATAGAATATCCTCATTCCTCTTGCGAATGGTACTAATAATTAGTACAATAAATATATGAAATGGGAAGTTAATATATCACGCAAGGCACTGAAGGTACTAAAAAAACTCCCAAATCCAGTGAAAGCGCAACTATTCCTCCTATTAAAAGATATTGAGATTTCTGGCCCTATCCGTGGTAATTGGCCTAATTACAACAAGCTTGGTAAAAAACGCCATCATTGCCATCTCAAAAAAGGTCACCCAACATATGTTGCTGTATGGGAAAAACAAGATGATGACATTAAAATTGTGGAGGTGATTTATGCTGGAACACACGAAAAAGCACCATACTGATAAAATCACCCTACTTTTTGAGGGTCCGAAAGAAAATGAGCGTGAAGCTATTATAGTGCTCAAAGCTCTCGGTTTTATGAACACAATAAAAACTACAGATTCTGTATCTTGGCGTGATGCTTTTCCCGAATTTGCATCTAACGAACCAGGAACATGCTTGGTTGCTGCAAGACATAAAAAGAGTCTTACACAAGAATCCTTATCTGAACGTACAGGAATTCCACGTCGCCATATATCTGAAATGGAGAATGGAAAACGGCCAATTGGTAAAAATTCAGCCAAAAAAATGGCTGAATTTCTTGATGTTGATTACAGGGTGTTTTTGTAACTAACCTTGTAACCTTCCCTTGAGTCACAATCGGGGACATCCGCGACAAAAAAACGGCAACAAGATGCCGAATCGGGTAGCAGGGGTTTTTCTCTCCCAGCCCCCACAACACCCTGCGCGGGTCCGCACAGGGCGTTTCATAAAGGTTACTGAGCCATAGCCGGGTAGTGTATTTTTACCCACTGTTCTTTAGCAGATATCAACCCTGGTTCACTCAGCCACTTATTGGTCATACCCACTTGGGTAGCCAGGGTTCTGGCGAGGTGCCATGGCCCTTTTCGGCTTAACCCGGTAAGTATGGCTTGCCTTTTCGATGTTCCCAGCTTGAGGAGATGCCGCACCTTGGTACGGACATATCGCCACTGTTTCCAGTAGCACATCCTTATCCTGCGACGAAACCATTCGTCCACCCCCCGGGATTGGACGGTAATGCTCCGATATCCCGTAGTAGTTCATCCAGCCTCGAACATATTCCGCAAGTTTGAACAGGCGGTACTCCATGGAGACGAACCAGCTCCGACCGGTAAATTGACGTATACGTCGCTTAAACTCCCGGCAGGCTTTATCGCTCCACCGTACCTTGCCCCGTACAAAGACAAAGACGAGAAAGGCAGATTTGATAAAACTTCTTTTGTCCGAATTATCAAATTACCTCCCGGTCCGCCTCCCAATCAAATGGCAGGGCATCCTTCTTGTCGGTATTACACTCCTTGCAGGCCGGGACAAGATTTGATTTGCTACTCAGGCCGCCCCGAACCAGTGGCAGGACATGATCCATGGTTAATGCCTTGGATCCTACCTCTTTGCCGCAATAATAACAGATGCCGGAATTGATCTTTTTCCGCCACCATGAGCTTTTACGCAGTTTTCTGGCTTTGGCCTTTTCCCTTTTAATGACAGCCTCGTCAACGCCGTCAAAATCAATTTCCATACCTTGCAGACCTCATAATACTCTTTGTTATTGACTGCAAACCCTTTACCGGTAATGAATTTGATCAAAAATGGACAATTGGTCTGGGTTAAAACCTTCAAAGTTCAGCGTTCAAGGTTGCTGGCACCCTTGAGATAACGGGTACCACCTTAACCTTGAACCTTGAACCTTGAACCTTGAACCTTGAACCTTGAACGAGATTCTATGCAACTGCAGCAAAATGTCCAGAAAACAGCATCAATTTTACGATGATTTAACGAAGTCTGCATTAGCCCACCAGTTCTCCCAGCAGTTGAGCGCGAGCCGCTCCAATCAGGTAAAGAGAGCCGGCCACGCAGATCAGATCAGCTGGTTCCGCCTGTTCACGGGCCTTTTCCAAGGCCGCACTCACGGAATCATCACTCATGATTTCCGCCCTGTTTCCTGCAGGAAGCAACTTCCTAAGCTGCTCCGGCGTGGCGGAACGCTCCGCTTCCGGACGGCAAAAGATAAGGATATCACAGAGGGGTGCAATAATGGCCAGGGTTTTGGCCAGATCTTTATCCGCCATCCCGGCCCAGACCATGATCAGCCTGCTATAAGAAAAATCATCCTCCAGGCTCTTTTTCAGACAGCTGACGCCGGCCGGATTATGAGCGCCGTCAAGGAGATACCGGCGAGTTGAAGCATCCGAATGATCAGCAGAATCTTCAACCTGGACACCATCATCAGCTAAACTGAAATACTCCAACCGCCCCGGCCAGAAAACCTCGGGCAAACCCTGGTAAATCACCTCATCTGAGACCTCAAAACCCTTATCAGACAAGATCTCCAGGGTTGCCAGACAAAGAGCGGTGTTATCGAGCTGATGCTCCCCGCGGAGGGTGGTGGAAAGACGAGTAATCCTTTTCTTTATACCGGCATAGTCAAAAAAATTACCGCCTCTCTTCTCAATTTCAAAATCCCGGCCAAGAAGAAAGAGAGGTGCCTGCCTTTGCCGGCAGGTCTCAACTATTACATCTCGACTCTCATCCGGCCCGACCCCGGAAATCAACGGGATGCCTTCCTTGATGATACCGGCCTTTTCTCCGGCCACCTCGACCAGGGTATTGCCAAGATAGGCCTCATGGTCCATGGAAACATTGGTAATGACTGAAACAAGGGGGGTGATGACATTTGTGGCGTCAAGCCGACCGCCAAGTCCGGTCTCAAGAATTGCCAGATCCACCTCTTCGTTAGCAAACCAGAGCATGGCCAGGGCAGTGGTGAATTCAAAATAGGTAATCTGTCTGCCGTCGAGAATATTTTTAATTTCAGTGGCTGATTCGGCAAAATCCTCTTCGGAAATATAGTTGTTATTGATCCTGAAGCGTTCCCGAACCGAGCTGAGATGGGGAGAGGTGTAGAGACCGACCTTATAGCCGGCGTTGGCTAGAAGGGTCAGGAGAATGACGGACACCGAGCCCTTGCCGTTGGTGCCGGCCACATGAATATATGGCGTCCGAAGTTGAGGCTGATCAAGCAGGTCAAGAAAGCGGCCCATGCTGTCAAGGCCCAGCTTGATTTTAAAAAACTGCAACTCATCCAGGAAAGACCAGGCCTGCTCAAAATTCATGAATCGCAAATCTCCAGTTTGGCAAAATCAAGATGGAGAGTCTTGAGGCCATGTCCGGAAAATTCAATATCAAGGGATCTGGGCCCGCTGGCCTCGATCACCCTGCCCCGGCCAAAGAAAGGATGTTTCACTATTGAACCAGGGGCGAATGCGCTGGTCTGCACCTTTTTTTTCTTCTCCCTGCCAGGGTATGGCGTAGCCCGGAGGCCCGGACTGACAGGACTCTGCAAAACATGGGAGGGCAAATCCGCCAGAAGCGGGGTCAAGACGGCCGGCGCCCGACGTCTGTCCGTGCCTATCGTCTCCCGGGGGTAGACAAAGAACAAATTTTCTCTGGCCCTTGTGGCCGCCACATAGAGCAGTCTTCGCTCCTCTTCCAGTTCATCATTATATTTTGCATGGGCTGAAGGGAATTTGCCCTCGGCCAGATTGATGATAAAAACCGAGTCCCACTCAAGCCCCTTGGCCGAATGGACGGTTGACAGGATCAAGCGGTCCTCATCCTCCGCCCCATTATCGGCGGGAGTGATATCCGGCGGATCAAGTGCCGTGTCGTCAATAAAACTCCCCAGATCCTGATACCCGCTCAAAATATCTCTTAACTGGTCCAGATCCCGACGGCGGCTGGGATAATCATCATGATAAATCCGCTCAAAAATTGGCTCGTAATACTCCATGGCCCGCTCAAAACTTGCCGACGGCGATGAAGCTTGAGACAGATCTTCCATCAATTCAACCAGTTTCAGAAACCCTTCCCGCCAGCTTTTTGCGGCTGGGTAGGCCTTGAGCCCAGCAAGCGGATCTTCGGCCTCCCTGGTCTTCTGTAAAATACGTTGAGCGGTTTTGGGACCGACCTTATCAAGCTGTAACAAAATCCGATTCCAGGACAAATGGTCTAACGGATTAACAAGAACGCGCAGAAAAGAGAGCACATCCTTCATGTGGGCCGATTCGGTGAGCTTCTGGCCACCCCTTTTTTCAAAAGGCAGCTGCCGGCTGTTCAGTTCCAGTTCCAGTTTATAGGCGTGAAAGCCGGAGCGGAAAAGAACCGCTATCTCGCGGAGAGGTTTGCCCTCCATGTGCAGGGACTGAATGCGACCGGCCACATAACCGGCCTGTCTTTCCTCGTTCACGGCTCCGTGCAGAATTGGTGCAGGACCTTTTTGAATACGGCTGAAAAGTTTTTTGGTATATTTTTCTTTGGCCAGGGAAATAATCTCATTGGTGACCGATAAGATCGCCTGACTGCTGCGGTAATTTTCCTCCAGCTTGATAATTTTGCAGCCCTTATAATCGCCGGGAAAATCCATGATGTTACGAAAATTCGCGCCGCGAAAGCTATAAATAGACTGGGCATCATCACCAACCACCATGACATTATCATGACGATGGGCAAGGAGTCTGACAATCTCGGCCTGAACCAGGTTGGTATCCTGATACTCATCAACCATGATATGGGAAAAGCGCTTTGACACCGCATCACGCACTTCAGGAAATTCAGCAAGCAATCTTTTCAGGTTGACTAAAAGATCATCATAATCCATCAACCCGTTTTCAAATTTGAATTTCACGTAATGCTCATGAATCCGCTCAATATCCTCGAGATGCTCAAGAAGATGAGGAAAACGCTCTTCCATGAGATCAACAATGGCCATGGATTTATTCACAGCACCGCTGAGAATATTCATGACCACCCTTTTTGAAGGGAACTTCTTGCCGCTGCCGGCAAGTTCCAGGGAAGATTTCAGCAAATTAATGATACCTTCTGAATCACCCCGGTCAAGAATGGTAAAATTCGGTTCATAACCCAAATAATGGCCATATCTTCGAAGAAGAAGATTCGCCACCGAGTGAAAAGTGCCGCCGGTGACCCGACTGCATTTTTCATCGAGAAGATAAGCCGCCCTGTTCTGCATTTCCCGGGCAGCCTTGCGGGTAAAGGTCAGCAGTAGAATATTTTCCGGCGCAATCCCCTGCTCTACCAGATAAGCCAGCCGGTAAACCAGGGTGCGGGTCTTGCCACTGCCGGCGCCGGCAATCACCATCACCGGTCCGTCAACAGTGCTCACCGCCTCGAATTGGGATGAATTCAGATTTTCAGAAGAAATAGGGCGTTGGCCCGAATCAGTCTGCTTTTTTTCAGATGAGGAAGGGTGTAAATCAAAGAGAGTTTTTTGCATGACCCTAAGTGTACCATACCGTCTTATCCCATGCAATGAAGGTTGGCCGGATAAAATATTAAGAAACATATTATGTTCAGCCACGTACCCCACAAAAAAAACACAAATTTTTTTCTTTTTTTGAATAGGTTGTGGATTTTGTGGCAAAAAAAAAGTTTTTTTAAACTTTTATTCTTAATTCAACAATATTGAAAAAAAAGGAAACAGGCTTGACATTTTTTCGTTTGACGGCTTAAAGAGGGCTTAGTAAATTATTATAAGAGAAAGTAACCGATAGGAAGCCAGGCAGATAAGCTCACCTAAAAAATTATCGAAAAAAAATAAACAGAAAAAATTTGATGGAGGAATCACTTATACTATGTCGCAATTTACTGAAATATTTACTGAAAAAAACTTAACCCAACTCTTTCCCCCGGAACGGGCCGATGATTTTTTTGAAGCTCTTTTCGGAGACGCCTCGGACGGCGCCTATGATATTGTCCTCAAACATATCACTGACGATCCGCAGGAGAAAAAACTCTATTTTGAACTCCAACTGCTGGAAAGACCCAGAAAATGTCTAGCCTGTAATCTCACCTACGGCCTGCCCGAAGTTTTTTCCCGCCACCCGATCATCAATATCAAAAAACTGGTTGAGGATATTGATCAATTGCTGGGAGACAAAGCAACGACGGGAAACTGGTCACTGCTCTCCACCCGGACCGTTTCCAATGAAATTCATTCCATCCCCCTGGTGATTGATCTGGAGTAATTCCAACTTGATCAATCTGAGAATTCATCTCTCAAATTTGCAATAAATTTGTACCATGTTGTGTTAAGTCTCTCACAGAGGCGCAAAGCCCACAGAGTTGTTCATTCTTTTTGTAACTTCTCAACAAGTGGTGGCAACCTCTAAACAAATCCCCTCAATCCCCCTTTAATAAAGGGGGAGGTTATCGGTATGCCAGCACTTATTGAAAAATTACCTTTTTTCTCTGTGAACTCTGCGTCTCCGTGAGAGATAAATTTCATTCACAAAACAGCTAAATAGTCAGGAAGCTGCCCGAAATAACGGGCGACATCCTGCGGCCTGTGGGCATCAGAACCGGCTTCGAACCTGATGCCCATTTTTTTTGCCTGACGCAAAATAAAACGGGACGGATAAGGCTCGTTTCTCAATGCAAATCCTGAGGTATTGATCTCCAGAGCGATATCCTTCTTCTTCATTAACATCAAAATATTGCGAATCTGTTCATGATGTTCTTCCGATAAAAAAACCTGAGGATGGTGGCGAAGAACAGCGTCAAGATGACAGACCACTGAGGCAGGAATCTTTTCCAACGCTGTCAGTAAACCGGTAAAATAGGCGGTAATGACTCGCTCAACGCCTGCTTCAGAAAAAATCTTAAGTTCACTCTGCTTCCGGCCCACCATGTTGAAATGCACGCCGTTTATTTTTAAAAAATGATAGGAGAGCCCTACACGCTCCCACTGGTATCTTTCCAAAAAATCTAGTATTTCAGGAACATGATCAGGATTGAAACCCACTTCCGTGCCCAGACCGATGTCAAGGAGACCATCATATTTTTTTCGTAAACGGGCTCCCTCATTCAGATAGTAAGAGAAATCATCCTCAGTCAACCAGCAGGTTTTAAAATAATTTATATCAACCTCAAAATGCTCAAGAAAAGTGAGTTTTTTAAGGCCATTGGCAATGGCAGCCAGAACATACTCTTCCATCTCCCCACTTGCGTGATGACAAAGCCTGGTATGGACATGACCATCAATAGTTATATCAATCAGATTTTCCGACATTTTTTCCACACGCATTTCTTTGAGAACTCAGAGACAAGAGCTCCTTTGTTAATTTAACTTAAACCAAATAACAATCATTATCAATTTCAACTTAAGGGTCTAAAATAACATGAAGAGGTTTTTCAAATTGAGCAATACTCCTTAAGAGAGCAAAGACAATGTCTCTAGAAAGCAACACATTTTCTGTTTTCAGATATCAAAACAATAAAAAAATCTCTTGAATTTTCAAATAGTTCTATGATAATATCCCCCTGTTTAATTCGTTGCTGGGATGTTCGTTCAGGCTGACAAAAGGAACAGTAAATGGAATATTGCCACATTCTCATCTCAGATGGGAATGAAAAACAAAGACAGTGTGTTGCTTCGAACCTTGAAACTTTCGGAGTTAACCAACCCGTCACCCTATCCAGCTCTAAAACCCTCAATTATCTTCATGATCACTCTCCTGATCTTGTCATTTGTCTCTCCTCCAGCCGCAGTCCTGATGGATCTTTTCAACTGGTAAAAAAAATCAGAAAGTTATCATCAGTACTGCCGATCCTGTTTCTTGCCAAATACAGCAACGAAAAAATGATCATAGCCGCGCTCAGAGCTGGTGTTCATGATTTTCTTCAACTGGATTGTCAGCCGGCTGAACTTGTGGAACGTATCAAAAATCAGCTTAACGGCCAAAGTCTACCGGAGTCGGCCAGCCAATCGCGCATGGTCGGTGACAGTCTGCCCATGCAGCAACTCAAGCAGTATCTGACCAGAGTGGCCATGACTGAAAGCACGGTTCTGATCACCGGAGAAACCGGAACCGGCAAAGAAGTGGCGGCGGAATTAATTCAACAACAAAGCCCACGCCGCCAAAAATCTTTTATTAAAGTGAACTCGACAGCTCTGCCCGACGGACTGGTGGAAAGCGAATTATTCGGTTACGAAAAAGGCTCTTTCACCGGTGCCCAGCAGACAAAGAAGGGAAAATTTGAACGGGCTGACAACGGAACGCTTTTTCTTGATGAAATATGCGAAATGAACATGGTCGCCCAGGCAAAATTATTGCGGATCATTGAAAATCAGGAGGTCTACCGGCTTGGCGGTCACCATCCCATCTCCGTTGATGTCAGAATTATTGCTTCAACCAACCAGGATCCTGAGCGGCTGATCAGGCAGAACAGGTTTCGAAAAGACCTTTACTACCGCCTCAATGTGGCCCGGGTCAGCCTGCCTCCCCTGCGTGAACACAAGGAAGATATCAACGATTTGGCCCAGCACTTTATTGCTCGCTTCAACCAAAAATTCAATCATGACATTACCGGTTTCACTCCCCGGGCAAGCCATCTGCTCCATCGATATAACTGGCCGGGTAACATCAGGGAATTGAAAAATTTTATCGAGTCGATCTACATCAACCTTCCTCTTCACTGCACTGGACAAATCGATATCCCCGAGCATCTTTCCCAAAATATTAAAATTTCCGATACGGTTGCCGTCAATGAACGGAAAAAAGTCGTTTCCGCCCTTATCGCGGCCAACTGGAATAAAACTCAGGCCGCCCAAGATCTCAATTTGTCACGGATGACCGTTTACCGGAAGATGACGCAGTACAACATCATCCAACATCGAAGTCCGCGGCGCTAAGGGCCTGTAAATATCACGGACTCGCCAAATAGTGCCTTCGCGCCCACGCCGCCTTCTCTGTTTCACCCATTTGCAGATAGGCACTTTCCATTAAAATCCAGTTTTTGTGAATGAGCAGAGGGTCTTTCCCGGCCAGGCTGTTCGACTTCAGACAGAACTGCACGGCCTGGGCATGATGATTCTGTTCAAATTTCACCTGACCCATGACGTGCCAGAGTTCTCCATTACGCGGTTCAAGCCGGAGAGCCCGTTCCAGAAACATCTCGGCCTGATTGAACTGACCTGAACGCAAAGCCTGTTCAGCACTTTCAAGCAGACTGGCGCTGACAGAGGGACTCTTCTCAATGCGTTCCTCAACCGGAGACAAAGGAACACTTTCTTTCTTCCCAGCGCAGCCGTTCAGCAAACAGTTTGCGATCAGCATGGACAAAACAACAGCCATAAACCGCCAATGATCTCTTTTTTTTCTTTGTTTCAATGTTCTTCTTCCTCTTTCCTCACCGAAACCAATCGCGGATCCTGTCCAGAACCCCCGGACCCTTCTTCTTTTTTTCCGGAACCGGAAATGGCGTTACAGTGCTTTGCTTTGGGATGCTGCCGGCAATAAAGGGCAACTTTATTTTTTTATAGTGAAAACGGCCTGACATATCAAAGGATTCCGGATCCACCCAGGCCCACTCAATACCGGGTGGTTCCAGGAGATCAAGGGGCTCCGCATGCAGAGACTGCATGATTTTTCCCCAAACTGCCAGCGCTCCGCTGGCGCCGGTGAGTCCCGTGGTTTTGTTATCGTCCCGGCCAAGCCAGACCACGGAAAGTTTGTCACCGGAAAAACCGGCAAACCAGCTGTCCCGGAGATCATTGGAGGTTCCTGTTTTTCCGGCCAGATTATGGGAAGGAGGAATAGAGCGGGAAAGTGATTTTCCTGTCCCTTCTCTTACTGCGAGTTGAAGGGCGGTATTGAGCAGATAAATCGACTCTGGCGAGAAACGCTGTTCCACGGAAAGACCGAAGCGTTGAAGCACCTTTTTATCAGACGATAACACACTGCCGATCACCCGTTGCGGCACATAAAAACCGCCGGCTGCAAGGGTCTGGTACATCTGGGATACCTCAAGGGGAACCATGGAGGCGGCTCCGAGCAGAAAAGAAGGATATGGTGAAAACTCCTTATCGACACCTAAATCCCTGACGGTCTGCTGCACTTTTTCCAACCCGACATCCATGCCGATTTTCACCGTAGCCTGATTATAGGAATGCGCCAGAGCCGCATACAGGGGGACCAGGCCGTGCTCTTTTCCGTCAAAATTTTTAGGCCTCCACGTTCCGCCTTTCCCATCATCAATAGCCAACGAACTGTCCTGAACAGGACTTGCCAGGGTGGAACCGTTGGCAAAGGCGGTCAAATACACCGCAGGCTTAATGATTGAGCCAATGGGACGCCTGGCGTCAATGGCACGATTAAAGCCGGTTTGAAGGGGCTTACGACCTCCGGCAACAGCCAGAATCTCCCCGCCCTCCCTGCTGCTGACAATCACTGCTCCCTCAATCTCACTTACACCAGCACGTTTTTCCAGACTGTCAATGGTTTCCGCAAGATTTTTTTCCACCTGCCACTGCACCTGAGGATCAAGAGTTGTCAAAATTTTCAGACCGTCCGTGGTAAGATCTTTCTCCAGGTAATCCAGGCGCAACTGGCGGCGGACCAAATCCAAAAAAGCCGGAAACCGATTAAAACCGCCCTTTGTCCCGCCTGTCGTTTCGATTGTAGAGGTACGGGCCTGCTGATAGACATCCTCGTCAATAACGGCCCGGGAGAACATCATGTCCAGGACCAGCTGTCTTCTCTTCAGGCAGCGGTCAGGATATTTGCGGGGATTATAATAGGATGGGCCCTTGACCATGCCGACGAGCAAGGCAATCTGCGCAGCATCAAGATCCTCAAGATCCCGGCGGAAATAGAACTGGCCGGCCAGCCCGAAGCCATGCACTGCCCGGGCGCCATCCTGACCGAGAAAAACTTCATTGGTATAGGCGGTGAGGATTTCATCCTTGCTGTAATGAAACTCAAGCAACAATGTCATAATGGCTTCGTTGAACTTGCGTTGCAGGGTGCGTTTGTTGCTCAGGAAAAAATTTTTCACCAGCTGCTGACTCAGGGTGCTGCCGCCCTGCACGGTTTCTCCGGCCCTGATATTTGCTAATAACGCCCTGGCAATACCACGAAACGAAAGGCCCGAATGGGAATAGAAATCCTGATCCTCCACAGCCAGGAGCGTCTTGACAAGCAGCTCCGGCAGGTCGTCTATAGTGAGAACAATCCTATCCTCATGGTGACGGGGATGAAAGCTGCCGATCCGGGCTGGATCAAGCCGTGCCAGGGACACTCTCTGCCGTGAATCCGACGCGGCAATACTCTCTATCCTGTCCCCGGCAAATTGAACTGTAAGTTTGACTGATTTCTGCAACCCATCGGGAAAATAAAAATCCCTCGTGATCAGATGAACGAGATCGCCATCACGATCATAACCGCCAGGATCTGCAGCCACATCTTCCCTGCGGTATCCGGCAAGCTGCAGCTCTTTTTCAAGTTGGGCGGTTGAGAACGATAAACCGGGATAAAGTTCCAGGGGACGGGCATAAACCACAGCGGGAAGTGACCAGCGTTTTCCATCAAACTTCTGACGAATTACCCTGTCAAGATGTTTCACGTAAAGGGCAAACGCCACAAAAATGACGACTAGAACAAAAACAATCACCGTCACGAAAGGAAAACGTCCCGTCCTGTTTTTCTTCCCTGCCCGTTTTGTTGTATTCTTTTTTTTTCGACTCGCCATTTCATTCCAATTTTCAAGTATTACCTTATATTGACAATAAAGATGGATGCAACTATGTCACTTTCAGCCGGCAACTTCAACATGTAAATAAAATTTGCAGAAGGGAAAATTCATGGAACAAAATACTAAAAAAAGACTTTTTCTGATCTTTGCGGAATTATCCAAGGCCGCTGCCAGGAAAAAAATCTACGCACAAAAAGCGGCCCAGGAGGGACGAAAAGATGTCGCCCATTTTCTGCGGGCAGCGGCTGAGTCTGAAACCATTCAGGTCCGCCGCATATTCAATAACATGAAAGGACAAATTGACAAATCCCCGGATTACCTGACGACCATTTTTGAACAGGAAGTGACTTCCATGATTGAGGTGTATGAAGATTATATTCAGGAAGCCAAAGGGCAGGAACCGCCCCCGGTGATCACGGCATTATCGCAACTTCTTCAGTCGGAGCTAATTATCGCCTCGTTTTATTCCAGTGAAAATAAAGATCTTTCAATCGGCAGGGATGACCACTATTTTGTCTGCCCCTTCTGCGGCTGCCTGATGGAGGGAGAACCTCCGGAGCAATGTCCTGTTTGCGGGGCTGACAGGAAAACCTTCCGGGAGGTCGCATGAATCAGTTGACAATATCCATGCCGAAAATAAACCATTTCAGAACGGTGGTTAGTCCAATTTGGCGGCCCAGATAACCGCATATTGACCTAACCGTTTTTTCTTTTCCAGGGCCTTGTTCACGGCTATTTTAAGGGTGTCGAGCATTTTTTGGCTATCAGCTGATGGTGCTTTCACAACTCTGCCTCCTTGAGGAGCAGTGATATTGTTTTTCATGCAGAATGATACGTTTTTTACTCTGCTGTTCAAAAATCAGTTCCGGAGTCTGGCCTCCCGCTCTTTCATCAACGCCTTTTCCGGTTCGACAATCCACCCCTTAGTCATTTCGACTTTAAACTGTTGATAGAAACGGTCAATGGTAAAACCGGAATAATCCCACAGGCCTTGGCAGAAAACTCGTAATTTTGTTTTACAAAAATGGGACAACAGGGGTCGTTCTTTAAATTATATATTTCTTGCATTGTGCGTCTCTTTTGGGAGATATGTTGATGTTGGAAACAAGAAACAAAAATGTAATATTTCAAGACCTGACCCTGAGTTTCCTATCCATGCCGAAAATAAACCATTTCAGAACGGTGGTTAGTCCAATTTGGCGGCCCAGATAACCGCATATTGGCCTAACCGTTTTTTCTTTTCCAGGGCCTTGTTCACGGCTATTTTAAGGGTGTCGAGCATTTTTTGGCTATCAGCTGATGGTGCTTTCACAACTCTGCCTCCTTGAGGAGCAGTTGATATTATTTTTCATGCAGAATGATACATTTTTTACTCTGCTGTTCAAAAATCAGTTCCGGAGTCTGGCCTCCCGCTCTTTCATCAACGCCTTTTCCGGTTCGACAATCCACCCCTTAGTCCTTTCGACTTTAAACTGTTGATAGAAACGGTCAATGGTAAAACCGGAATAATCCCACAGGCCTTGGCAGAAAACTCGTAATTTTGTTTTACAAAAATGGGACAACAGGGGTCGTTCTTTAAATTATATATTTCTTGCATTGTGCGTCTCTTTTGGGAGATATGTTGATGTTGGAAACAAGAAATAAAAATGTAACATTTCAAGACCTGACCCTGAGTTTTACTGAGTTTTATTCTGAGTTTTATTCGATGTAGTAGTAATCTCAAGCCTATTACCATAATTCAAGTTTATTAAGTGCCTCTACACAAAAAGAATTACCTTTAATTGATTCAATTTTATCACTAACCAATGATTGACCTAACCACCCTTCTGGGTACGATAATTTCAAGGGGGCTTTTAC
>JAYEPA010000279.1:4138-7278 GCA_034723545.1 Thermodesulfobacteriota bacterium | reverse complement strand
GATTCGTATTTTTAGATATTGACCTTGAATCACAAGCTGTGTATCGTCATTTTGTTCAAAAGAACCCTATCTCTTAGCAAATACTATTCCAAATTGTGATTACCACTGAAACTCAGCCATACTTAGGAAGTCAGAGCATGTCGGAAAAAGACTGTTTTTACAAAATGTGGTTTGCAATTGTAGTTATTCATCTAACCCATTAAGCCATAAGATGGTTTCCGTAGGAGCCCGGCCCTCCGGGCGATAAAACGCTGGTACGTAGCACCGATACACAATCGCCCACAGGGGTAGGCTCCTACGCGTAACTCCCCGTTATTTTAACGGTATGGGTTAACCGAATATGTTTACCTTACAGTTTACGGTTTTCGGAAAAACAAATCTGATAGAAACATCATCCTTGAGCCGTTAACCGTCAACTTTAGGCATGAATTCAAAAAATGAAAAAAGTCAGCATAACTTTGGCTGAAGATTAGTGATAATCACATTCCAAATTGCATGAAAGAAGCAGATATTAGAAAATCAGCACAACAAAACAATGGCGAACTGTTGGGAAGTTCTCTGCAGATAGTTAAGGTAGAGGATCGCCAGGTACGCAATACCTTTATCAAATTGCCATGGTTTCTGTATAGGAACGATCCAATGTGGGTGCCGCCATTATTGCTTGAGCGGCGCATGCACCTCTCTTCCAAAAATCCATATTTTGAACATGCGACATGTTGTTTCTGGGTTGCTTACCGTGATGGCAACCCGGTGGGTCGCATCAGTGCACAGATAGACCAAATGCATCTTGATCGCTACAAAGACGCCACCGGTTTTTTTGGGATGCTGGAAGCCGAGGACAATGTTGAAACGTTTCAGGCGCTTTTGAACACTGCGGAATCATGGTTGCGCAGCAAAAAAATGTTGTGTAGCAAGGGGCCGTTCAACCTGTCTATTAACCAGGAATGTGGTTTGCTTGTGGCAGGTTTTGACACACCGCCTTCAATGATGATGGGACATGCGCTGCCTTACTATGCTGAACATATCGAGCAGTGCGGGTACAGCAAGGAAAAGGATTTACTGGCTTACATGCTTGAGGGGGATTTTGAACCTAAAGCAGCCAGAAGAGCGCTCATGAAAAGGGCCGAAGGGTGTGTCCAGACAAGATCGCTCAGGAAAAAGAATTTTCAAGAAGACCTGGATATTATCTTCAGTATATTTAATGACGCATGGTCGGACAATTGGGGTTTTGTTCCCTTTACCCAGAAAGAACTTAAGCAGCTGGGTAATGATTTGAAGTTCCTGATCAATGATGAGTTTGTCAGCATTGCCGAAGTGGATGGAGAGCCGGCTGCATTTATCGTGGCGCTCCCTAACCTTAATGAAGTCATCCATGACTGTAACGGCAAGTTGCTGCCGTTTGGCTGGCTCAGGATCCTGTGGCGTCTGAAAGTGCGATATCCTGAAAGCATACGGATCATACTTCTGGGTGTTCTTAAAAAATATCAAAACAGCCTGTTAGGCGCGGCACTCGCATACACGGTGATTGATGACGTGAAGAAAGCAGTTGTTAAACGCGGCATAAAAAAAGTTGAGATGTCCTGGATACTCGAAGATAATATAGCCATGCGGAATATCATCATGAATGATGGTGGCAGGGAGTATAAAACATTTCGTATTTACAGTAAGAATCTTTGAACGGGGTCTCGTTCAAGGTTCAAGGTTCAAGGTTCAAGGTTCAGGGTTAAGAGGGTACCCGTTATCTCAAGGGTATCAGCAACCTTGAATCTTGAGCCTTTTAACCCGGACCAACTGTCCAATTTCGAAGTCTACGCTTATCTGATCAAATTCCTTGCTAGTAAAGGCTTTGCGGCCAATAACAAAAAGTTTTCTACGAGGTCTGACATGGATACTGTGCAGCAATTTTTTACAGCAGTTGTGCTGGCCGCAGACAGGGAAGAGGAGAACCCGGTAGCCAGGGCTGCCGGTGTCCGCTGTAAATCGCTGGCCCCAATCAACGGTACGCCGATGATATTCAGGGTCCTTGAAGCATTGTCATCCTCCAGAAGAGTGAAGAACCGGATTCTCTGTGGCCCCCCCGGAACCATTATGGTTCAGGAGCCTGAACTTAGTGGGTATCTCGCTGCCGGCAAGGCGGGCTGGGTGGAAAATAAGGCGACTCCCAGTCTGAGTGCCCTCCATGTCATGCAGTCAGTTCCAGAAGATATCCCTATCCTCTTAACAACCAGTGATCATGCTTTGCTGAGTCCTCAGATTGTTGATCATTTTTGCACTGAAGCGCAGAGGACGGGATGTGACGTTGTCACTGCAGTAGCCCGCCACGAAACAGTAGCCGCCGCGTATCCTGAAACAAATAGAACCGCTTATCGTTTCAAGGATGGGGCATACTGTTCGTGCAATCTTTTTGCCTTTTTAACCCCTCAGGCTCGGAAAGCACCATATTTCTGGCGCCGCGTTGAACAGCAGCGCAAGAACCCCTTGCGAGTAATCAACGCGCTGGGCTGGATTATGGTATTGCGTTATTTGTTGGGACGCCTGACCCTGGAAGAGGCATTGGGTGGCATATCGCACCGCCTGGGGGGCAGTGCCGGGGCCGTAGTCATGCCTTTTCCAGAGGCTGCCATTGATGTTGATTCAGAGAACGATTGGCATTTTGTTGAGCAGATTTCGGGGAAGCGTTCAGCAGAATAGAGTCTTCACTGAAAACTTAAAAAGTGTACTTTTTGCACTTACTGTATACTTTTGTACACACTTTTGGTGTTAGAAATGATACTTAAGTTTTGTGTATCAGATTAGACTATGTTCATGATCTATCATGCCTTTGGGGTCTGTTTGAGTCGAATGGCAGATATAAAAAAATAATGGCTCAAATTTTGCTTTTTTTAGTCCCTTAGAAATTATTTTCGTGTTATTTGTGGCAAAAAAATCAAAAACTTCTTTAAAATAAACAACTTGCCTCTACTGTTAAGGGACTTATCCTAAAAAACCTGATGTTTTATTCCACTTTAGTGGGTTAAGTTATAAAATAGTAAAGGGTTTTGACTTTTTGGCTAAAATATGCTTTAAACAGCCCTATCATTATTTTACAAGTTTTATGCAAATATGTAAATATACAAATATTACCTGAACTTATATCATTA
>JAYEPA010000279.1:0-4038 GCA_034723545.1 Thermodesulfobacteriota bacterium | reverse complement strand
TTAAGTTATAAAATAGTAAAGGGTTTTGACTTTTTGGCTAAAATATGCTTTAAACAGCCCTATCATTATTTTACAAGTTTTATGCAAATATGTAAATATACAAATATTACCTGAACTTATATCATTAAACCTTATGGTAAATTTGTTTTTTGGAGATATATAGCGGAATGAAGGCTACGCCAACTGTTCATAATTTGCCACCTAGATCCGATTTCTCTTCACTTGCTGAAGCTTTGGATTACGCTGCCCAGGGACAAACCGGTTATAATTTCTATTCCGGCAGGGGCAAGCTTTATGCTGCTCTGTCCTTTAAAAAATTGCGTGATGAAGCTCAAACTCTGGCAAGAAAGTTAATCAGTTTTGGTGTAAGCCGTGGTTCTCGAGTGGCGCTTGTGGCGAATACGCATCCAGAATTTGTTCGCTTCTTTTTTGCCTGTCAATATGCCGGCTTAATACCTGTTCCGCTGCCGGCCAAGATACAGTTAAGCGGGCGCAGGGAATACATCAATCAGCTTGAGCGATTATTGTCGATCTGTCAGGCCAAACTCGCCATGGCCACTGATGACTTCATGCCCTTTTTGACAGAAGCTGCCGCAAAATTGGATATCCAATTTGTTGGGAATCCGCAGTCCTACGATAAAGTTTCGGAATCCAAAGCCCAGCTGCAGCCTCTGGATACAAAAGAGTTGGCTTACCTGCAATATACCTCGGGCAGTACCCGTTTTCCTCGGGGGGTGATGATAACCCAGGAAACAGTTTTAAATAACCTGTCAGCTATCATCAAGTTTGGTGTCAAGATTGGCCCGGGTGACCGTGCCGTATCATGGCTTCCTTTCTTCCATGATATGGGCCTGGTCGGTTTGATTCTGACCCCGCTGGCAAGCCAGATGTCGGTTGATTTTTTAAGTACACGGGCTTTTGCAATGCGGCCCCGTTTATGGTTAAAGCTTATGTCCGAGAACCGGGCAAGTATATCTTTCAGCCCTCCATTCGGTTATGACTTGACATCACGCCGGCTTCGAGATGATGAGCTTGGCAGTTATGATCTCAGTAGTTGGCGTGTTGCCGGTATAGGCGCTGAAATGATTCGTCCCGAGATGCTTGAGAATTTTTCAAAATTGCTGGCACCCAGTGGTTTTGACCCTCGAGCGTTTCTGCCGTGTTATGGTATGGCAGAGTGTTCCCTGGCGATCTGTTTCGGTCCGCTTGGTAAAGGCATGCAGACGGATCGGGTTGATGCTAACAATCTTGCAGAATATCAGAAAGCGGAACCTGTCAATCCTGTATCGGAAAGTGGGGATGACAGATCAACTAATTTTGTTATCTGCGGTGGGGTGTTGCCCGGTTATGAATTTGAGATTCGTGATTCAGAGGATCAGATACTCCAGGAGCGACAATGTGGTACGCTCTTTTTAAAGGGTCCAAGTGTTATGTCAGGTTACTTTGGGGATCTTAAAGCTACACGGCAAGTTCTTTCGCCGGGAGGCTGGTTGAATACCGGTGACATTGCTTACCAGATAGGCTCTGATATTGTAATTACAGGTCGCTCTAAGGATCTGATAATTATCAATGGGCGTAACATCTGGCCCCAGGAGGTTGAATACCTGGCAGAAATTCAGCCTGAAATAAGGACTGGAGATGCAACGGCATTTTCAATTACTAATCCCCATACCGGTGAACTTGCTGTTGTCATGGTTGAGTGTCGAGAAAATGACCAGCAGAAGCGCCTTGATCTGACAAATCGATTAAATGGATTAATCCGCCAGGAATTAGGGATTGACTGTATAATTGAACTCGTTCCCCGGAACACCCTAGCCCGCACTACATCCGGCAAACCTTCCCGTCATGCAACCCGCAATTATTATCTGAAACACTTTGCCACAGGTCAATTAGAAGACATTGCCGTAGTCAATGCGTAACCTGTGAGGAATTGTTTTCTGAATTCGGTCGCTGTAAATCCAATTACTCAGAACGGTACAGTGGTAGCTGTATATTCAAATATCACCAAAACCGGTGAGCACTAAAACTATCTATGTCTCGTACGGTTGTAATAACTGGAGCCACGGGATTCATCGGCGGTATGTTGGTAAAACGGTTGTCATCAACCGGCTGGCATATTCGGGCACTGGTTCGTGCCGCTTCACTCGGTAAACGTTCGAAGGATGTTGATCCGGAGTGGGTTACTGGTGACCTCGGAGACAGGGAAAGTCTTAAGCGACTCGTTGCCGGAGCAGATGCAATTGTGCACTGTGCCGGTGCTGTACGCGGTGCCGGCCAGGACGATTTTGACCGTATTAATGTTGGTGGCGTAGCTCGGTTGGTGCAGGTCGCAGCAGCACAGAATCCTAAGCCGCAGTTTTTGTTGTTATCTTCTCTGGCCGCACGGGAACCGCATCTGTCGTTTTATGCAGCAAGCAAACGAAATGGTGAAAAGGCTCTGGTGTCACACTCGGGCAATATGTTTTGGGGCGTCTTCCGGCCTCCTGCAGTTTACGGGCCGGGAGACCGTGAAATGCTGCCACTTTTTCAAGGGATGTTCAGAGGGATTGCACCATTGATCGGATCGGACCAGAATCGTCTTTCACTTCTCTATGTTGGGGACCTGGTTGATGCAATCATTTCCTGGTTGGATAACGGCAAAAAATCTCACCGGGTCTATGAGTTGCATGATGGACATCGAAGCGGTTATTCATGGCAGGAGATAATCGATATTGTTGAACGCCTGAACGGTAAATCTGTTTTACGGGCAAATATCCCTGTATCTTTTGTAAAACTGGTTGCATCGGTTAACCTTATGGCGGCAAGAATTTTCGGGGGCTCGCCAATGCTGACTCCCGGAAAGGTCAGAGAATTGGTTCATGCAAACTGGGTCGCTGATAACGATCAATTGAGCAGCGAAACCGGTTGGGTTCCAAAGGTATTGCTGGAAGAAGGGTTGCGGCAAACGTTTAAAATTTAAACAGAAAATGGGCGAAGATGAAGTGCAGCTGAATAGTTGCCAAAAAAGGAAGTTAAATCACATGTCAACAAACGAAGATGTATTGCAGCAGACTATCGTTATACTGAAATCGATAGTTCCGGAAAATATCAAAGATATTTCTGCCCAGACGGACCTGGTGAATGATTTGGGCCTTGATTCCCTGAAGGTCATGGAGATTCTTGAACTCTTGGAAGATCACTTTGACATTTCGATACCAATTAACATCCTGCCGGGAGTTCGCACTGTAGGAGACCTGGTTGTCGGAATAAAAAAAATAATTGAAAATGAGTGATGATGGCTATTTTTGATAAATTCAAACCGTTGGTTGAAATCCGCCAGGCGATGGAGGAAAACTGCAGCGATTTTTTCAACATCGTCATGGAGGATATTTCTTCAACAACCGAAGCCGTTGTAAATGGCCGCAAAGTGATTCTCGCCGGCACTAACAATTATTTAGGTTTGACATTTAACGAAGAATGTATTCGAGCATCATGTCTGGCTGTTGAAAAAGAGGGCACCGGTACAACAGGTTCACGGATGGCCAATGGCACTTTCTCCGGGCATGTTGCCTTGGAAAGTGAGTTGTCATGTTTTTTTGATCGTAGCCATACCATTGTGTTTTCAACCGGTTATGTGGCCAACCTAGCCATACTGTCAACCCTCGTCGGCCCAGGAGAAGTGATTCTTTTAGATGCTGATTGTCATGCCAGCATCTATGATGGATGCAGGCTGGGGGGCGCTGAAGTTATCCGATTCCGCCATAATGATATCGGTGACCTGGAAAAGCGTTTGCGGCGACTTGAAAAAAGAAACACCAATGTCTTGATTGTTGTCGAGGGACTCTACAGTATGATGGGCGACAGGGCGCCATTGGCTGATATTGTCTCCCTGAAAAATAAATACAAGGCTTATCTGGTGGTGGATGAAGCTCATTCTCTGGGTGTTCTTGGGAAGAATGGCCGTGGATTAGCTGAAGAAGATGGTGTTGAGGAGTCCGTTGATTTTGTTATTGGTACTTTCAGTAAAAGTCTTGGTGCGATTGGCGGTTTCTGTTCCAG
>JAYEPA010000278.1:0-7338 GCA_034723545.1 Thermodesulfobacteriota bacterium | reverse complement strand
AACACTTAAGCGCCTCGTATTTTATTGATTTTACGTTCTAATATTAACATAAGGCACTTAAAAATACAACAAGAAAATGCAAATTTACTTAATCAAATCAAATAGTTGTGGAATTTAACTTTTTACGGGACCATCACACTTTAATAAGCTTTAATATTTTTTTCCTATTTAAAACACTTCCAGTAGGTAAATTTTTTTTTACTAAGAGTTATGATACATAAATAGGCAAGTTGTTGATTTAACACCGTAAATTTGATTTTCTCTCTTGACATATATCCAGTTCCTTCTTACATTTTTAGACAGCAGCGCACCGGTATTGAGAAATCAGTAGGTAGGTGCCATATCGACGGCATCAAAGGATGCATATTAAAGCCAGGGTGGCAAAGTGTTCCGGACGTTCCGGGACCAGACATTCAATGGCGGAAGGTGCATTTTTGCTCCTTCAGCTAAAAGGTACCCGGCCTTTGGCCTAAGGAGTTTTTATGGAAAGTCACCACCCTGTAGCAAAAGCACCCCCTTCAATCGACCCCAGCACGATTCGAATCAAGAAGCAACCTGCAGCAATTCGGAGCATTAAACCTGCCAAAACTGATGACCAGAGCGGCCAGCTGGAGATACCCGATCAAGAATCAAGTCTTTATAATGCACAACCGCTTGAGGTTTTGACATTTCCAAGTCAGCCCCGTCCTGGCTCACAACGATTACCTGCAACCATAGACAATATAAGGCACATGCTGACCAGGTATCATATCATCGTTAGATACAATACTATCAAGAAGAAGTTAGAAATTCTCTTGCCTGGACATAGTGGTACCATCGACAATACGGACAATGTGACGATGACGTACATTATCAGCCTGGCAACGTTGAACGGTCTGTCTATTGGGCAAGTACCAGCCTATGTTGAAGCGTTGGCCGACAAGAATATGTACAATCCAGTTGCGGAATGGATCACCAGCAAGCCGTGGGATGGGAAAGATCGGTTGCCTGATATTTATAACACGATAACTGAACGTGAAGACTACCCAAAATGTCTGAAACGCATTTTGATACATAAATGGCTTCTCAGTGCAGTCGCAGCTGTACTTAAGCCCAGCGGCTTCAAGGCCCGAGGCGTGTTGACGTTCCAAGGCCCACAGGGGATAGGCAAAACCAGTTGGATCATGTCGTTAGTGCCTGATGAGTTTCTTCGCGATATGCTGGTAAAGGTCGATCATCATTTGGATGGTGGAAACAAGGATTCAATTATTGGTGCAGTCAGCCACTGGCTTGTGGAAATCGGAGAACTCGATAGCTCTTTCAAAAAAGACATTTCACGGTTGAAGGGATTTCTAACAAACGATTTTGACAAGATCAGACGGCCCTATGCCCGCACCGAATCGGAGTACCCGCGACGAACTGTCTTCTTTGCCTCCGTCAACAAATCCGACTTCCTGGTCGATATGACCGGTAACTCTCGCTGGTGGACTATACCAGTCAGTAAAATAAACTATAACCATGGCATAGATATGCAGCAGCTGTTTGCCCAACTGGCCGAGGACTTTAAAAAAGATACGCAATGGTGGTTGACACTGCAGGAAGATGGTTTGCTGGACTACTGCAACCGCGAACACCGAAGTGTCAGCGTTATTCAGGAACGGCTGATGGAGATAGTTGACTTGGGGTTGATCGGCAAAGATGGGCATCCTGCAATGACGGCACTGGAGGTATTAAAAAAGCTTGGCTATGACAAGCCAACAAATCCTCAATGCAAAGAATGCGGGGGCATCCTGCGTGAATTGTTCGGTGAACACAAAAGAATTAATGGTAAAAATAAGTGGAGAATTCCTCTTAAGCCTTTTATCGAGAATTATGACGATGATGCCGATTACTAACTTTCATCCGGGTGGGGGGAGCCATCTGCTACCCCCTTGATGCACATACAAAATTCGTCAGTTTTCAACTGGTTACACCAAGGGGGGGGAGGGGTAGCAAAAACACAAAAATTTTTATGGTGATTTTAAAGATTGTGTTCAGCCGATTTTCAGGGAGCGTCACCTGAGATTTTAAAAAAACTGCCTCCCCCTCCCCCCACCGCTCCGGCCATCACCCTCCCCTGGCGAGGCCCAGAGGGTGGTTGGTGCCTGCAGTTCGCATCCTTCCACCCCTGCTGTTTCTTCTCAAATTAAATAAATCTATTTTCTCTGATTATTTTGATAATTCCCCTGGTGAGCTTTTCATCCCGGTGATGTCGAGGTGATGCAGCAGTATTTTTCCATGCCTTCCCGGTGTACGGCCTTGTGATGAACCTGGTCAGGACCGCACGGGTTGATGTTCATGAAAGAGAAGACTGAGCTGCTCCCCGATAAACCTGGTCGGGATGAAAGGGAAAATGGAATGGTTTACAGGTTACTTTAATGCTTTCTTCCTCTCAATATTATTATAAAGGAGTACGTGATGCCCAAAATTGCTTTAAACGCACACTTCGTCAATACCGTTATTTGCCCTGAAGGCAAGAAAAAGGAAAATTATTACGACACATCAATTACAGGCTTTATTCTTGAAGTAAGATCAACGGGTGGAAAAACATACGCCGTTCGCTACAGAGATTCACATAATCGGCAATGCCAGCACAAAATTGGTGATTCAAAGTCCATTTCATTCGATCGTGCAAAAAAAGCAGCCCAGGTGATTAGATCACGTGTTGTGTTAGGAGAAGACCCCTCGGCGGAAAAACGTAAAAAACGTATGGTGCCTACCCTCGCTGAATTCTGTCGGGATCGCTATATGCCTTTTATCAAGGGCTATAAACGGTCTTGGAAGTCGGATGATAGCCTTTTAAGGAACCATATCCTGCCACGGTTCGGCACAAGCCATCTTGATAAAATTACTCCACAGGCCGTAACAGAATTCCACCATTCCATGAAAAATAAAGGTTATGCCCTGGGTATGGCCAATAGAGGGTTGGTCCTTTTGAAATACATGTTCAACCTTTGTCTTAAATGGAAAATTCCAGGTGTCGAATCCAATCCAGCAGCAGGCGTGAAATTATTTGAGGCCAACAATGCCCGAGAGCGTTTCCTGACGGCTGAGGAGAATCAGCGTTTATGTGCTGCTGTAAAAAAGAGCAGGAATAGCCAGCTAAAAAATATCGTTCCACTATTGTTACTTTTGGGATGTAGAAAAATGGAACTTCTTAAAAGTCAATGGTCTGAATTTGATCTGGAACGTCGCATTTGGCGTATCCCATTGGCAAAATCAGGGAAGAGCCGTCATGTTCCTTTGTCTCAAGCGGCACTGGCGGTACTGGCTGAACTGCCACGCTGGGATAACTGCCCTTATGTGGTGCCTAATCCAGATACATTTAAGCCCTTTGTGAATATTCATCGCAGCTGGGATAATGCCAGAAAGACTGCAGGTCTGCCTGAGGTACGGATGCATGATCTTCGACACAGCATGGCCTCCAACATGGTTAATTCCGGGCGATCTATCTATGAAGTTGCAAATGTCCTTGGCCATGCTCAACTGAAGACGACTCAACGTTATGCTCATCTTTCACAGGAAACACTACTGGCGGCAGTTGATGCAGCCGCCAAGGCCACGGGTCTGAACTGGGGCAAAGTATAGGACTAGATAAGATCTCTAGTTTAAGAGGGGCATGACTTAGTTGATCATGTCCTTCTTTTTTTACACAGAATTATAGGTTAATAATCAGTTTACAATCCAGCGATTAAGCAGCTCAACTTTACATTTGCCTACCAAACGATTAACCTTACTTCTGGCAATTCTACTAGCTACCTTGACGCCTCCCCCGAAAAAGAAATCAAATTATATTTTCGGGTTATTTACGAGAAGATAAAATTAAGGGCTTTCTTAAGCGGTTGAGATTGGCAGAGGCAAGGTGGTAAATTTTACAATTTTGCCACAGCGAATCAATTCAGGAACAATCTTAAATTGCAGTTTTCCTTAAATGGTTATGATTGCCGGTAAAAACATCAAACTACCTCAGGGTAATGTTATTCTGTTTTTCCTTTTAGGTATAGCGTCACTAAAAATAATACCAGATCGTGTCATAATCCTGTAGATTCTCCCCGTCTTTTTCAAGCCTTTTTAAGTAGTTCAGAATCGGCACGTCAACGTAAGAGTAAGTGTTCGTTGTGTTAGATAAATTTTTCTCCCAGGCGTAGAACTCATATACTCTAGCACCGTTCGGCAAGATCGCAAGCAGATCTCGATGCTCCCTTGATTTGAGATAATTTTTTCCCAACCTCGGTACGTTAAAAACTGCTTCATCTGTCCTTTCCAGACCAGGCAGCAGCCGAGCCTCTTCCTGCTGTTCCATGACCAGTCTTGAAATGGGTACACGATAGGACAGGGTCTCATCTTTTCCTTTTGTATTAAAAGTATAGTATGGGTCAATTCCGACCAAACGCAGGTGTCTTCGTAGGGCTGAAGCCTCAAATCTCTTGGAAACAAAATAGGTGTATACCAGCTGGTTGTATACAGGGAGTCCGTGGGAGCGCAGCCGGTTCACCGCTTTGACTAATTCAGGAGTGATTTCGTAAGGGTTTTGGACATGAGTGGTAATGGCCAGCTCCCGTCTTCCCAACTCCCGGAACTGTGCAAGAATCTCAGCCAGATCGGCGGTAATGCGCATTGGCATGGTGACAGGGATGCGGGTGCCAATTCGTATTCTGTCAACAGTCGAAATATCAGCTATTTTAGCAAGAATGTTGGATATTGTTACATCGCCCATAGCGAGTGGATCTCCGCCTGTTATGAGAACCTCGTGTATGGTCGGATGTTCCTTGATCCATCTGATGGCCGCATCGATCTGCTGCATGCCCGCAAAGGCTT
The DNA here is from genome assembly GCA_034723545.1 of Thermodesulfobacteriota bacterium. Classification (GTDB taxonomy): domain Bacteria; phylum Desulfobacterota; class Desulfobulbia; order Desulfobulbales; family SURF-16; genus JAGHCC01. The sequence continues at coordinate 2,502 of JAYEPA010000278.1, read as the reverse complement.
TAGGGGCCATGGCATCATCAATTTCCCAGTTGCGCTGACAGTAAACACAGATCTGTGGACAGGTGTTGAAAGGTTTGAATATGCAGATTGACGGGTATCGCCGGGTAATAAGGTCGAAGGGCGACGTGTCTTCCTCTCCCATAAAATCAAGACCAGATCTCTCCTGATTGGAGATGACTTGGGTCACATAATCGGCGGGCGGTAGAACCTGGGCTCTGATCGAAGTGTCACGCCGGCTCTGGGCGTCATCCATCAGTGAGAGATAATAGGGTGTGATTCCGAATGGAAGGTTATGGGTTCTGGCCGTTTTAACCGCTTTTTTTTCTTTACTACTCAGTTTAATGAGGTCCTGCAGAAGTTCAGGCTCTTTGACAATATTGTCGATTTGCCAGTGCCAGTCCTGCCAATCATCCAGTGAGGCATTTAGTTTTGTAATAATTTTGTCACGCCGTTTATTTCGCCTGGTAACCGAATGTTTGTCAAGTCCGGTTTTATACTGATTAATTTTCTGATCAACTTCTGAGCAAATCTCATCAAGCTGTCGGGAACGATGAATTGCCGCAGGTCTTCCCTGGTCATTTATGGCCGACAGATGGATGTCATCAAAGGCCTTACGAGAGCCTTTGCCTTGAACTCCTAAAAGAAGATGGTACAAGTCAGCATAAAAGGCAGGAGTTAAATCGGGGCGGTGATTTTCATGAGCTATATCATAAATTACTTGGGCCATGGAAAAACCGGCAAGGTCCTCCGACCTTTTTTTTAGTATATTGCGAAGAACTTGAGAGGTATCACGAATACGGGCAAAAATTGCGGCATCCTGATCATATGCTTCAGATGACTCGAGCTCAATCATATACAGATGAGTGGATAATTTTTTGCGCATCTGATAAAGATCTGTACACTCTTTTGCAGCAGCAAAAAAACGTGGGTTGATCAATATTACTGCTTGTGGGGTGTATTCAAATGTATTCATTGTGTCTGACTGTCTGGTTTTGTATCATAGGGGTTTGATTTGCCTGGAATATCGTTAAAATAGGCTTGATCTATGATAAAGCATAACTTAAATTATACAACTCGTTCATTGAATCCCCGGCACATATCCACTTAATAAGACCTCCACGATGGGTCGTTATTTTAAGCAAACGAATGTGAATTTTTCGTCATAAATTGCAGAAAAATGAGGGGGATATTTTTTCTACAACTTTGGCAGTAAGATATGTCTTACTGCTCATGCCAAATCCAAGGCCCCAGAAAGTAAGATGTTTCCAATAGATTTTGATTCCAATTCGGCCTAGCAAAATAAAGATTGCCAAGGGGAAAGCTCTTCATAAAATCCGGTTACCGGAACTTATAAGATCTACTGCATGTCCGAGAGGGTCTTTGTTCCAACGCTTAATCTTGCCAGTGCAAATTTCTTAGCGTTACCAATCATCTCTGATTTGAGATGATCTGCGACAAGCTCGGATCTGAACGTGGCAAGTGATTTTTGAAAATTACCTGCCACTCAGATCTGAACTTCGACCTGCCAATCTTAACCCCTCTTGCACCTTCACAAACTTAATAGACCTATTGTTCTCAGTAACCTGGAGGGTAAAAGATTCAGATTAACCTTTCCTTTAAAAATCTTAAATTTCATAGGCAGTCGATGCAGCCGCCAAAGCCGCAGGCATAAACTTCAGAACAGACAACTACCTAAAATTACTCATCGCCACCCGCTCAACAGTCAACTATAGTTGGGCTGGGTGGGTTTTTGGTGGGTAGAATTTGAGGGGCTGATTTAGACAAAGACTGTTCGCTTTAAAAAAATGGTCAATGCATACCTGGAGCAGTTGGGTCGTGTGTGGGTGTGGCAAAAAAAGGGCCATAAAATTTCAGTAACACCTTGAAAGCAATCAAGTTTTCACTTTACTTTTTAAGAATTGCTGGTATCAGTGCACCATCAAGGGCGGCAGGGAAGGACGCGATCTTGACGCCATCACCTTGGCCAAGACCTGCGAACAGCTGGGGGCCGGAGAGATCCTTCTGAACTGCATTGACAAAGACGGAACCAACTCAGGCTTTGACCTGGAACTGATCAATAGTGTCAAAGGGGCGGTCTCCATCCCGGTTATTGCCTCAAGCGGCGCAGGTAACGCGGCACATTTTCTTGAGGTGTTTACCCGCACCAAGGCGGAAGCCGCCCTTGCCGCCGGCATTTTTCACAGGAATGAGGTGCCCATTGGTGAGGTTAAAGAGTACCTTAACCCAACTTTGTGCGAACAATTCTCAAACATCACGTAAGTGTCTGAATTTTCGAAATGCGCTAAAAATAAAATACTGTGATATCAACAAGTTGCAAATTTAGCCTCTCGTGTAGTGCCATAAAATCATAAAATGGTTGACGCGAAACGTTTTTTATGCCAATCTCGTTTCCATGTTTATTCGAAGAACATCAATCAAAAGCAGGAAGGACGGATCTCAATATTACACCTACCGTTTGGTCGAATCCCAGCGTACCGAGAA